>NZ_JAWLJU010000002.1:3250000-3349174 GCF_037120705.1 Pseudoalteromonas sp. UG3-2 | reverse complement strand
GAAGGCCGCCATGCCTTTGCAGCTTGGTTTTTTGAGGATTTTATCACGCCAGAAGAGTAGCCACTAAACATGGCCACTTAATCCCTTAAGCAAAAGCAAAGGTTGCCCTGCTAAAAGCGCAACCTTTAACCATACAGCTCAAAGCGACTACAGTTTAAAGCGCTCTACTAAGGTGGCTAACTGGTGCGAAAAGCGGCTCAATGACTCGCTGCCTTTGGCAAGATTTTGCATTGCTTTGGCGTTATCATCAGCGGTGTGCTCCGCTTCAACCATCGCCTGCTCAATTTGCTGACAATCCGTCGCTTGAGTGTCTGCGGCCTGATGCACCTGCTCACTCAACTGCGTCACCTGGGTTAAGGCAGAAGCAATTTCTTCCATTGCTTGTGACAACGACTCGCTTTGTGCAACGCATAGCTCTACGTCTTGCTGTCCTTGGTTTATCGCCTCGGAAGCTTGCTGGGTATCTTGACGCAGTGCGGCTATTTTCTCGTTTATTTCGTTGGTGGACTGTTGCGTCCGTGACGCCAAGGTTCTCACCTCATCGGCCACCACGGCAAAGCCTCGGCCCTGCTCGCCTGCTCGCGCCGCCTCAATCGCCGCATTAAGTGCTAATAAGTTGGTTTGCTCAGCAATGGCCGAAATAGTATCTAAAATACTGCCAATGCTCTCGCTGTGGTTGGTTAGTTTGGTCATCGAAGCAACCGCATCAGACATACGGGTGCTTAACGACAGAATATGTTGCTTGTTATTTTGGGTAAATTCACTGGCCGAAGACTTGTGCTGATTGGCGCTGTGGATACTGGTTAAGCTCTCCGCAGAGCGTTCTGACACCGACACCGCACTGGTGGCAATGTTTTGTGCCAATTGATTAGCGCTTTGCAGCCGTTGCATTTGCTCGTTGGCATTGCTCGCGACTTGTTTGCTCTCGGCTAAGGAGCCCTCAGACAGGCTTTCTAACTCATGGACTTGATGATTAACCGCCTCGAGCAAACTGCGCAGGTTATCTTTTACTTGATTGATGTTATCGATTAACTGACCGAACTCATCGTCATGACGCTTGGTCATTGAGCGAGAAAAGTCGCCTGCAGCCAAGTGGTTAAGCATTTTATTCACCGCAGCCAATGGCCCCAGCATGGCTTTACTGGTAGACACAGAAATAAAAGCGCCCAGAGAAATAAAGATCACCACCAAAATAATCGCCATGTTTTGCGCGCGCGCGATCAAGGTATCAGTGTACTGTTGCGATGTTTTAAACGTCGAGTTCGCTTGCTGCTGGACTTTCTCTAGCTGATTGATCACCGTTTGCGCTTGCTGCTCAGCTTGACGGTACATGTTTGCTGCCCGCTGTTGTTGCTGTAGTTTACTTTCCACGGCACGATATAAAGTGCCGGGTTCCCGCAGTAAGCGGTTAAGCTCACTCATGGCTTGATTAAATTGCGTTAATAACTCATCGGCATCAATGCCATAGGCTTGGCGTTCAAGAAAGGCCATGTTGGTTTTAATGTTATCCAGTAAAAACAACATGTCTTGCTGGTGCAATTCGATTTGCTCTAGGTTTAAGCTGGCGATTTGCTTACTGTTGTTCTCTAAAGTAAACAGCATGTCATCAATGCGAATGCCGGTGCCTACCATTTCCTCTAACTGCCGTGCCTGCTCGGTCTCGAGTAACTCGATATCAAGCATGGCATTACTGGCCTGCGTTTTGACTTGCAGTAACGCTTGAAACTGTGTCTGAATTGCTTGCAGCTCGGCCACCGCATTGGCTTTTGCTTGCAGCATTTGTTGTGCCGCGTCACTGAGCTGTTCACCTACGGCAAAGGTTTGCTGCAATTGCTGAGAGATTTGCGGCATATTGGCCGTTAAGCCCACCAGCTGTTGCTGTTTTGCATCAACGAGCTGCTGCTGACGACGAAACTTATCTTGAGCTTGCTGTATTTGCTGGGCGTCATCGTAAGTGAATGCTTGCGAGATCAACTTACTTAATTTCAATTGCTCCAGCTGCAGCTCATCGGCACCACGCTGAATTGGCAGGGTTACCTGCGCCATATTTTGGTTTGCCGCTTGAATTTGCGCAAACGCCGCATAAGCCAGCACGCACGCTAACACTAGCAGCATGCCTAAGGCACTAAAGCCTAAAGTAATTTTTTGTTTTATTGTTAGTTTACTTAGCATAATGGTATTGCTCGTTGTTGAGTAAACAAACTATGTTACAAAATGACTTAAAAACCAAGTAATTACTCTAAGTTTTCATCACTGTTACTGATTTAATAGTAGTCGTATCTCATGGTTTAGCTTAGTTTTTATTATACTTTTTCTTTATGCTGCTTAGCGTTACAATCTCAATGAGAGTATTTCTCATTACCCCTTATACTAAAGCAAGGAATTTACTGATGCGACAAGCCGCGTTACAACACGCACAAACCCTCTGCGCTAGCCATAACAGCCTGTTTTTATCAACCTTATCCAATAATAGAAAAGATTTTCCCTTCGCATCCATTGCCCAATACCTATACGGCACAGATAAGCATTTTTATTTATTCATTAGCGATATTGCCCAGCACAGTAAAAACCTAACCAAGCATCCACAGCTGTCGTTTATGATCCTCAACCAGCAACAGCAAGATGACGCCGAGAACCCTCGAGTCACCGTAATGGCCACTGCGGAAAAGCTAGCGCGCGAGAACAGCCAAGCACTTCTTTCAGAGTTTATTCAACAACATCCTAAAGCGGCGCAATACGCTGAGCTTGCCGACTTTCATATTTGGCGCTTAACGGTGGAGCGAGTGCGCTATATTGGTGGCTTTGGTCAGGCTTTTTGGTTAGAAAAGCAGCAGTGGTACGAGTAATAGCAATTCGCTTCATTAACCGGCCTATTTTGAGGCAAGTATTAAGGTGCCTTGGCATACCTTACCGGCTAACTTCAGCTCTAGCGGAGCACACGTTAGCGGTAAGTTATTGTGTGATGTTTTGCTGTGAAGCCGTTACTTTTGAATATAGTGCTCCACTATCTCCCTTAACTGCCACAGCAAGTTAACCGCTTGTATTTGCATATCGGTTAGTTCTTGAACGTCACTGCCTTTGCTGGCACCTGTTTCAATGTCTTGCAATATTTTAGCCAGCTGATTGCCACCAATGTCCGAGCACATGCCTTTTAGCGCATGAGCCGCTTTGCGTAGGTCATCAAACGACTCTTCATTCATTGCGGTTTCTAACTCGGTAATTTTTTCCGGTACGCGGTCAACAAACAACTGACAAATTTGTTTGAATAACTCCGTTTTACCACGCAATCGTTGCAGCGCGCTTTGTTTGTCCCATGATACCGCCGCCGCCAATTCATCGCTGTCGTCGTTCATTTCTGGCTGCGCTTGCTGAGGCGAGGCTGTGTAATTTTTAGCAAGGTATTCGGTGACCACTTGCTGCACCTCAGTAAAGTCTATGGGCTTGGTAATATAGTGATCCATGCCACTGGCGATGCACTTTTCCTTCTCCCCAGACATGGCACTGGCGGTCATGGCAACCACGGCGACGTTTTCATGGTCACTGCCAGCTTTGCCATTTCGGATCCTATGGGTGGCATCGTACCCCGATAATATCGGCATTTGACAATCCATTAATACACAATGACAGGGGTCAGCGTTTGCTGCCATATTTTTTAACTTGTCCACCGCTTCCAGCCCATTACAGGCCGTTTTAATGGTAATTGGTAAAGACTCTAATGCCCCTTTGGCAATGGCCAGGTTGGTTTCGTTGTCATCGACAATCATCACTTTGGCACCGCTGATTTTTTTAATGAGCAACTCTGATACCTGTTGCTCCACCGCCTCTTGTTTTTCTGCGTGCTTACGGTGCTTTGACCCTGTCAGTAACTTTAACACCTCGGTTATGGCCACAGGCTTATTAAGGGGAGTCACCGGTTTGTCGCGATATTTAAACTGCAACTCCTCACCTGGGGCGGTGAGTAAAATCACTTGCGGCAAGTTATCGCCAGGCTGCGTTTGGATCGCTTGATAAAACGGCGAACCCAGTAAACATTCCTGCTCGGCAATAAAGGCATCGACCTCTTTTAGCTGATAGTGGGTATCATCGCCTTCACTAGGCAATGAGTCAGCATCAAACACTTTGGCTCCTAAGCCTATTAAGGTCTCACGTAACCAGCTTTCCACATGGCGGTTGGCGGCACAAATGGCAATTCGTTGCTGCTTGAGTGGCTTAGTCACAGCAATATCCGTTTCAATCTGTTTGACCTTAACGCTGACCGTGAATTCAGAGCCACGCCCCTGTGTGGATGAAAACTTAATGTCTCCTTCTAACATCATGGCCAGTTGACGGCTGATTGATAAGCCTAATCCTGTGCCGCCATACTGCGCGGCGATATTGGGGCTAGCCTGAGAAAATGATTCAAACAATTTACTCTGTTGTTGCTCAGAGATCCCTATGCCGGTATCAATGACGCTAATGCATAAGTGGCTGTAATTGTCATCGATAGGCTCTTCCCATGCCTTAACCGCAATGTAGCCTTTGTGAGTAAATTTACAGGCATTATTAATGAGGTTATTGAGAATTTGTGAGAGCCGGTTTTTATCTTGCTCCACTTGGGCAGATTTCACACCGCTGACATCAATAAACAATTCTAAGCCTTTTTCGTAGGCTTTTATGGCCATGGATTTACACAAAGATTCCACTAAATCCTTTGCTGAGAACTGAGTAGTCACCAGCTCTAATTTGCCAGCTTCAATTTTAGATAAGTCCAATACATCATTAATAAGCACCCCTAAGGCATCGGTACTGGTGTCGATTAAATCAATATAATGTTGAGCTTTAGTGGTTTGCGGCTCATTACGCAGTAACTTCAGCCCACCAATAACACCGTTTAGCGGGGTTCGTATCTCGTGACTGATGCTGGATATAAATTGGCTCTTAATCTCGCTGCTCTTTTGTGCTTCATCTCGTGCTTGTTTTAACTCTTTGGTGCGCTCCGTCACTTCTTGCTCAAGCATCTGGTTCATTTGCTTAATTTCGGCTTCAGCTTTTACTTGCGCAGTGACATCGCGAATAATAATGGCCAAATGACTGGCTCCTGCTTTAGGCGCTATCATGCTTAAGCTTAAAGTTAACTGCTTATCCTCCGCCTGCTCTGAGGCAGGAATGTGCCAATCCAGAATGCGATGTTTGTTGTTGGCGTTAGCGAGGCCGGCAACGGCTTTTTTAACATCAAAGTCGTGAAAAGCAGCCACAGAGCTAATGGGCTCTCCCACCACATTCGCAGCCGATACTTGTAATAAATCCTCTGCCGCTTGGTTACAGCTTAAAATATCACCATTTTCATCGACACTAAGAATGGCATCAAAAGACTGATTCACAATGCTGCCGGCCAATTGCTGGGCCTCGGCAAGCTCACTGCTTTTTTGCGCCATACGGCGATAAAAAATCACCCCGGCGTAGAGCAGCGCAGTAATCAGCAACAGCACACTATAAAAGGTGATATCGCGCTTAATGACCGCTGCCGTCAAGGCACTTTTGGGTAACATCACCACGGCTTGCATCATTTGACCATCGTCAAAACCAAATTTTAAATCTCGAGACAGGCCAAGTAGCTCATTGCCTGCTTTATCCGAAAACACAGTCAATGCTCCGAGCTCAGCACTTTGTTGGTAGGTTGCCGCAAAGGTGCGCTGCTCTGCTAAGTACTGCGAAAACATCAAATTGCTATCTGGATGGAGGATAAAATGGTCCATGTTGTTAATAAGCAACAATTGCTCAGGGGGCTCAAGCAGGGCTTGCATTTTGTTTAGCAGTGGTTGTGCCTTGAGGTTTAGAATAATGATTCCCCAAGGCGTATCGGCGCCATTGTATAAAGGCATAGCAAAACGAATTACCGGCTTGATAGGGTACTCCACTTCACCGTACTCTTTATTTAACTCAATCGCCGACACGTAGACTTTTTTGCGCGGCAACTGCATCGCATTGTTGAAATAACTGCGGTCGGACTTATCTTGCAGGTCAATGGCAGGAGCAATCTGCCCCTCCTCGCGCTCAATGCGGATTTCTTCCTCACCAGTGGCTTTAATCACTCTCAGTTGGTCGATATCAGGATTAAACTGCATGTAAGAAGTGAATATGGTTTCGAGTCGCTTAACCCACTGTTGGTACTCGGTACCATCCAAAGGGTCTACACCGGCATTCATCTCGGCCCGATGTAACCCAGAAATGGGTGGGGTATTAGACAAAAACCCCAGGCCGCGGCGATAACGCTGCAACACCGCAGCGAAATGGCTCTCGATTTCATCGGCGTTATTTTTCAGCTCTTTTTGATAAAAAGCCGTTTGACTGGCGCTTTGTTGCAGATGAAAAAACACTCCACCGGCAAGCAGCAGCAGTAAAAAGGTAATGTTTAACCCTGAAAACAGATAAGATGTGATATTTTTATTGTGACGTTTTAATAAACGCTCCATTGTTCCTCCTTAACGCTGCTGCGGCTACTCCTTAGTAATTTCCGCTGCTGCCAGTTCAGTGCGACAAAATTGATTTCTGCCTTGTTGTTTGGCTCGGTAAAGCCCTTTATCGGCAAGCTCAACAAGCTCGGTAAGGGCTTGGGCTTCTTTGCTCTGCGCGGTGAAAGCACCAATGCTGAGCGTGACAATAGCAAAATCAGATTGCTGGTGTGGAATTTCCAGACCACGTACTTTGGTCAGTATTTGCTGGGCGATGTTCTCGGCGCCTTTGCTGTCTGTGTTAGGTAACAAACACAAAAATTCTTCGCCCCCATAGCGAAACACCATGTCCAAAGGTCGTCGAGTTTGACTGACGATGGCCTCTGCCACCGCAACAATGCAGTCATCGCCTTGCACATGGCCATAGTGGTCGTTGTAGCGCTTAAACCAATCAATATCTAACAGCAATATCGTCAGTGGCGCGCCCTCGCGTTGACATTGAGCATAGTGCAATGGAAAAACATGATTAAGGTAAGTGCGGTTGTAAAGTCCAGTAAGGCCATCTTTATAGCTTTTTTCTTGCAGCATTTGCGCCTGAAAACGCAGCAATAAATGCACCTTTACCCTATTGGTCAAGGTGGTAAAACTAAACGGCTTAGAAATAAAGTCGACGCATCCCGCCGCCCAACACTCCTCCAGCTCTTCTTGCTCAATCGCCGCAGTAATAAAAATAACCGGAATATCAGCATACAACGCCGATTGCTTCAATGCTTTGCAGATCTCAATGCCCGAATGCGGGCCAAAAAAAATGTCCAACAGAATAAGATCGGGCTTATAGCGGTCCAGCTCTTCGTGGATGTCTGTCATCTCAGTAAGGTGATCAACATGACAAAACTGGCCAAGGAAGTCAGCCAAAATTAAACAACTACTGAGGTCATCGTCTAACACCAACACCCGAGCATGAGAAATTTTATTTTTTGCAACAGTCGAAGCAGCTAAATTTGGCATACCATTCCCTTAGAACCCAACTTAAATGAATCATTTTCAACTTAACTAAAATCCTACAAAACCGTATCAACTCTACCAAGATAAGCCATTATTGGGCTCACCCCGTAAAGCTGTATAAATTTTCAACTAAGTTATAGTTGGCTTTTCTTGATTTATGAAGTAAATACTGCGACGCTTTATAAAAGGATGCATAAAAAACCAACGATAACTTGAGCTTAGTAGTTATTATAAGGACGCGCAATGTTGTTCAGCGAAAGTAAAGAAAAAGAACCGCAACTCTTAGTTATTGATGATGACCCTGGGGTGATTATTGCACTTAAAGACATACTCTTACCCCTTGGCAAGGTAAGTTGTTGTGATAGTGGTGAAGCAGCTATCGAGTGCATTAAAAACCATGAGTACGATCTGATTCTACTCGATATTGAAATGCCAGGGATTGATGGCTTTCAGGTTTTTGATTACATAAAACGCCTAAGCCCGACCCCAAAACCGTCGGTTATTTTTATTACTAGCCACCAAGAGCGCCATTACGAGCATTATTCACTGGAGCTTGGCGGCGTTGATTTTATTAGTAAGCCCATTGATGCCTTAACTTGCCAATTGCGGGTAAGAAACCATTTGCGCTTACAGCAGCAACAGGCCGCGATTATTCAAGCCAGAAAAGACTTGCATGAGCTGGTTGCTAAAATCCCGGTGTTTGTGTCGCATTGGAATAAGTCACTAGAGTGCAATTTTTGCAACGACACAACTGGACGCTGGTTTAACCAAGACAGCAGCAAAGTGCACGGTAAGAAGCTTTTTGAGGTGTTCCCAGACGACCTAGCGCATGCTATTAAGAATAACTTAGGGCATAATAATGCCCGCATATTTGATGTCAGCTTAGCGCAACCCAGTAATGGTATAGAGCACATTGAAGTGTCGGTACAAAAGCGTTTTGGCGACGGCGAGAGCGAAAGCCACATTATTACTCTTACGGACATCACCGCAATAAAAAACGCCAAGCTGGCATTGCAAGGTGAAAAAGAAAAGCTCAATATTATGTTGCGCTCCATTGGCGATGCTGTTATTGCCACCGACTTGGATGGCCGTGTTACCTTTATGAACCCCATTGCCGAGTCCATGACAGGCGTTTTCGCTGCCCACGGCGAAGGGCACCCCATTGAAGAGGTCATGACCTTACAAGATGCTGCTAGCCAAGAAGCTATTGTAAACCCTGTAAGAATAGCTCTTAAAGAACAACGTGTGGCGGCCATGGCGCTGAATAGCCAACTGGTGGGCTATGGCGGGCGCATTTATCGTGTTGAAGACTCTGCCGCTCCCATTCACGATGAATATGGCAACCTGACTGGTGCCATCATTGTTTTTCATGATGTCAGCGAGTTTGTCGCCCTCTCCATTAAGATGTCACACCTCGCCAACTACGACCAACTGACCGATTTACCTAATCGTATTTTACTTCATGATAGAATTCATCAAGCCATTATCAGTGCCGATGGCCACGAAAAAAGTGTTGGCTTGTTACTGATTGATTTGGATTTATTTAAGTACATTAACGACAGCTTAGGCCACAGTGTCGGCGACCTCGTTATTCAAGAAGTAGCCAAACGTCTACGCGCTGGGGCCTTGGACCATTACACCGTTGCCCGTATTGGTGGCGATGAATTTGTGGTGTTACTCCCTGACTTAACTTCCTTAGATGAGTGCCTCAATTTTGCCAATCAAGTTTTGCATGACTTAAGCCAACCCTACCAAGTGGAGCAAAAAACCTTAAGATTAACCGTGAGCATTGGTGCCAGTATATACGCCAACGACGCCGACAACGTTGAGCAAATGATGGCTCACGCCGATGCCGCTATGTTTCGCGCCAAGGAGGAAGGCAGAAATCGTTTATCGTTCTTTTCTAGCGAATTAGAAACGCGTATTGAGGCCAGGCAAGCGGTAGAAACCCAACTGCGCGATGCATTAGAAAATCAGCGGGTTGAAGTGCACTTTCAACCTAAAGTGAAGCTTAATAGTGGTGACATCACCGGTGCCGAAGCCCTAGTACGCTTACGCAGCAAAGACGACCAACTTATCTTTCCTGATGAATTTATTGCGGTGGCGGAGCAAACCGGGCTTATTCATCGGCTTGGCGATATTGTGCTAGAGCAGTCTGTACTCCTTGCCAAAGAGTTACACCAACAAGGAGTGACACTGCGTATTGCCGTGAATATTTCTGCCGAGCAGCTTCATAAAGCGGATTTTATTGCCACCACCAAAGCCATACTTGAGCAGCATCAGCTAAAGGGCGAGGTGCTTGAGTTTGAAATCACCGAAACCACCTTGTTAGAAAGCTACGATGAAACCAAGGCCTTACTGGATGAGTTAAAGGCGCTGGGGATCACCATTGCAATAGACGATTTTGGCACCGGCTACTCCAGCCTTTCGTATATTAAATATCTGCCGCTGGATATCCTAAAGATTGATAAAAGCTTTGTCATGGATATGCTCGAAGATAAGCAAGACCGCGATATCGTGCAAACAGTGACATTGCTTGCGCAATCGTTAGGACTAGAGCTGGTTGCCGAAGGCATAGAGACTCAAGACCACCAGCAGGCACTTATCGACATGGGGTGCTCTCAAGGGCAAGGCTATTTTTTCTCCAAACCAGTGGCAGTTAAGGCGTTTAAACGCTACCTCAGTGAGGTGCTAAAACGCGAGATCAACTAACCATGGTAATAGCTCCATGTACTTAACCGTCGTCTCGGCCTGCTATTGAGTACACTAAACCCGCCAAATCGCCTTAAAGGCCTTGCTGGCAAGATAGAAAAACAGCAGTGGCATCAATAGTAGCTTTAATAGCAGCAACGACACTACGTTTAAGAAGTCGATAAACAAGGATTCGGCCGAGTGCACTAATTCATCTATGCCTCCTGACACCGCCTTAATAGCCCGGCTCCATACTCCTTGACTGTCACCTTGTAGCTCGTCTTCGAGGCGCTTTATGGCGCTCAGGTGGCGATCTTTTCGTTGATTCAATAGGGCTATTTGCGCTTCTAATTTGGCTTTTTCACTGGTCAATTGCTGTTGCTTGGCGATCAACGGCTTGGCCTCCTCGGTTTGGGTGAAGGTTAACCATTCAGACAAGCTTCTATTTGCCTGCGCGGCGGCTACTTGTTGCTCTATAGTGGCAATGTCACCATTGAGTTCGCTTGCTTCACCATGAAGTGCAACCTGCTGCTGGGTTAACTCGGCAATTTGCTGCTGATGTAACTGCTTTTGGTTATTGATTTTGGCTGTGACTTTGACATGTTGCGCCCGAGTGCTGTGCGCCTGCGATTGAAACACATCCACGGTATTTGAGACCACTTGGCTTTGTTTTTCTATTTCTTGGTCTAGTAGCAACTGACTGCATAACCCGGTGGCCAAAACCACAAAAGGCACCACAAACCGCACCAATAACATAGTGGCTAATAATCGGCTACTGAGGCGCTGCCACTTTTGAAAATATAAACAAAGCAAAAAGCCTAGTGCCGACAAAGTAAAAGCGACGCTAAACAACACGTGGGTCGACATGGTGTAGAGCATGCGCTGAATAAATAACGAACCTATGGCGATTTGCATAATATCCGAGATATATTCAGCAAGATCGTTTATAGGATCAAGCAGTTGTGCCGGTTGAATACTCGCCACCCCAATGCCCACTTCAGCCGATTGCAATAGTGAAATGGCTCCATTCACACCGCGCGCTGCGGCATAGACCACAGAAGATTGCAGCAACGCCTCATCAATAAAGTTGGTCATCGCCACATTAAACTGTGGCAACCAGCTTAGCAGCACCAAACTCAGTACTAACACACTGAGCATTATGTGTTTATTTTTCATCTATTCATGCCTATAGGCGCATTGAGCTGTTATCGCAGTCCATATCGGTAATAGCACAATTCGGTATCTCATCATTATCTTCGAGTAAACTAGACACCCACATTAGCGCTCGCTTGGGAATTTTACAAACAAGAAAAAGGTACTTACTGTTTCGCTTTAATTGAGCGTCCAGGCTTTTCTGCTAACGGGTTTTCAGGCCAGCGGTGTTTGGGGTAGCGGCCGCGCATGTCTTTAGCGACGTCATAATACGAAGTGCGCCAAAAGTTCGCCAGATCACTGGTGGTTTGAATGGGCCGCTTTGCTGGTGATAACAGCTCAAACCTGACCGCCACTTGGCCATTTGCAAGCATCACAGGCTCCAGTTCACCAAACATTTCTTGCAATACCACTGCCACCGTGGGCCCTTGATGGGCATCGTAGCGAATGGCAACGCGTTTATTGCTTGGCGTAAGGTAAAATTCTGGCGCTTGTTGCTCTAATAGCTGTTGCTGCGGCCAGTCCAACAGCGCTTGCAACAAATTAAAAATATCAACTTGTTTTAACTGCTTCAGCGAACTGACATTATTTAAATAGGGCAGCAACCAGGTATCTAGCTGGGCAATTAAGGTGGCTTCTGTGATACTTGGAAAGTCCGGCAACTGACTGCCAAGCCACTTTGCCCGCGCCAGCCACGCCTTGCTTTTGGCTGTCCAGTTGAGCATATCTAAGCCTTCCGCGGTCAAAATATCGCGAACGCACGCTTGAAACTCGCTGCTGGGAATGGTGCTGAGATTTTGCTGTTGCAAAATTAAGGCCCGATACTTGGTTTGCTCACGGCCTATAATGGACTCTTTTTTATCATCCAAGCGATAGTGGGTGATGCGTTGCAGCTGTGGTTGCAGCTCGCTCATCAGCGTCGCTTGGTCAATGGCGCAGCTCAAAAATACCGTGCCGTCTTTATTTTTGCCGTCGACATCACACACCACTAAAAACGCCGAGCCTTGCAAGGCGTCACCGTCCCGTAAAGTCACTCCCCTGCCGTTGGCGAGCAGATAGCGATTATCACTGCTCGGACGCTTTTGTGCCACCCGGTCTGGGTAAGCATGTAAGAGCAGCTCGCCGGCGATCACCTGCATCTGAGTTAGGGAGATGCTGGCGATGTTATGATTGACACCCAGCTTAGCAGCAAACGACTTAGCCAACTTGAGCACCTGCTCGGCACTGCCACGGTGCAACATATGGCTGCTGACAGTGGATTTCTTTTCGCTGTACTCACGCACTAACATCAATCGCTCTACCAGGTCGCTGCCGCTGGCGTTCACCACCACATCGCGCTCACTTAACAATGCCGCAAGCCAGCAGGCCAGCTGCTTTTCTGTGCTACTTTTGGCTTGTAACAACATACTGGCAAGACGAGGCTCCACCCCCAAAGATAGAGCACGGTTACCGCTGGGTAATATTTTATTGTGTTTATCCATCAGCCCCAGCGATTGGTTGAGTTGCGTGGCCACCTCATAATGCTGCTCAGGTGGCGGCGTAAGCCAGTGGCCATCCTGATATTGGGTGATCCCCCACGCGCTGAGCTCTAAGGTTAAATTGGTCAGCTCGGTGGTGGCGATTTCTTCCGCTTGAAAGTCACTCAGGCTTTGCTGCTCGCTTTCTCGCCATAAGCGCACACAATGGCCTGGTTGCAAGCGCCCCGCTCGCCCTGCACGTTGAGTTGCAGAAGCTTTGGAGATCATGGTGGTCTGCAATCGCGACAGGCCACTTTTAACATCAAAGCTAAGTCGCTTCTCAAGCCCAGAGTCAATCACTATGGTAATGCCATCAATGGTTAAACTGGTTTCCGCGATATTGGTGGCAAAAATAACCCGTCGCCCAGCTCCTTGTTGGCGCCTGAGCACCTTCTCTTGCTCTGCCAGCGGTAAGCCACCATACAAGGGCAGTAAGCAAACGTCAGCGCTCACCACACTTTCACATGCTGTTATGCAACGCTTAATTTCTCCTTGGCCCGGTAAAAACACCAAGATGTCGCCTTCGCTTTCTAAGCCAAGTGCATGACTTAGCGCACTGCTCACTTGCTCTGACAAATAACGGCCATTGCTTGCTTTGTATTCTACACTCACGGGGTAACTTCTACCCGGACAAGCTAAAGTACTAGCACCGTCCAGATACTGAGCTATTTTTTCACGGTCGATGGTGGCCGACATCACCAACAACTTAAGGTCTTCACGATAGGCTTGCTGTACTTCAAATGCCAGCATCAATGCTAAGTCAGCATGAATGGAGCGCTCATGGAACTCATCAAAAATAATCAAGCCGACATCGGGCAGCTCAGGGTCGGCCTGCAAACGCCGGGTAAGCACTCCTTCGGTAACAATTTCTAACCGCGTCTGGGCGGAGCACTTACGCTCATTACGGATTTGATACCCCACCTGCTGCCCCACTTGCTCGCCCAATTGCTGCGCCAAATACGTGGCTATAGACTTTGCCGCAACGCGGCGCGGCTCCAGCATAATGATTTTTTTGCCATCACACAGATTGCTTTGTAGTAACCTAAGTGGTACCACTGTCGATTTACCGGCTCCGGGCTCGGCTTGCAGCACCAGGCGGTTTGACTCACTTAAAATGGTGTGTATTTGCGGGATAAACTCTTCAATGGGTAACAAAATGCAACTATATAACTTAAACAGCTTAATAATAGGTTGACTATAACAGAAATTATATGCTGCTGCGTTAGTCTCACATTTAGATAAAAACCTTATTGGCACACAATAAAGCAACCCTCTTTAACTACGGCAGCTGCAATAACATGGGGAATACAATAAAAAAGTAGGAATAACACCACCACTAACACCTGAAAACTATGACTAAAGTCATAGCAATTCACATTTATTAATGTAATATGAACAATATTAAAAGTTGATTTTTACCTTTAATTAGGCCTTTTTTACTTTTAACAATGGCAAATTGTACATATACAAGCCATAACAGCTTGAAACTGATATTTAGAGGGACGAAAATGGAATTAAAAAAAACACTGCTTGCAATGAGCGTTATTTCGGTATTATCTGCCTGTGGTGGATCATCTGATAAACAAACAGAAACACCTACCACACCGACTACTCCACCACCTGATAACGGCTCAAGTATAACCAGTAATATTGCCGGAGCGGCAAGTAAAGGAACTTTAAAAAACGCGGCACTCACCTTCTACAAATATGTAGACGGCAATGAAGTCGAATTAAACGCTGAAGAGTTGGGAGACTCTAGTCTTTTGACCGACGAAAACGGCGAGTATGCGGTAACTCTGAACAATGTCTCAGGTGTCGTCAAAGTAGAAATTAGTGCGAGTCAAGACACCAGCTCTCCCACTCTTATGGTGTGTGATGCACCTGTAGGCTGTGGCACAAATAATGAGGGTGCCGCCATTGCTTATGGGGAGGACGTCAACCTAACTGTTACCGACCCTGAATTTTCTATTGCAACGTTTTTTAATGTTGCAGATGAACAAACAGACGCAACTTACACAGCCAACATAACGCCACTTACGCATATGGCTATGGCACTTGCACAAAGCCGAGGAGACACCTCAGAGCAAGCCATTCAAGAGGCAAAATCCCAAATAGCAAACGTATTTGGTCTAGTTGGCGCATTAGACCAACTTCAGCCGGGCAAATTAGAGAAACCAGCAAGCTTATTTGGCGATGATAACAAAAACAGCATGCGTTATGCCTTGATAAATGCGGGCATTGCAAATAGTTTGTATTCTGAGCAATCCGATCTACCAATGAGCAGCAAACTCAACTCGGCCATTACCGATTTAACCGCTGCAGATGGAGCTTTTTTAGTCGCGAATGCAGCTGACGACGACGATGAATTTGAGTTGACAATAGAGGATGTATTAAACGGCTCTCGTCAAGCTATAACTGAGCTAACTAAGGTTATTGCAGACGATCCAAATCTAGCACAACATGTTGAAACACTGGAGCAGACAGCCACTAACATTGCCAATGAAATTCAAGTAAAAGTTGCAAAAGCTGATAATGATGGCCGTGTTAAAGGCAAAGCAAGCGATGAAACTCAAGGTGATGCCATTGCTAAAGCCAGTGCCATGGTGGATGACGTACGTTTATTTGCCAACTTATTTGATGTAACCAATAGTTCAGGTGAGGATTTCACAACCGAAGGTGAAAAGTTTGTATCTGTTGTAGATACTGCTGGACAAATGGTTGCGGAACAAGGCGACAGTTTCGCATTACTAAGCGATGTAATGGAAGCCATAACACAAATCAACCTTTTACGTGAAAGTGGCGAGCTTCAAGGTACGCAGTTTAACTTAGGTAAATATCTTACCACTGGCGGCACCGGCACCGTAACCTTAGATGAAGAAAACTTAGTGTTTAGTGTTACAGCCACTGCAGGTTCTGAGTCATTAACCGCCGATATTTCCATTACTGCACTTGAGAACGATAGCCAGTATAAGTTGGCCTTGTCTGGTAAAGCAGAAAACGATGCAGCACAGCTCATTATTAGCGATGATAGTCACGCTACAATCAGCCTCGATAGAGCGTTAACTAGAGCACAAATAGAAGCTGGTGACGTGGCCGTGGAGCCAACCAAAGGGGAACTGAAGCTTGCGGTGACTCTGGCTCAAAAAGCAACGGATAGCGTTACCAACCCGGTAAGCTTTGCAGGTAGCATCAATGCCGAGCTATTGCCCGTCGAGGTACCTTCTGTCGCTCCGAAAAATTATCGCGAGGAATCGGCATTTGACTATCACCTTGAAAAAGACACTTTGATCTTACCTCAGTTAATCAGTTTAAGTGGTGAGTTCTCAACAGCCCAAGATGAGTTTGTTAAAGCAACGGCAACCATTAACATCAATGATCTCGAACAATATATGCCGCCAGAGCTTTCCGGTTTTGGCAAGAAGTTTGAGGATGTTGCCACCATCACTGTGGATGACACAGGGAATAATCTCACGGTCAATGAAAGTAGCGGCCTAACAACCGTTGCTTATCAATACCAAAAAACGGCTGCGACCGCTGGTAACTACCGAGTATCTATTCAACAAAACAGTAGCAGTGATATGGTTTTTGCTGGTGATATCTTGCGTGAGGCCTATAACTCGGGTACGCGCCAATACTATCTATTAAATTTTAAAAATGAAAAAACCGGTGCTCAACGAGCATGGGTAGAATATATTGACTTTAATGATGCGTATGGAAGCTATCAACTAAACGCAAACTTTGATTATTTTACTAACTTCAGTAACGGGGTATTAAGCTATGAAGACGGTAATCAAATTGCTATCGACGACCTAGAGTTTGTTAATAATGGTAACTTTTATTCAATGGAAGAGGCTGAAAGCTATGTTTCGGCAGGAGTTACTCAAGATCCAGAGTCTGCGCTTGGCTATTTCAAACCTCGATTGGAGTCTGGCTACAGTACCTTTAAACCCGATACTGGTTGGCTTAGATTAATAAGTGACGGCGTCAGTGACACCCTTAAGCCAAACACCACCACCTCTGCCAATGGTTACTTAGTTTCACCCATATTGGAAGACAAGCTAACCATTGATGTAAACAGCGACAACAGCAACCTAGTAGCACAAGTGGAAGCTGGAACCTCACAAGCCGTTAATGTCTCGCAAAGCAACAGTAATGATTTCGCCGTTTCGCACACATACTATACGCAATCTGGAGCGGTAGATAGTAAATCTGCTTTAACGGTAGCCAGTGAGGCCCTAGATGTCGGCCAAAATCTAGAGCTTGAGCAACGCTACTATGGTATTAATGAAGAGTCACACTGGGGTGAATACAAAGTTCTATCACCTATATTAAGCGAAGATCAGCAACGCGTTGAATACTACTCTTGCCGCTATATTAACTTTACTGACGTTAATAATGATGGCAACTATGTAGATGGTGAGGGCAGAGTTATTAACTTTGCGGAAGAAGCTTATGATTGCGGAACATATGAAGATTTAAGCTATTTTATTTCACAATCTTGGATGCTAGGCAGTTTCGGTATCAATGGCAACAACATTAACGCAATAACAGCAACTGATACTTTTGTTAGCCGATTAAGCTCATACAGAGACTATTATAGACCCTTAACGATCCAAAATGGTGACAGTTTCCAGTTTAAAACCTTCTATGGCCATATTAAAGGACTTGGCCGTGTTGCGGCTGATTTTACTGCTGCTGAACAGGTCAATTGGCAAGCAGGGGCAAGTTATAGTATAGACATGTACCTTGCTCAGCCAGAGCTGGGTTCTAAGCTTGAAAGTGAAGACGTGTACCTTGATATCAATGCCGCTCTTAATTTCCAAGCTAAGGTTTCTGACTATGAAATGGAATTAAACCTCAGTGGCGAGCGCACCGCTTATGAAAACGGTGAATTAGAGCTAGATATTAGTTATGTGCTCCCTGAGAGCGACAAGCTACGCACATTTACTGTTAATTACGATACCGCTACAACAACACTCACCGCCAATAACGCAGAGGGTGTAAAGTTGTCGATCGCCAACAACGATGATAACGACAACACTGATGGTCAAGTCGTGCTCGGCACCATTATGGTAGCTGATGAAAAGGCAGCAGAGGTTGTAAAACGTGACGGCTTAGTGTTAATTGTATACGAAAACGGTACTGTAGAAACACTTTAATGCTTAACTAACAACAACACAGGCCTACTTCAACGTAGGCCTTTTTTATATAGTATATAGTAATGAAAAATAGTTATAAGATTGCTTCAATACTGGCTTTACTCAGCTTTCAAGTAACAGCACAACAGCTCGAGTTTTACTCAGACACCAGTGCGTTTAGCAATATTTCACCAATCATGGATATTGCTAAAGATAAGTGGCAAGTTAGACCGCAGAGTGATGCTGATAATGGCCATGCACAAGCACGATTTGGCGTAAGCTTAGCGCCTGAGTTCGCTCCTAAATTCAGTATACATTTACTGCAACGTGCTGATTATTTTATTAATACCAATCCGGACACTGCTCTTGGGTATTATCAGGAACACAATAACTTACCTCTTTTAGATAAAGAAACGTATGCTGTTCAATTAGAGTACATGGCAAATCGTAGTAAAGGGGCAGGAATAGCATATCAACACACTCTCACTGACTCCTTAACTTTAGAGTTTCAAGCTAACTATTGGTATGTAGATTATTTTCGTCATACCGTGGCCAATGGTGAAGTGCGCGGGCGACAAGATAACAGTTTACTGGGATCTTTAGACTATTATGAACACTATTCTCATAACAACTTTTTGAAACGTCCCAATAATGGCGACTGGCAAGATTCAGGCAATGGTTACTCTGTCGACTTCTCAGCCCACTGGCAACTCAGCTCTGCACTGACTATTGCTGTTGCAGTCAAAGATTGGCTAAATAGGTTCGAGGCGAATGACGCTGGCTACTCTGAGGCCAATATCAATACTAAAGGCAGCTTTATTGAAAATGAGGGGTTTAACAGCTTTAGGCCTTTATTGAGGGGGTTCGAGGGAGAAGATAGCTACCACTACCGACTGCCAAAACAGATTAAGCTCACGGCAACACAGGCTACTGAATTTGTCACTTTTATCGCAAGATTAAACCACCAAGCCGAACAGAATTTTTTTCTGGTTGGGGCTGAGCTTCCCATACATGAGAGCCTACGACTGAAGCTATTACTAGATACCAAACACTTTACCCCTGAAATAAGCCTAAGTAATAGTCACTTTGGCCTCACTATAGCCATGGATGATATTACGCCAAATCAAGCTAAGCAACTGTCTTTAGGTGCATTTTTCAGGCTAGAACTATAAATACCCATAAAGCGGCAGGCAGCTGGTGAAGTGCCAGCTTTACCATAATACGAGTTTGTTCCAAAGGGCAATGAGTATTGCATTTTGTGTAGTTGAACTAGGATATTCAGGGCTTAAATGATTAACTTCAATCAGGATTTAACTGCTTGATATTTGTGCTCAGCTTGAGCTTGCCTTCTTTAATCAGCTGGTGCGCACGTTTTACTAACTTATCCGATGCTATATCGAGCAACTCACTGCCAGTTTCAATACCTACCCAAGCATTACGCTGCGATGCTTTAGCTAGATATAACCCGGCGTCCGCCAGTTCCAGTACTTGCTCCCAACTGAGCTGCTGTGGATGTGCTAGATTAAAGGGGTAAGCTGCAAAGCCAATCGAACAGCTGCAATTAATCGGTTGATCGTTCACCATAAATGGGTAGCTCTCAACCTGTTGCCGGATGCGCTCAATGACAGTGGTAACACGTTGGCGCTCGGTGCCGCTCATTACCAATAAAAACTCTTCGCCCCCCCAACGAACCAGTAAATCAGACTCCCGAGTACACTGCTTTAAAATAGCAGCGAAGTCTTGCAGCACGATGTCTCCTGCGGCATGGCCATAGCTGTCGTTGATGGTTTTGAAGTGATCAATATCAACTATGGCAAACACTAAATCGCTCCGACCATCGGGGCCTGCTTGTTGTAAGCGTTGATCCACTGCTGCAACGGTACCATCAATCACACTAAAAAAATGATGCCGGTTACTTAACCCCGTGAGGCTATCGGTAAAGCTGAGTGTTTGTAGCCTTTGATTTCGCTCCGCCAACTCTTCAGTGCGCTGCGCCACTTGTTGTTCGAGTAACTTGGTGTAACGGCGATTTTGCCAGCGCCAGTAAAAAACCAGTACCAGCGTAAGCGCTAATACCGCAACTAACAACCAACGCTGTTGGGTGAGCTGGGCGTTTTCCAGCTGTTGCTGATGGGCTAAAATTTGCTTTGCTTGAATGGCGTTGTCACGCTCAAGCTCGCTTACGGCTTGCTGCTGTTGCGCTAAGGCGTATTGCGCCTCGAGCTTTAACAGTTTGTTATTACGTTTTTGTAGGTTTAACGCGCGTTTGGTCAATGAAAAACGCTTCAAAAAACGATAGCCCTCAGCGTAGTTGCCAAGCTGAGCGTAGGCCGAAGCCAAGGTCCACTGCAGCTGCGATTGCTGCTGTAAGAAGCGCGTGCCTAAGGTTTCTTGTAAACCTTGCTCAGCCAGGTCAATCGCCGCGGCAAACTCTCCGGCTTGCAATTGCACCCGTGCCGCTAATAAGGCATTTGTAATACGCATTTGTTGATCCTGCGCTACCGACTCGCTGCGACCAACGTGAGCGAGTAGTGCCTCGGCTTGCGGGTATTGGCCCAGTTCAAGATAGGCTTGAGCACGGGTAAGACGAAGGCGATTGGCGGTTTTGTTATCCACGTTTTGTAAATTGATATTGCTGTGTTGCAATGCTAAGCGATAGGCACCTTTATTGACATAAAGTCGCGCCTGCCACAGTGCCACTTGCGCTTTTAGTTGATTGGCTGTGTGCAGTTGTGCGGCCAACTGTGTGGCTTTATTGAGGTAGTCTTGGGCGTGTTTTAGGTTTTCTAAATCAATATCTAAATGCGCAATGGCCAAATACGCTTTTACTTTCAGTGCCGCATCGCCTAATTGATTAGCCAATTGCAGCGCCTGTTTATGTAGCTCGAGACCGCGCTCATAATCACCATAATGCTGTACAATACTTCCCTCAAGTAATAACAGCTGGAGTAACAATGCTTGCTGACCTTGGCCTTTTGCTTGTTGTTTCTGCGCTTTAACCTCTGGCAATAAGTGCAAGTCGTAATTTGCCTCGACCTTGGCTTCAAGCTCAACAAACTGTTCGGCTAAGTCTAGCGCGGAGGTATACGCAGACGCCTGACCGACCAGTAACAACACCGCTAACCAACGTAATGGCATCACTGCTCCTCAACCAACATACTGTGATTAGCCACTTGCCAATTGGCCACTTGGGGATTAATAAAGCCAGACTGCTCTAAGGCTTTTTTTAACACGCCGCGCTGGCGCAATGTTGCTAAGCCACGATTTAACGCTGCAAATACCGCGGCGCCTTCAGGGTGATTCTTACTCACCACAAAATGGCGAGAATCCGGCAACACCACTTTAATACCATTAATGGGCACATAACGTTTATCCGCGTAGTTTAATGTCAGCTCATCACTGACACTAAAGTTCACTAACATGGCATCCACCAGCTCGTTTTCTACCATGGCAAGCATGGTTTCCCAAGGACCAATAAAGCTCACCAGGTTAAGCTCGGTGTTTAATAACGCCCGCCAATCCACTTGCCACCTCGGATTAGACACCACACTTAACTGTTTCAATTGCGAAAAAGGGGTTTGTTGCGCGGCCACATTGTCTTCACTGACATACAAGCCGGCTTCGTAATCGCCAAACTCAACCACGGGTTCGGAGATGTACACAGAGCCGCGGAAATCAACAATATTTTCATGCCACACAGAGCGGGCCAAAATCAAACTTTCACCCGAAAGTAAGTCAGAAAATTCGAGGATGTTGGTTGCAGGTTTAGGCCGAAATACCACTTCTCGTGTTTCACCGCCAAGAAACAGCGCCTGTTGTAATAGCACCATTTCTACGATTTCGATATGGGAGCCTTTGGTAGAGGGGTAAAAGCTATCGACATCAAGGACATGTTTGCCATTTAAAAACTGCTGATAACGCTGGCTGAAGTTTTCACTGCTAATAATATCAACCACCAGTTGATTATTTGCCCAACTCGGTGCCGACAACAAACAAAGTAACCACAACCCCAGTTTTGCCATTATTGTGTGTAGCTCAAATATCGTAATGGATTTTGGCAGTATACTGGAAACATTGTGCTTTTGTTAACCATAAAAATACATAAATTAATAACTTTGGTTGAATGGCTAAACTTCAGTTAGGCCAGTCACAGAGCTCTGAAACTGGCCTAAGCTTATTATTGCGGCTCATAACCAAGGTTTGGCGCCAACCAACGCTCGGCCTCTGCGAGGCTCATGCCTTGGCGGTCAGCATAGTCTGCTACCTGATCGGCTTGGATCCCGGCTACCGCAAAGTACTTTGACTCAGGATGAGAGAAATACCACCCTGATACCGCAGCGCCAGGCCACATAGCATAGGAGCTGGTCAACTTCATACCAAGGCGCTTTTCAACCTCGAGTAACTGCCAAATCTTGGCTTTTTCGGTGTGCTCTGGACAAGCCGGATAACCAGGTGCCGGTCGGATCCCTTGATAGTTTTCGCGAATAAGCTCTTCGTTCGACAGTGACTCATCGGCAGCAAAGCCCCAGTATTCTTTGCGTACACGCTCATGTAAATACTCAGCAAAGGCTTCGGCTAAGCGATCCGCCACGGCTTTGATCATGATTTTATTGTAATCGTCTTGCTGAGCATCAAACGCAGCCGCCAAGTCATCTTCTTCCAAGCCTCCCGTCACCGCAAAGCCACCAAAATAATCTGCCGTGCCTTTTGGCGCGATGTAGTCAGACAAACAATAATTAGGAAAATCGGTTTTCTCGGTTTGCTGACGCAGCTGACACGACCTTAACAGCACTTTATCGCGGCGCTCATCTTGATAAATTTCAATGTCATCGCCAACGCGATTAGCTGGGAATAATCCAATTACTCCCAGTGGCTGTAAATGCCCTGATTGCGCTAAATCATCCAACATAACGTTGGCATCGTGGTAGAGCTTTTGCGCTTCTTCTCCCACCACTTCATCGCTTAAAATACGCGGGTATTTTCCAGCCAACGACCACGTCATGAAAAAAGGAGTCCAATCAATATAATCACGTAACGTTTCTACTGTGACGTCTTTGAACTCAGTAATACCAAGCTTGTTAGGCACCGGAGGGGTGTAGTTTTGCCAATCAATGTTGACCGCATTGTCTCTTGCTCGAGCAAGGGATACCGGCTTGGAGCGGGGCTTTTTGCGCGCCTGTTGGGCTCGCACTTTTTCATATTCAGCGGTGGTTTTAGCTAAAAACTCCGGCTTTTGTGATTGACTCAATAGATTTGATACCACTCCCACCGCACGGCTGGCGTTATTCACGTACACCACACCATGTTGGTATTGCGGCTCAATTTTCACCGCGGTATGGGCTTTTGAGGTCGTGGCACCGCCAATTAACAGCGGAATATCGAAACCACGCCGAGTCATTTCTTTTGCCACATGCACCATTTCATCCAGTGACGGCGTAATTAGCCCTGACAGGCCAATAACATCAGCATTTTCATCAATGGCGGTTTGCAGAATTTTTTCTGCCGGTACCATCACCCCTAAGTCAATCACCTCGTAGTTATTGCATTGCAGCACTACCCCCACGATGTTTTTACCAATATCGTGAACATCGCCTTTAACGGTGGCCATGATCACCTTACCATTAGTCGCCCCCTCTTCTTTTTCTGCCTCAATAAAGGGGTCGAGGTAAGCCACGGCTCGCTTCATCACGCGCGCCGATTTCACCACCTGGGGAAGAAACATCTTGCCGGCACCGAATAAATCGCCGACCACATTCATGCCATCCATTAACGGCCCCTCAATGACCTGGATGGGCTTATCAAATTGCTGGCGACAGGCTTCGGTATCTTCATCGATAAACTCCGTGATCCCTTTCACTAAAGCATGCTCTAAGCGCTTAGCAACCGGCCAGCTGCGCCACTCTAAGTCCTCTTGTTTCTCGGCTTGTGCCATACCAGAGTACTTTGGCGCGATCTCCACTAAGCGCTCACCAGCGCCGGGGTCTTTATTGAGGATCACATCTTCAACGGCATTTCTCAGTTCGCTGGGAATGTCATCATACACCGTCAATTGCCCGGCATTGACAATCCCCATGTCCATACCCGCTTTAATGGCGTGATATAAAAACACCGAGTGAATGGCCTCGCGCACGGGGTTGTTGCCGCGAAAAGAGAAAGACACATTCGACACCCCACCCGACACCTTACAGTGAGGTAAATTCTGTTTTATGCGCCGCGTGCCCTCAATAAATTCAACGGCGTAGTTGTCATGCTCTTCAATCCCCGTGGCCACCGCAAAGATATTAGGATCGAAAATGATGTCTTCTGGCGGGAAGCCAAGTTGCTTCACCAAGATGTCATAGGAGCGGGCGCAGATCTCATACTTTCTGTCGGCCGTTTCCGCTTGGCCGTCTTCATCAAACGCCATTACCACCACAGCAGCGCCGAAACGCTTAATGGTTTTCGCTTGTTGAATAAAAGGCGCTTCGCCCTCTTTAAGCGAAATAGAGTTAACAATGGCCTTGCCTTGAATGCACTTGAGCCCAGCTTCAATGACTTCCCATTTTGATGAGTCGACCATAATGGGCACTCGGGAGATGTCTGGCTCAGAAGCAATCAGGTTAAGAAATTTAACCATGGCGGCTTTGGAGTCCAACATGGCTTCATCCATGTTGATATCAATAATTTGCGCGCCATTTTCCACCTGCTCTTGGGCTACTTCCAATGCCGTTTCGTAATCTTCTTCTAAAATCAGGCGTTTAAATCGTGCAGAGCCTGTGACGTTAGTCCGTTCACCAACATTGGTAAATACTGCGGTTTGGGTCATGGTGAAAATCCTAATTTAAGTTACATGCTTCAAGGCCAGCCAAGCGCATCCGCACTTCAAGCGTAGGTAAGGGCCGTGGCGCGGTGTGTTCGAGTCCTTTGGCAAAGGCGCGAATATGCTCAGGCGTAGTACCGCAACAGCCTCCAACAATATTAATAAAACCCGCTTGGCCCCAGTCGATGATTTCTTGCGCCATTTCTTGCGCTTCTAAATCATACTCACCAAACTCATTGGGTAGACCGGCATTGGGGTGCACAGAGGTATAGGTTTCGCAAACACTGGCGAGCTCTTCGACGTATTGACGCAATAAGTCTGGGCCCAGTGCACAGTTGAGGCCAATGGATATCGGCTTGATATGGCGGATGGAGTTATAAAACGCTTCTGTGGTCTGCCCCGACAAGGTTCGCCCAGAAGCATCGGTAATGGTGCCAGAAATCATCACCGGTAAAGTAACCCCTGCTTGCTCAAATGCTTCTTCTACGGCAAATGACGCTGCTTTAGCGTTTAGGGTATCAAAAATGGTTTCAATCAAAATTAAATGCACACCGCCTTCGATCAGTGCCAAGGTTGACTCGACGTAAGCCGCCACCAATTTATCAAAGGTGATGTTACGAAAACCCGGGTCATTGACGTCGGGAGAAATCGAACAAGTTTTCGAGGTAGGGCCTAAAACACCGGCAACGTAACGGGGCTTATTGGGCTCTTTTGCGGTAAACTCATCGGCCACACTGCGGGCCAGTTTCGCCGACTCAAGGTTAATTTCTCGACTTAAATTCGCCATGTCATAGTCAGCCATGGAAATGGTCGTGGCATTGAAGGTATTGGTTTCAATAATGTCAGCGCCCGCGGCCAAATAATCGCCATGAATTTGTTTGATGATCTCAGGCTGAGTCAGACTTAACAGGTCGTTGTTGCCTTTAATAAGCACGTGCCAGTCTTTAAAGCGTTCGCCACGATAATCTTCTTCCTCAAGTTTATGCTGCTGGATCATGGTTCCCATGGCACCATCTAAAATAAGGATGCGCTGACTCATGGCATGAGCCAGTTGCTGACTGATTTGTTCACCGTTCACGGCAGAATTACTCGGCATAATTGTTAGTCCTTACATCTTGGCTAACCAGGTTGATATCGTATGGGGTGGTCTGGTAAACGTAATAATTTAACCAGTTTGAGAATAACAAAAACGCATGGCTTTGCCAGGTTTTTGATGGCGTCCGACTGGGGTCGTCATCGGGAAAGTAGTTTTGTGGTAAAGGCGCGTTGGCCATTTTTGCACAGTCGCGCTGGTACTCTTTTTCCAAGGTGTCGGCATCGTATTCTGGATGCCCGGTAATATAGACCTGACTTCCTGACTGGTTTTTAAGTAAATACGCCCCCACAGTCTCAGAGCCTGCCAATACCACTAAGTCTTCACAGCGTTGTATTTGGGCAAAATCGATATGACCATAACGCGAATGCGGCACCAGAAACTCATCATCAAACCCTCGAGTTAAAGCACCGTGCTCAAAATAACAATAGTGCTTAAACACCCCACAAAGCTTGTCTTGTTTTAGCTCGCGCTTTAAACCATGGTGATGGTAGATGGCCGCATGAGCCGCCCAACACGAGAACAGGGTCGAAGTCACATGATGCTCGGCCCAATCAAAAAAGTCACACAGCTCTTGCCAATACGTCACTTGATGGTATTCCAGGTGCGCCAGCGGTGCGCCCGTGACAATTAAAGCATCGTAGTTTTTATCTTTTACATCCGAAAAATAGCGGTAAAACATATCCAAATGCTGCTCTGAGTTTTCTGAGCTGCGGTGGGTGTCTAGGCGCAGTAAGTCGACGTTGACCTGCAGCGGCGTATTGGCTAACAGTCGAATAAACTGTACTTCGGTCTCTACCTTGTTGGGCATCAAATTAAGGATAGCAAGGCGCATCGGACGGATTTCTTGAGTTGAAGCCCGACTCTGCGGTATCACAAAAACATTTTCATGACGTAATTGACTAATGGCCGGAAGTTCGTCAGTAACCGTGATTGGCATACCATGCTCCTAAAAAATCGAATGCCGTTATTATGAACCGAAACCAGAAAATATCAACCTCTAGATGGATGGACGTCCAAATACAATTGAGATTATTCTGGCCAATCCACGTATACTGCACGCTGCTAATACATTTTTAATGAGGTACTAAACGACTTATGATTGGACTTGGTGAAGGAGCAGCAATCGCTGCCGCATGTTTATGGGCCTTTTCAACGGTACTTTATAAACGCTTTAGTCACCATCTCAGCCCATTTGAGTTGAATGTCACCAAGGGCGTTATCGCCGCGGCGTTAATGTTATTCGCTATCCTTGTTACCTCAGACACCTTGTTACCTAGCCAACTGTCTAGCTGGGGTTGGCTTATTGCCAGTGGCATCTTAGGCATTGCCATTGGTGATAGTGCCTATTTTGCGGCACTACGAAATATTGGCCCGGCCAGAACCCTGGTGATTGAAAGTTTAGCGCCTGCCATTGCCGGTATGTTGAATATTGTCATATTAGGCGTTTACCTCAGTGCATCAGCGTGGCTGGGCATTATTATTACGACCTTGGGAGTCATGCTGGCGATAAAACCGAGCAAGAGCCAACCGGTGATGGATAAAAAGCACTACCTGCTGGGGGTTGTTTTTGCGTTAACTGCCGCCACATGCCAAGCCGCAGGTATGGTGCTGTCCAAAGGCGCGCTCAACCACGAAAACATCAGCAGTTTGTGGGCAGCATTGATAAGACTTGGCTCTGGTACCTTGTTTGTTGCCATGTTGGTGGCGTTTCTGCGCTCGCAAAGCCTTTATCGCGCCCTGACCCTTAAGCAAATTGATGCTAAAAATTGGCTGTTTGCGGCCATCTTTTTTGGCACTTTCGTAGGCTTATGGCTACAGCTTATTGCGGTAAACCACACCGATCCGGCCATAGCACAAACTATTTTTGCCACCGCGCCTTTGATGGTAATGACTATGGCGGTGATAAAACGTGAGGCCATCACCAAAACCATGATAAGCGGTGGTGTCATCGCATTACTGGGCGTGTTTTTACTGCTACAGGGATAAAAAAAGGGGCTGTTTGCCCCTTATTAACAGCGATTAAGTCGCCGCAGTGTTAATAACCAAGTGCTGCGCTGTCGGCACGTCTGGGATCTGAAGCACCAAATATCCCTTTGTCGGTCAACATAATGGATTGCGTAGAGCCCATGGCATTTTTTTCCGACAAGTTATGTCCTTTTGCTTCAAGTAAGCGTCGAGTGTCGACATTTAAACTGCGCTCAATGCGTATTTCATCTGGTAACCATTGGTGATGAATACGCGGAGCCACGGTGGCTTCGGCAATGTTCAAGCCATGGTCGATGACATTCATAATGATTTGTAACGTGGTGGTAATGATCCGCGAGCCGCCAGGACTGCCTGTAACCAAAAATGGCTTACCGTCTTTCATCACTATGGTGGGTGTCATGGAACTTAAAGGGCGTTTATTGGCGGCAACCGCGTTGGCTTCGCCACCGATCAGGCCAAAGCCATTGGGCACCCCAGGTTTAGCAGAGAAGTCATCCATTTCATTATTCAAAAGTATCCCTGTGCCCGCAGCCACAATGCCGGAGCCATAGCTAAAGTTCAGGGTATAAGTGTTACTTACGGCATTGCCCCACTTGTCGACGACCGAGTAATGGGTTGTTTGGTTGCTCTCATAGGGCAGCAGCGTACCTGGACTAATTGCACTGCTAGGTGTTGCGGTGTCTGGATTAATATCGGAACTGCGTTTTTTTGCGTAGCGCTTATCTATGAGCTCTGCCACTGGCACATCATAAAAATCGGGGTCACCCAAGTATTTACTTCTGTCGGCATAGGCGCGTCTCATCACCTCTGCCATCAGATGGATGGTGGCGGCACTGTTATGGCCGAGCTTTTTAATTGGGTACTGCTCTAACATATTGAGCATTTCAATGATATGCACGCCACCTGAGGAAGGGGGCGGCATGGACACCACTTCATAGCCACGGTATTGGCCCGTCACCGGTTGACGCTCCAACGCGCGATAGTTTTTTAAGTCCTCGAGCGACATAATACCGCCTGCCGCTTGCACCGCGGCAACGATTTTTTCGGCGGTTTCACCTTGATAAAACCCGGCACTGCCGCGTTTGGCAATACGCTGCAGTGAGTCGGCTAAATCCGTTTGTACTAAGACTTCATTAGGTTGGTAATTACTGCCATCTTGCTTATAAAAAATGGCTTTCGATGCCGGTACATCTAACATTCGCGCTCGGATGTAGTCATGTGATAATGAGTTGGCTAAATCCGACGTCACCCTGATACCGTTGCGCGCTAGTTTTATCGCCGGTTGAATGACTTCACTTAGGGTCATGGTGCCGTATTTTTTTAGCGCCAGCTCCATACCCATTACCGTGCCAGGTACGCCTACGGCTAAGCCGTGTTGCAGGCTGAGCTTGGAGTCTACTTTACCGTCCTCGCCGATAAAAATATCTTTATGGGCTTTACTTGGCGCCATTTCGCGATAATCAATAGCAATGGTTTTGTCTTGCTCAGCCAAATGCACCAGCATAAAGCCGCCGCCACCAAGGTTGCCAGCTCGCGGTAAGGTTACCGCAAGGCTAAAGCCAACGGCCACGGCAGCGTCAACGGCATTACCACCTTGCCGTAAAATATCGACACCGACTTGGCTTGCCAGCGCTTCTTGACTGGAAACCATCCCCTGCTCTGCCCACTGTGGCTGAGCGGTAGCTTTGGAGCTAAATATCGCCGTTTCATTGGCGTTCCCCCAAGGCGACAACACCATAGCTGCACTCAACAGGCAGCTAGATAACCATCTACTCACGTTAGTCATAAACAAATCCATCTTGCTAATCTCTGATTTCGCTCAGTGTGACATGGATGAAAATAGCCGACAAACGAACAGAGACAAATCGCATTAAAAACATTTATTTGACAAACTTATCATTTATATTACATTTTAAACTTCCCTGTCGTTCCCTAAAAAGGAAAAGCATTCTTACTGGCAGTGTGAAGATTATTTAACGCACATTGAACCTGTGTGAAATGACAAAACAAAGGAAATGACTATGAAAATTAAATTAGCGAAAAAGCCGCTGAAAAACCTATCGAATAATAAGACCTTAGCGCATAAAGCAACACCGCAAATTGCTGGCGGCTATGATATTCCCACTAATCGCCAAGATTGCTTAACGGCGGCGGTATCATGCTATGGCGATCACAACTGTGCCTTTACAAACCGTTATTATATGTGTGATTAATAGCCGTTGATGACCATTAAGTAAAAAAATGCCGACGTAAAGTCGGCATGTCATTGTTAGTATTGATTGCAGAGTGAACTCAATTAATTTAAGGCTTCTTAAGCACAATATCACTACCAAGCACTAGGCCTTTATCACTGACATCCATGCTTAGGGCTAAGTGCATGTTTTGTTTAGACAGTGCAGCGAATTCTTTGGGTAAGGGTTCGCCAGAAGCCGCCAACATAGCCATTAACGGTTGCATTGCCGCTTGCATGTCAATTTCAAACGCAACCATACCATTCTTCTCCAGTTTCTGGCCGGCCAACTTAGTGGCAACCTGGGTGCTTGTATCGCCACTAAACAACACTAGGTGCTGGCCTTTCAGTGCCAGTTTAACGTCAACGTCCAGAAGCGTTGGCGCTGGAAGGTATTGCTTGATGGATACCGCACTGCCATCCGTAGGAATTTCTAAGTCTGCCAACATTGGTGCCAAACCTTTAGCTGTGTTGACTAGCATCATAGGATCATCGGCCGACAAGCTGAGCAAGGCATCAAATGCCTTAGGCTCAGGTTCACCTTGCTGATTTTGCTCCAAAGTATAAGCAAAAACCGATGCGCTCATGCCTTTAATGCCATTGGCCATCCCAGTCATCATGGCCACAGCCATGGGGTTATTTTGCTTAGCTTGGTTTTGCAATGCGACTAACTCAGCACATTGAAAGTCAGCTTGAGTAAATTGCCGCCAGAGGGTATTCAAGGTCGGTGCAAGCTGCGCAACATCAATACCGTAGGCCATGCTCATCATAGTACTATGTTGCTCTTGCTGCTGAGGAATAAAGCCGCGAAGTTCTGCAAGCGTTGACAACATCTCTGTGTTGTTTGCCACCACAATGGTATCGGCATCAATTTCGACTTGCTCTGGGGTGAAATTAAAGGCTTTTACCCCCATCACGGTTGCCGGCCATTGACTAGCAATATCGCTGTAATCGGCCTGACATGCGGGAGTTCGTACAGCGGCAAGCGTCGTGCTGTCACCTGAAAGCTCAAGAGCATTATCTAACATTCGAGTGAGTGCGGTGTTTTTATTGGCTGTGATGCCGTTGGCAATGGCGATATGGTTAATAAACGCCAGTGCACTGCCATCAAAACCAAACTGCTCAGTGTAGTTTTCTAACTTATTTGTTTCACTTAAAGCTTGTGCAGGCTTGGTAATACCCAGCGCAACCTCAAGATCTTCAGGGGTATTAAATGGCGTGTTAATGGTGGTTGTAACCCAATTTCCTTGTACCGAAGTAACTAATTCAAGCTCCGCTTCGGGTGCCAGCTCTAGCTTGTAACGAGTAATATTAACTCCTTTGATTTGCTCGTCACTAAAGCTAATTTCAGCATCTTGCGCCGCCATTTTAATAGTTGTTAGCAAAGCTTCAGGATCGGCTAGTTCGTATCTGATAGTCGGTAACAACCCAACGGTATAGGCCAGCGCGCGAAAGCTTGAACCAAAGCCTAGAATCTGTTTCATACTTTCAGGTGAAGTTAGCGCCAGATTGTATTGCTCCATTAACGTCGCTAAAAAATCTAGGTTTTTATTGTCTTGCTGACGAAATGCCCCTGTTATTTGCTCAAGCTGTTGAATTTGGCGCAACTCTTTTGGCAAATACGTCATGTATTTACTTTGTTCAAAAGGTGTTAGTTGGCCCCAGAAAACGGCAGTATCGGCAGGGACATAATCAAGTTCTGGGAGGCTGATATGAGCATTAGAACTCGAAGGTTGTGTTGCTATATAGGCACCCACGGCAATCGCCACAGCACCAATACCGGCTAATAGTTTAGTATTCATGGTTTTTCCTTTTCGCTATTCATTGTTTTAGCAATGAATAAAATGTCATCCCTTATATTGCACACTCTGCGAGCAATTTAGGTCGTGTTAAACAATAATTGTACCCATTTAAAAGCAAATTTACTAATACATCATTGGCTATATCTCTCCCTTAATTCCTGACTGCACCACCTAGACAGCACACCCAATATCCTCAAGGTTAAGTGGCTGTCCCGATAAAATGCAGTTCGCTCCTCACTGGTATCCGCCAATGACTGTTAGCTAAAAGCGACGAACCTGCAGCAACCTAACCTCCCTCATCACACCCTCAAGTCAGCAGCCAATTAACATATTTCGCGCCGGGATAGCGCGAAAAAGCATGTCAGGGCCATGGACGGCCCTTACATGATGGTAACGTTAAAATTGGCTGATTACTTGAGGACGATACCAGCTTGGCTTAATACATGCTCAATTCTGAGGGAGTAAATCTGCCACTAACTGCGTTAAAAATTTATTATTTGGCAGCACCAAATTGCAAAATTTTTGCCTTGTTATTGACGAGATTTACTTGCCTCAGAATCGACCCTTTAATTAATCAAACTGGTATTAGTGTGATGCTGGGAGCGCCCTTTCTTTTGCTTACTTTTCTTTGGGCGGCGTCGATAAGTCAGTCGACGCCCATGGACGGGCGTTGAAACCCGTCACGAGGACAACGAAACCAATCCACTAAAGTGAAAAGGTGGCTGTCCTTTTAAAACACTTACATGCTGGTAACGTTTAAAATGTCTGCTGGCTTGAAGTTCCCAAGGTGATGTTGGCAGCGCCCTTTCTTTTGCTTACTTTTCTTTAGCCAAGCATCGATAAAGTCAGTTGACGCCCATGGACGGGCGTCAAAACCCGACACGAGGACAAACCAAATCAACAGTTACGAACTATCACGATACATAAGCCGCAGTGCCGTAGGCGTTTGACCATACTGTTTTTGGCAAAACTTATTCAGAGCACTTTGCTCCACAAATCCAAGCTCTGCCACAATTTCGCTCAGCGGAGCATGTGCTATCATAGTTTCAAAGCGCCTTTTTCGCTCTTGCTCGAGTAACCCTCGAAAGCTTTGTTGCTCTCGTTGTAACTGCCGCTGCAGTGAGCGCACACTTAGGTTGAATAGCTTTGCTATTGCGCTCTGCACCACTGCATCTAAACTTTGTTTGGCTTGCAATACTTGTGTCACTCTAGGAGCCAACAATTGCTGTTGTTGTAGCTGTTGTAGCCCCAATGCCGCCATTTGATCCATATGTTGGTTCAGTTGTTTGTTGGCGCTGATGAGTGGAATACTAAGGTAGTCGCGAGGAAAGTGTATGGCATTTTGCTCAGCATTTGGGTGTATTTCACAGCCAAACCAGCTGCACAGTTGTTGCCGTTCAGAGTCCGTAAGGGCAAAGTTCAAGCTTAACCCACTCGGCGCCAGTTGCGACTTTAAAACCTGTCTTGCGGCACTCACCCAAGCGGTCATATTACGTAATATCGTCTGTTTCCCCACGGCCGTGTTGAGCTGCCAAACAATCGTCATAACGTCGCCATCGCTGTCAAACTTAACCCGACCAATATCGGCAACTAGGGCGTCGTAGCGGCATAATGCCTGCAGCGCTTGCTGCAAGGTATCGCACGTTTCCACTAAATACCCCAACACACCGTAGTCAGCCAGTTGAATGTCTCGCCCCAACTCAAACCCTATTAACGCTTGTTGACTGTACTTTGACGCTTGCTCTAACAGCGCATCATAACTGCTAACTGGCACCCGTTCGGGACGAACATCAACAAGGGGGTGAAAGTCGCTAAATAGCGTTTCTCCTTGAGGCAATCGTTGTATCAGAGCTTGGTAGGCACTGTAAAAATAGATATAGGAAGTTGAGTGCATGATCCATCCTGTCGCATTTGGATAAATTTTTGGCGTTTTCTGGCAAGATTGTCAATAGCAAACATCGTTATGCTCAAACCTCAACTGGTCAAAAATGCATTCGAAATGTTTGATGTTACCCTGTTAATGTTGTTTATAAGCCCTCTTTTCTTACTCTGTATCGCACTGGAGTACCGGCGATATCGTCAGCATTACCGTATTTCAGACTCAATACTAAATACCCTCCTTGCCCTATCGCATCAATTTAGCGATGCTGTGGCTTTATTATTGCTTTTGCCACTTTGCGGGTGGTTACACCAATTTAGTCTTTTTGATATTGAAATAACGCCCTTAACTCTGTTATGTGGGTTTGTTCTGCAAGACTTTTTATACTACTGGTTCCACCGCGCTTGCCATCATATTCATTGGTTTTGGAGCGCCCATGTGGTGCACCACAGCTCCACCTACCTGAACTTTTCCACCGCGTTTCGACAAAGCTTACTGTACCCCATCGTAGGTATGTGGTTGTTTTGGTTGCCACTGATTATGCTCGGTTTTTCGCCTGAGTTAGTGTTTACTATTGTCAGCGTCAATTTAGCTTTTCAGTTTTTTATTCATACTCAGACGCTGGGGAAGCTCGGATGGCTAGAGCACATTTTCAATACCCCAACACACCACTGTGTTCACCACGCCAGTAACCCAGAATACATCGATAAAAACTTCGCCGGGGTACTTATTATTTGGGATAAGCTGTTTGGGACATTTGCCCCTTATCGAGACAACATTCAGATTAAATATGGCATTCGCGGGGAGGCACCAGAGCCACATTTTGTGGCCGTTAACTTTGCCCAGTGGCAGCACATGCTTAGGCTCACCCGCCAAGCCAAGGGCATAAAAGGCAAGTTCCAGGCTTTGTTTGGCTACCCCTCTCACTTGCCTGAGCGAAAACCTTAACGTCGCTATTCATTACTAGGTAACTGAGTTAAGATAAACGTATTGCAGCGTTAACTTCGTGCCAAAGGAGCACCATGAATTGGTTTTTTACCGGGATGGTTATATTTGTTGTTGTTGCCAGCTTCCTCCCCCTCACTCGGCACCCGCATTGGATTGTTCGCTCGTTTGAGTTTCCCCGTTTACAATTGGCTACCATCACTGCAGCGCTCACGATGGCGGTATTTATCTGCTCGCTTTCGCCGGGTTATTTAACGCTGCTGCTACCTTGTTTACTGTGGCAGATAAGTTGGATTTTGCCCTACACGCCCTGCTGGTCAAAAGAAGTGAAAGAGGCCAGCCCGCGTGCACAAAGGCTGCGGATTATTACCGCCAATGTGTTACAAAACAATCGCCAATACCAGCCGCTATTGAGCCTAGTCCGTGAATATAATCCAGACATTTTAGTCACATTAGAAAGCGATCAACATTGGCAAGCACAGTTAGACTCTTTAACCGATATCTTGCCTTATCGTGTTGTCTGCCCCCAGTCCAACCTGTATGGCATGCATGTTTACTCACGATTTAAATTACAGCACACCGCCATCGAATACATTATTGAAGAGAATATCCCCTCGATACACAGCCAAATCAGCTTACCAAGTGGTGTTGCAATCGATTTCCACTTTTTACACCCGGCGCCACCAAGTCCCACCGAAAACGAAAGTGCCGAGCCGCGAGATGCCGAATTAGTGGTGGTGGCAAAACGGGTTGCCAAACACCAACGGCCAACCATTATCACCGGCGATCTTAATGATGTTGCTTGGTCACCGACCACACGTTTGTTTCGCAAAATAAGCGGCCTTTTAGACCCAAGAGTTGGTCGTGGTATGTTTAACACTTTCCATACCCGATTTGCTTTTGCCCGCTGGCCACTGGATCATTTGTTTTGTAGCCACCACTTTCGCGTCAGTGCACTTAAGCGCTTGCCTAAGTTTGGTTCGGATCATTTTGCTTTATACGCTGAGTTAGCCTACGAACCTGAAATAGAGCAACGACATAATGGTTTGCAGCCAGATGAGGCAGACAAAAAACGGGGTGAGGAAATAATCGAAAAGGTTGAAACAACGCCTTAAATCTAGTGGTAAAGCAGCAAACGGCTTTACCACTTACGCGACTTAGCCGGCTTTAACTGCTGTTACCCAAGCCTGCACATCCTCTGCGACTAAAGCCAATGGCCTTGCCCCTTTTAATAGCACTACATCGTGGAAGGCCTTGATGTCAAACTGCTCTCCAAGTTGTTGTTTGGCCCACTCCCTAAGCTCCACGAGCTTTATCATCCCTAACTTATAGCCTAAGGCTTGCCCTGGCCAAGCAATGTAGCGGTCAATGGCCGATACCACATCGCTCATGGCAGTACCCGTTGCTTCGGCAAAGTAGTCAATGGCTTGCTGTCGAGTCCACTTTTTATAATGTAAACCGGTGTCGACCACCAGCCGCGCCGCTCGATATGCCTCTGCTTGCAATCGACCTAAATCACCAAAGGGGTCATTTTTGTACATTCCCATTTCAAAGGCCAACAGTTCAGAGTAAAGCGCCCAGCCTTCAATGTAGCCATTAAAAGAGGCATTTTGGCGCATTAAACCAATGTCCGTTTGCAACATATTCAGTGCGATTTGAAAGTGATGACCCGGTACCGCCTCGTGATAGGTTAAGGTTTTCATGCCAAACCGAGGAACCGCCTTCATGTCTTTCAAATTAATGGAAAATACTCCTGGCCGACTGCCATCTAACGATGGCCCGTTGTAGTAGCCGCCAGGCGCTCCCGCCTCCACGGCTTTGGGTATGCGCTTCACCTCTACAGGTTGTGGTGGTAAGGTAGAAAAGTACTGCGGCGCACGTTCTTCAATGGTCTTAATTTCACCGCGTAAGAATGCTAATAACGCCTCACGCCCAGCATCGCTGTCGGCATATAGAAACCTTTCCTCGTCATTAAGCTGTTGCATGCGCTCAGACACAGAGCCTTGACTGTAACCGTTGGCAGTTAAGATTTCATCCATGCGCTTAGAAATGCGCGCCACTTCAGCCAAACCAATTTGATGGATTTCTTCGGCACTTAAATCCGAATCGGCCAAGTAGGTAATGGCGTGTTGATAAAAGGCTTCCCCATTAGGTTGAGCCCAAATGCCAACCGCTTCTGGGGCTTGCGGTTGCAACTTTTGCATTAACGCTAATACCTGATTGAACTCTGGATAAAGTCGCTGCTCAACGATGGTGCTCGCTTCAGCTACTAGCGCGTTGGCGCTTTGTTCATCCAAACTATCCACAGCTGCGAGCTTATCGGCAAATGAAGTGACCAATGGGTGGGCTGATGGGGCTGGTGCAATAAAGTTGTTCAAATAGCCCAGCGTGTTAGGGAATAATACCTTAGGTAAAATCACGCCCTTTTGCGCGTCCGCCTGTACTTTAGTTGCCACTTGCTGAGTTACTGTGGCAAACGCCTTTAAACGCGCCAAGTAATCCAAAGCGTCTTGTTTATTAGCAATACTGTGTTGATCTTTTAAGACATTGGGAATGTCGAGCAAAGGTCCTGAAAGCTGGTTCACTACATAGGGAAGGTGGCCACCCCAAGTATCGATATACCCAGCTGGAAACCCTTTGAACCCGGCATAATAACGAGCGATGACTTCATTCACTTTGAGATGCAATAAGTCATCAGCGCTTGCCGCCTTACTTTGTAATCGCTTTAATTTTCGCGCAGCCGCATTCATGTCGACTTGCAAAGCCTGCATTCCGACCACGGAATAGTCGGGTAATTTTATACTGTAATTGCCGTATTGTGCGACCGGCAGCCTTAATGAAGTCGCTAATGCTGGCTGATGCGCAATAAAATGTTGCGTATATTGCTCCACCACAGTGTCTATTTCTGCTCGTGATATTGTCTCTGAGCTGGTCACCGCTGGAGTGTTATTCGTTTGAGTACTTTCTTGTGCACAGCCAAGCAACCCTAGGGTAACTGCCGCAGCAACCAGGCTAAACCTTTTCATTATGACGCCTCTATTATTATTATTTATTGTACTACCAATCCGTATTAATGCTTACGCAATTTAAGGGCGTTAAGTGACGCTAACTGCTTTAAAAGTAACTTGCTTCAACGCACATACACCTATTAATTAAGCGTATTGGTATAATCAACCAATATCGACACTGCGATACCACCTTGCGCAGCTATTTTATTAACACATTTAACTAGACGTTGCAGCTATAAGCGGCAAAATAAGGCCAAACGAGGCATACACACGTGTTGCTCGTTTGGCGTCATAGGTTGGTATAATAGTGTTGTTAAAAAGTAACGGCCGGCTCAGCCACCAAAGCGCCTTGCTGTAGTGGCTGCTCGGCTATTTTACTTCGCACCCTGCCGGTTAACTGATCAAAAGTGAAGCTGGAACGCTTATTTTGTTCAAACATTAAGCTAATGGAGATACTCAAGCTTTTTGGTAGAGCTTGGGCCAATACATCTTTAGAGGCTTCAACAAACATGACCTCATCACTATTGAGTTGATGAAATTGGTTGAAAGCCAAGCCACAGTGCTGCCCAACGTTTAGGTCTGGCCGGGTCTGATATTTGTATAACTGCGCTGCACAGCCTGGACCAAAATAATTGGTGGTTAAAGAAGCGAAATTATAGTCTCTGAGAATGGGTTCACTGTTTTTTAATGAACCGCGTTTTGGGATCGGATGCCAGATCTGTGCACAAACTTTAAAAAAGGGTCGCTGGTTTTGGTATAAAACGTAAAGATCGTCGTTATCTAATAGCCCTTTCGTATGGTGCTGATAACTTTTGCTCAACGAGACCTGAGACGCTAAAAACTTTTTGTTTTGTGCCAATTGGTAGAGCATTTCTGCTAGTAAGTGTAAGGTGTTGGAGTCGAGGCTCTCAGGCCCACTGTATAAGCTTTTTACGCAATTGATAAAATGTTCGAAGCTTAGTACCTCATGACTATAAAAGTTACTAAAAAATTGTGCCATCATTCTTCCTTGTTGCTAATTGGTGTTAACTTTCGGCGTAAACTCAGTGATGAGTTTGCCCAAGTTAGCAAGTCTTGATTCATTCGTATCAGCCCATAACAACGCCTTATATCAATTCGCTTAATTAAGTGATCTATTTGAGGCAAGTAAATTTTCTCGATAACACCGCTCCCGCGTCCTGCTATCGCCCTGGTACCTCCATCTATATAGGCAAGGCAAAATTTTGCTATTTAGTTGTTCTAAATAAGAAACTTTTAACGCCGTTAGCGTCAAAGTTACTCCCTCAAATTGAGCAAGTATTAATGCAGATTGGTATTACTCCTTGCAGCCGCCAAAGTGCCAATAAATTCCACAGTATAAGTATGCTATGAGCAGCGCTATTGCTCCCCCAAAGGCGCATAAATACCTTTACTGCTTAATTAAACTTAATGGGGAATAAATATTTTTCAACATTATAATTACAATTATTTTAAATTTAAGGTTGGAGTCGTAATGTAACAGACAGCAAGGTGAGGCAACCTGACTGCACTTTGCAAGGCAGCAAGGATAGTAGGTTAACTTATTGCAATAGCTGAGCGATGCAAACTGTTAGCAAACCTAGTTTTGTTCGCGCTTTTGCTGTGGTAGTTTCGCTTGCTTTAACGAGGCAGGTTGCTCAGACTGCGCCGATACGCCATGAGCATCCGTCGTTTGGATCAAAACAATAAACGATATTGTGGCAACGGCAAACACTAGGTTAAGCGTTTTTCTAAAAAATCGAGTTTTCAGCATCGTCTCAGCTCCTGCTACGAGGGTTCATTAAGCTTAGACGATTTTTTCTTTAAATTGGTTTAAAGTCGCTTTATTTTTTTTGCTCACCGGTTTGATAAGCCTGAGTGCCCCACAGCGGAACCGTTGACAAGCTATGCTTAAAACTGCCAGAAGTTTCTTTGGTGGTATAGGCAAGATACATCAAAGTTTGGTTCTTAGCATCATAAATACGCCGTACTTTCATTGATTTAAAAAACACGCTTTTCGATTTTTTAAATACCACTTCACCGGAATCGCTCTTATCGATATTGGCTAACATCTGCGCGGTGATCTCACTGGTTTGACGACAAGCGATGGAGCTGTCGCTCGGATCGGCAAAACTGAGGTTGTCTTCAACGCTGGCAATATGACAAGTTACTCCCGTCACCACAGGGTCAACCATTGAATCAAGCTTAATGTCTTTAAGGGTAAATAACCCTAAGGACACATCCCCAACTTCGCTGTCGGAGCAGCCAGATAAAGCCACCAGCGTTAGGCTTATTATTAATTTCTTCATCGCAATTCCTTGAACAGTAAAGTACCTACTCTAAGCTATTTTTAGCATTTCGAAAAGCACACCCAGTGTCTATGCCTGCAATACTTAGTGACTCATGATTTCGCATTTGCATAGCGGCGTTACGCTTGCTCATTATGTCCCCAAGTGTTAGCTTTTTGGTGAAGGAGTATTTTATTAATGGAAACAATAATGAAACCATTTGCGCTGGCAGCGTTGCTTTTAGTTGTAACTTCGTGCACCCCCGCAGATATTAGCCAAGCACAATCACAACTCGAGTTAGCAATACAACAACGTGACTTAAATCAGCAAGTCAGTAGTTTGAGCAAATTGGCACAATACGATCAACAGTTTCAGCAACCCGCGCAGCAAGCAAAACGTGCACAGCTGTTATTGCACCAAGCTGAACAACAATACGATCAGGGAAAATTCTTAGACGCGCAATTAAGTGCAGCGCAATCAAAGGCGCTTAATAACTCTTTTCAAATCGATCAATTACTGCGAGAGCTGGGTTCTCGCTACCCTCTAACAGAGCTGATCAATGCGTTAGTACAGCTTAATGATGAGGCATCACGGGCGAGACTCAGCTTAACATCTTTTTTTCATGATCCGCTGGAGACTTGGTCAATAATTGACTTAAATAAGAAGCTCAGCGCCATCAACCAAGCCATCGCTGAAGTCAAAAAACAGATGTCAGCAGTGGCAACTGAAAACAGAGCATTGCCAGCTTACCAAGAGACACTCCAAATAGCTCATGATGTAGTTGTGCGGCTGCAAACACAGCAGCATTTGCTATTACAACACGTACAGCAACAAATAAGCCACGCTCACTTAGAAAAGTTCACCCAACTGCACCAAAGTGCTCATGATAAAGTCCGTAATTTTACTGAGCGGGTGGTATACACCATGATGGATAAAAAGCATAAGGCGCTTATTCGAGCACTGCAGCATGAAAGTGAATTACTGTTTAATGTTAAAATGACTTTAGAGCGGGTTTACCCTAAAGCACTGCCAATGTTTGCACCATTTTATGACGCCTATGTGCAGTTGTTGAATCGGCCGCAAGATTACAATGAATACGTCACCTCTGGGCATCACGCATTAGCGACATTAAACAAGGCACTGTCAAAGGATAAGTTGTCTAAACAATATCAAGCACTGACTAGGCAACCTTTGCCGCTCACAGCGAAGTTGCTGGCATTCGCAGAGTCACAAAATAAATATCGATTTTTATATCGCCCTTATTAAAGCTGGGCACTGCCCCACCACAGCAACAACACCAGCGCGGTTAATGCCAACACCGCCTTGGTTTTGTGCTGTTTGATCAGATTCTCGGCTCGATTTCCAGCGTAATAAACCACTAAGGCGAGGCCAAAATAGCGCAACGATCTGGCAATGACCGTGGCTATCAAAAACATGCTTAAGGAGTAGTGAGTCGCGCCAGCACTAAGCATCGCAATTTGGAACGGAACAGGGGCAACGCCTAGCGTTAACACAAACCAAAACCCTTGTTGTTGTATCTGTTGTTTGACTTGCGCAAATTGCTCTGGGGTAGAGAAAAACTCGACTAAGCTGGCGCCAAAAACATCAAACAAATAATAGCCAATGGCATAGCCCACTGCAGCGCCGAGTACACAGCCTAACGTGGCAAAAGCAGCAATATGCCATAACTTTTCCCGCCGCGCCTGCATCAAGGGCACCATTACCGCTTCAAGGGGAATGGGCACTATGGTTGACTCCAAAAAAGAAGCCACGGCAATGGCACGGCCTACTTGGCTCGACTCCACCAGCTCTTGGGTTTTTTGTTTAATCCTTTGTGACATAACAACCTAGCTCCTTTCAATCTATGCTGTGTTAGTAAGTAGCACTTTAACATAACGAGTTTGCTGCAAACTGAACGATATGCTTTGAGCATAAATTGCCGAAGCTATCTTTTCTGCTACTGACGCCATATACTAAACGCATTATTTATGGTGTTTCTTCAGGTAAATGCATCCTCTCATGATAAAACAACTCGGCATAATCACTTTACTGTGCTTGTTATTATCAGCATTTGCCACCTTGGCAAAAACTGATTTAGACGCCTTAAAACATTTGCTCCGTGACTCTCCCAATCAAGCTTTGACCACCATAGAGCAGCAGTTAACAAACACAACTAAGGCGTCCTCGGCAACGCGTTTTCAGTTACATCTATTATATGTTGACGCGCTAATTAAAGTGGGAAAGTATCAAAGTGCCAAGCAACACATTTCTGAGTTACACACCACGCTTAAGAGTGTTCAGCAGCCAAACCAACAAAGCATGCTTTTATTGCGCCACGCTAATCTGTTACAAAGCCAAAATAAAATCGCAGAAGCCGCTGACAAGCTCAATGAAATATTGGCTCTCGACCCTCAAGATGAGTTAGTAATTGCAGATGTCTATTCTAATTTGTCCCACGTTTATCGTCTCAGGGCAGACTACAAAACTGCGCGAGCCCATGCCGAGCGAGCCATAACCATCGCAGAACAACACCAAGATGATAGCCGTTTAGCAAGCTTTTATAACCAACTGGGTATTGCTCTAGATTACATGGGAAAAATTGAATTAGCACTCAATGCTCATGAACAGTCGCTGCAAAAGCAGCGGACGCTAAATAACCAACAAGGCATTTCCAATTCACTTTACAATATTGCTGAACTGTACCGAGATTTAGAAGAACTTGAACGTGCGCTGTCTTATTTTCGCCAGGCGCTCAAAGTTGATCTTACCTTAGGTAACCCTCGCCACATTGCCAACAGCTATGGCAAAGTAGGACAAGTATTATTGCAGTTGGGTCAACACACCGAGGCCAAAAGTAATATTGAAAAAGGCTTAGCTTTAACACGAGAAATGCAAGCTGACAGCGACACCGCTTGGCAACTTAGTAACTTAGTCAATGTGCAGCTAGCCCTAGGAGAGCAAGAGCAAGCTCTCAGTCATGCTAAAGAGGCCCTTGAGCTTGCCGTCAACAGTGGAGCCAAAAGAACCGAACGAGCTGCCAAACTATCACTGGCCAATGCCTACTTAGCAATGGCTCAGCCACAATTAGCAAAAACGCAATTAGAGCAGTTGCTTGAAGCGCCGCAGTTAGCCACACAAATGCGTAGCGCTATTCATAAGCAACTCAGCGAGATTTTTAGTGCTCAAGCGAATTACCAAGCGGCATTTGAGCACCTGCAATTATTTCAGCAACAGCAAGATGAGTTGCGCCGAGTAGGTGACGAAAAAAAAGCGCTTAAAATGGCAGAAAATATTGAACTGGTAAAACAGGAACAAGCGCTCACAATCTTGCAAAAAGAACAAAAACTTCAGCAGGCCCAGTTACAAAACCTTGAATTACAACGTAAATTTAGCGTCGCTATGCTGCTCTTGGTATTGGCAGCCATGGCAAGCTACTACTGGCGACAGCGACAAAAAGCCAAATATAAAGCCCTAGAACAACGATTAACGCAGCAGTCGTTAGAACAAAAAAATCAACTTTTGGCGGATATTTCTCATGAGCTGAGAACCCCTTTGACCAGCCTTAGACTCAGCGTCGAGGCGCTTTTATTCAACATAGAGCCAGACCCTGAACGCGCTTATAGAAAAATAGAGAGCAAAGTCAAAGAGTTAGATACCCTCATTAGTGATATTTATCAGTCGGCGCAATATGATAACAATGTCATGACATTAGAGTTTAGCAAGTGTGAGATTAGCCAGCTTTTAAGCGATGCCTGCGAGGAGTTGAGGCCATTGTTTGCCAGTAAATCTCAAACATTGCACTGTTCGCTTACAAACAGCAACATTACCCTCTGCGCTGATCCTCAGCGTTTAAAGCAAGTGTTTCTGAATCTTTTACGCAATAGCCATTTCTACACCCACGAACAAGGGCAATGTCATGTTTCCCTTAATACAGATGACAGCCAAGTTATCATTACCATCTTAGACTCAAGCCCTGGCGTTGCCAACGAAGAACTAAATTTGATATTTGAGCGCCTTTACCGCTGCGAGTCGTCTCGCAGTCGTGATCATGGCGGCTCGGGATTGGGTTTGGCTATCTGTAAGCAAATTATCACCGCTCATCAAGGCCAGATTAAAGCAGAGCAGAGTAACCTTGGTGGTTTATTGGTTGAAATTAGGCTGCCCTTGTCCTAGCGCAGCCCAACTAACCATACTTACTCGTTTGCAGCTTTAACAAAGCGATACTCACCTGCCCACACAATGGCAGCAACATCACCATGGCTGTCATGCTCAATATCCACCTCAGTGCCACTTTCAAGCCATACTAGGGTTTTTTCATCACTGGCAACAAACTCCATGTCATTATTTCGCCACATATCGAGTATGCGAATTTGCTCATCTGCTACGGATACTTTCATTTTAAAGTTATCATCTTGCTCGTACTTATACACCCCAGGAAGCCCGCTTCGTAGAGCTTTGGTCAGTGCCACTGGTTTGACTTCCTTAGCCGCTTTAAAGTCCCAATCATACAACTCACTCAAAGCAATACGAAGCTCACCAATAACGGGGCCAGCAGCATCGCCATTGGCCATAATAACAATACCATCTCCTTTATCCGCGTAGGCCTCTAAGTAATTGGTAAAGCCTTTATTTTTGCCACCATGAAAGAATACTAAGCCTTGTTTATGTTGTTTTAGCTCAGGTCCGAGCCCCCAAGTATCATGGTGAATTTCTAACATCTGATTGACTAACTCGGGTGTGATCGGGCCAGTCGAGGTACCTGCCCTAGCTCGTTGCACTGCTGTTATGTATTTAGTTAAGTCACTGGGGGTTGTCCAAAGTCCTGCAGCCGCTTGTTCAGGGTAAACATGCCAATCCCCCTTAATTTGTTCACCATTACCATCAAAAGCGGCACTGGCTTGTGACCAATGGGATTTTGGCAGTGGCTGAGCATAAGTGCTGTTTGTCATACCTAAGGGAAGCAAAATGTGTTGTTGCATATACTGACTAAACGGCATTTTGCTCACGTCCTGAACCAGAAGTTCCATAACCGTATAACCGCCACCGGAATATCGCCAGCTTTGTCCAGGCAAACTATTGACGACGACTTTATCGGTATTACCACCGCCATTTAACACCGCCACATCACCAGGGATGCTAGCAGAGCGTTCATAACCAGGAAAGCCATGTTGGCTCAAGCCTGAGGTGTGCGTTAATAATTGTCGCAAGGTCACTGGCTGCTGTTGAGTGAAAGCGTTTTTAGGTATTTGCCAAGAGGTTAGGTATTGATTGATATTGGTATCGAGTGCGAGCTTACCTTCGGCGACGAGCTTGAGTGCAGCAAGCGCTGCCATGGGCTTACTAATAGAACCGGCCTGAAATAACGTCTGCGTGGTGACCTGAGTATTGTGTTCTTTGTTGGCAATACCAAAACCTTGCGCCCATTTTAGTTGGCCATCTTTTAATACCGCCACGCTCAACCCGGGTAAGTGGGTGTCTTGCATACGCTCAACAATTGAGGCGCTAGAGTAGGCTTTTCCTGCCACCCTAACCCGAGGTAACAGCTTAGTGCTGGCCTGATTAAGGGTGGTGTCTGAATGTATTGTTTGTGAATGGCTAAAGTAAGATACCGTCAGTAAAGCCGTACACATGAGAACGGCCGAGGATGATTTTTTCATGACATATCCTTGTAAATAAGGGGGTGTAATTGGTTAAATCCTGCACGGGCTGCACCACGAAAAACGCTTGTGGTATCTTGGTGACAGCAATTATTTCGCTTTGTTTGTGAGCTCAAAGAATACACAAAGCGTCTAAACCTTAACGCTAAAATTATTTTATAACAAGTAGTTACTGGCCTCTTGATTAGCTTTGGCACACCTTAACTTAGCTCCTTCAGACTTGCAGTGACCACCAGCTCAACCTGTGTATTTATAACGGTTTAAAGCCATTCAGTGCGGTTTTTCTATTTATCACCCTGATATTTTGCTAGCCAACACTGCCGTTTGGAGAGTTAAAAATCATATTTTGTTACTTTTATCTTTTTATGTGATTACAACTTTTCTTTAGAGCCGCCACGACTAACTCAGCATCACTGTATCGTTAACACAATAATGGGGTGCCCATGAAAAAGACACAATTTCTATTACTACCCAGCATAGCGCTATTAGCCACTGGTATCGGTATTGCAACTGCTCAGCCAAATCAGAATAATGACAGCGGCGTCGATAATAACTATCAGTTAATTACTTACAAGTATTGCCAACAACTTGAACGGCAACCACTAAATGCCGAACAAGTCGCAGCCTACCAAGCACTTCAGCAAGCCGAACAAGCGATGGAAAACATCAGCTTACCCAACCGCGCTTTTGAGGAAAAAGTAACTAAGCTGGGTAAAGAGATAGAAGAAATCGCGCAAATGGCGGTACAACGCTCACAAGGTAAAGTCATTATCGATGAGCAGCTTATGGCTAAACAAGAAGCGAAAGCAAAGCAAATAGACGCACTATTAGACAATCATCAAGAGCACTTTGACGCACTCAATCAACACGCCAGTCGCGTTGGCAATGCGGTCAGTCGCTTCGAGCAGGCAATTGCTCCGCTTACTAATGATCAGAGCAACATCACCTATCGCGTGATTAAGTCCGGTGAAAGTGCGTCAGCCCCTTGCTTTGCTAAGCATTAATTGCCCTACCTTGGGTTGCAGCTGCAACCCAATAATCCTCCAGCTAAAGTAAAATTCACTATGCTAGCGCGCTGTGGTTTGTTACATTTAACACAACAGCAAGTATACTCTGGCCTTGCGTTACCAAGGGGTATTAATAGAAAGCATAATGACCGCGCCGTATCACTATTGCATTTTGGTAAAGTTTACTCGCCATATCCTCTTCTTGCTGATGTGTTTTACCGCCACCACGACATGGGCCAATCAGTGTCTAGTGAGCAGCAACCACTCGAGTATTACTCCCTTTACGCTGAAATATCAGCAAAGCCATTTTGATAACGTCCCCAAAGGGAATTTCACCCTAACATTCGAGTGCCAACTATCGCAGCAAAGCGTGCTGAGCTTTGTCGATGTCGGCCTGAAACATTTTGCTTGGCAGCAAAGTGCGGATCCGCTACAAGCCATAAAATACACCAATCCAGCGTTTATAATACCTGCAGGTACCACCACCGTAGAGCTTAACGCGCAAGCAATTCAGTCTCATAGCTTAAGGCTAAAGCTATATTCCATGCCCAGTTTCGTGGTGCAAAGCCAAAAGAACAGCCTGATCATGGGAGCCTTTTATGGCTTATGTTTTACCTTAATTTGTTATGTGATGATCATTGGCAGTCGTTTAAACGATTCGATTTTTCGGCTTTACGGCGCCTACATTCTTTGCTTGTGCGGCTTTGTGCTGTTCCAAGAGGGTCAGCTCAATTTATTTATTGCCCCACAATACAAAGCCTTGTTAAAGCATTTCTACTTACTTTGCATAGGCCTTACCGTGGTCACGGCTACTTGGTTTATGACCAGTATTTTAGCCGTAGCAAAAGTCTGGCCCAACTTCACCAAGTTGCTAAAACTTGCTGCTGCACTGGTATTACTGCTTGCCATTAGCAAAATAGCGGTCAGTCAAGACCACATAGACACCTTACTAAGCCGTTTGATGGGCTACCTTACTTTGACCATTGTGGCGACTATTTTTGTTCTTGCGGCACTGCAAACTCGCCGTCGTGTTGAAGAGGCCAACTTGGTCTTTGCGGCATTAAGCTTAGTATTGGTGGGCATGGTGTTTCGCATCTTATTAGTGGGCTATAGCCCATTTATGCAGCGCTATGCTTTGGTGTTTGCGTTTGCCATTGAATCCTTACTCCTGGCCATCGCCGTGTCCAAGCGGATCGGCCGCCTGAAGCAGCAAAAGCAACAAGCCGAAAACGAGGCGAACTTTGATCAGCTCTGTGGTATCTACAATCGCCGCGGTTGGGAAAAATCGTGCACGCCATTACTGGAACAACAAAAACTTGATAAAAGTGTTTTAGCACTTTTTTATATTGACCTAGATAAGTTTAAACAAATAAACGATGAGCACGGTCATGATGTCGGTGATCTGGCCCTTCAATCGGTGGCCAAGCTATTAACCGCTAATACGCGCGATGGTGATGTGGCTGGTCGCTTAGGGGGCGATGAGTTTGTGGTGGCGTGCTTGTTCAAAGATAAAACCGCAGCAAAAGAAAAAGCCGAACAGTTACAGCAGCAAATTAATGCGCTTAGTATCAGCGATGACAATAACTCCATTGATGTACAAGGCAGCGTCGGCGTGGCATTAAGCACCGCACCTGGCGATGATCTTACAGCGCTATTACAGCAAGCCGATGACCAAATGTACAAAATCAAACAGCAGCATCGTGCAACCCAAGCAAAATAATGCTTAGTTCGGTATATACTTTGCAACTTCCCTGCAAAAAGCAGTTTTTCACTCTACAACTTGGTGAAAAATATCAATAAATAATCTAAATGACTTTATTTTAGGGAAGTTAAACATGATAAAACACGTTGCCTCATTATTGGCCTGTATTTTACCCACTAAGTGTGCATTAGCAGCGCCAAATGACTCGCTATATCAACAAATCAAACAGCTCGATACAGAGTTATTCGCAGCATTTAACCGCTGTGATATTGATGCCCTAGCAAGCATGTACTCGAAACAGCTAGAGTTTTACCATGATACGGCTGGTTTAGATAATTATGCTCAAAGCATTGCGGCTAGCAAAACGTTATGTGCAAAAAAGCTAGGATTGACTAGAACGCTTATTCCAGAGAGTTTGACGGTATACCCAATCAAGGACTTCGGCGCATTGCAGATGGGAGAGCACCGTTTTTGTCATCTTGTTAATGGTAAAAATGACTGTGGCACCTTTCGTTTTACCCATATATGGCGTCACAATAAAGCCGGCTGGAAATTACACCGGGTTATTAGTTATGGCCATTAATATGGCCTTAAAAGCCTTATCTTAACGCTTACTTATGCTGCGTTAAGATAAGGCTCTTGGCCTTGATGCTTAGCTTTACGCTGATAGCTGCCCTTGCCTTTTTTGCTTTTTTCTATCTTGGTTTTAAATAGTGGACTGGTCACTAGCGCTTTAAGGGCATTGTCTTTTATGTCACCGCGCTGATGGTCATGGCGATGCTGTTTTACTTTTTTCATCTTAACTCCAATGGTCTTGCTGTTGCATTAAAAGTGGCCGATATTGGCGCTGGCGATAGTAGCGCTACGGTAAAAATATGCAACTACTTTTAACCTTTTTGTGACTCATACACAGTCAAAAAAGTTCATATAAACCTGCTAGGCTAATATCACTGTCGGCTTGATGAGAAAGGTAAGGAAATCATGCCAGGAAAAAGTATCACCCTTAACAATGGCATTAGGCTTCATTATGACATGGTAGGAGAGCGCAACGCTCCGGTTATTATCTTAATTATTGGTTTGGGCGCACAAATGACAGTATGGCCGGATGAGCTCATTCATAGCCTGGCTGATAAAGGTTTTCGAGTGATCCGCTTTGATAACCGTGACGCAGGCCTCTCCAGTCACTTAGACCACTTAGGCTCGCCCAGTATTATGAAAACCATGCTGAGTAAAAAGTTACCAGTGGCAACCCGCCTGCCCTACACCCTAAATGATATGGCCAAAGATGTAGTCGGCCTCATGCAACGCTTAAAAATAAAGCGAGCTCACTTGGTAGGCGCTTCCATGGGTGGCATGATAGCCCAAATCATGGCTCGCAAACATAGAAAAAAGGTGCTCAGTTTAACCACCATAATGTCTACCTCCAGCTATCCGAAATTTACTCGTGCGAACATCAAAGTGATGCTGGCGCTTGCCAAAAGTCGACCTAAGCGCAACTGCAGAGTCTCATCGATTCACTATAATATCCGCCTTAACCAATTAATCGGCAGTCCGGGCTACCCTCAAGACAATGCCACTTTACAGCAGCAAGCCGAAAAAAACTTTGAGCGTGCCCATAACCCACAAGGATTTAAGCGCCAACTTGCTGCCATCGTGGCCAGTCAATCACAACTCCCCAAACTTGAAAAAATCAAAGCCCCGACCTTAGTTATCCATGGCACCGACGACCCCATTTTTCCCGCCACAACGGGACAACAAACGGCAGCTCAAATACGCAAAGCAAAACTGAAACTGGTCTCGGGTATGGGTCATGACTTTCCTCCAGCTTTAATGAAAAAAATCAGCAAATGGATTGCCAAACATTGCACTAAGGCGGAGCGCAAACGACTTAAGAAAAAACAAAAAAAGCACCAACGCCCAGAGCCACAACAGGGCAATATTGCTCATCTTAAGTTAGTCGCTAAATAAAAGGAAAGTCAGTAGTCGCTTAACTCAGATTCTGAAGGTTTTTGTTTTGCACCACTCATCATTTTAATTTTTACTGCTAAGCCACAAGAAAAATACACTTTGACCAAGCCAATAATCACTAAGTGGATATTTGGGTGAGAAAGGAGGTCGAGCTTAGCAACCGCCGCAGTGAAACTCATCCGCTCAGCTGCCTCATCAACTACCCAGTAATACAAAGTGATGACCTCTTTGAAGACACCGAAAGCAATTAAAAAAATGCCGCACCAAAACCCGGACAATGTAAAAAGCGAAATGGCAGTAAGCTCATGGTATTCCTTACCTAAGTGATAGCGATACAAACTAAAATGATAATAAATTGTAAACCACTACAAACATTGAGTCTAGCCACAAAAAAGCGTGGCAACAAGGCCACGCAATGGTTGGAGAAGTAAGGCGGTGTCGGGATGTGGGTTTTACCCAACTAACGCCAGTAATATCCCTGCAGCAACGGCACTCCCCAGTACCCCGGCCACATTCGGCCCCATAGCATGCATTAACAAGAAATTATGTGGATTGCTTTCCAGCCCCACCTTGTTCACCACTCGTGCAGCCATCGGCACAGCCGATACGCCCGCCGCGCCCACTAAAGGATTGATGGGTGTCTTGCTAAATTTATTCATAGTCTTCGCCATCATCACGCCGGTTGCAGTACCAATACTAAAGGCAACGGCGCCCAGCGCTAAGATCCCTAAGGTCTCAACAGTTAAGAACTGATCGGCAGCAAGCTTTGAGCCCACCGCTAAGCCTAAGAAGATAGTGGTAATGTTAATTAGCTCGTTTTGCGCCGTTTTGCTTAATCTATCAACCACACCACACTCTTTCATCAGGTTACCTAGGCAGAACATGCCCACTAAAGGCGTGGCTGCAGGTAGGAATAAAATGGTGAGCCCCAGCACCGCCAATGGAAACAGGATCTTTTCGGTTTTCGACACTTCCCGAAGTTGTGGCATCGCCACCTGACGCTCTTCAGGTGTGGTCAGTGCACGCATGATCGGTGGTTGAATGATCGGCACCAATGCCATGTAAGAATACGCCGCCACGGCGATGGCACCCAAAAGCTCTGGCGCCAGCTTCGACGCCAAGAAAATGGCGGTTGGACCATCGGCGCCACCAATAATGGCAATCGCTGAGGCGTCTTGTAAGGTAAACTCAAAACCGGGAATGTAGTTCAGCAAAATGGCGCCAAACAGAGTCGCAAAGATACCGAACTGTGCCGCCGCCCCGAGCAGTAGCATTTTCGGGTTTGCGATAAGCGCACTGAAGTCGGTCATGGCACCCACCCCCATAAAGATCAGTAAAGGAAATACCCCACTATCAATGCCGATGTAGTAAACGTAATACAATAAACCACCAGGGTCGGCCAACCCTGCAACCGGTATATTGGTGAGGATGGCACCAAAGCCAATAGGCACCAGCAATAACGGCTCAAACCCTTTCGCTATCGCCAAATAGAGCAAGCCACAGCCAACGGCCATCATGCTCAGGGCAGGCACAGTGAAGTTGGCAAGGCCGGTTGCTTGCCATAAGTTTAATAAACCTTCCATTCGACTCTACCCTTATGCTAATGACATGATGGCATCGCCAGCGCTAACGGCATCACCTTCAGCAACCAACAACTCAGCAACTCGACCGCTGTGAGTGGCTCGCACCTCAGTTTCCATTTTCATGGCTTCCATGATCAGAACCACATCACCCTCTTGCACTTCATCACCAGCACGTACCATTAACTTAAAGATATTGCCTGCCAACGGCGCATTTAAGGTTTCGCTCGAGCTCACCGAAGTCGATTGTGGAATAAGTTCACTGTCTTTAACTTGCACTTCTTTTAATTCGCCGCCTTGTGCCACCACCACGTCGTACACCTTGCCATCGACCTTAACGCTGTAACGCTCAGCTGAGGCTTTCGGTGACGACTTTGTCTGCTCGGCATTGCTATTGCTATCACTCTTAACCAGTGTCGGTTTAGGCTCGAAGGCATCTGGATTGTTACGGTTTTTCAGGAACTTCAAGCCAATTTGCGGGAACAGAGCGTAAGTCAGAACATCGTCAATGGCATCTTCCGCCAACGTGATCTGCTCAGCTTGCGCTTTGTCGCTGAGCTCATTATGCAAGGAATCGAGCTCTGGCTCTAATAAGTCCGCCGGGCGACAGGTAATGGCCTCACTCCCTTCTAAAACGCGTTGTTGCAGTGTTTGATCCATTGGTGCTGGTGTCGCGCCATACTCTCCTTTTAGCACTCCTGCCGTTTCTTTCGTTATCGACTTGTAGCGCTCACCGGTTAAGACATTTAATACCGCTTGAGTGCCAACAATCTGTGAGGTGGGTGTGACCAAAGGCAGATAGCCTAAATCTTTACGCACGCTGGGAATTTCTTTAAGAACCGCATCCAGTTTATCACCGGCGCCTTGCTCTTTAAGTTGGTTTTCCATGTTGGTTAGCATACCGCCAGGCACCTGAGCGGAAAGGATACGACCATCCACGCCTTTTAAACTGCCCTCAAATGCCGCGTATTTTTTCCGTACTTCACGGAAATAACTGGCAACTTCTTCTAGTTCCAGCAGATCTAATCCTGTATCTCGCTCAGTTCCCTGCACAATTGCGGCAATGGTTTCAGTGGCGCTGTGACCATAGGTCATACTCATGGAGGAGATAGCGGTATCGAGCATATCAATGCCGGCATCAATTGCCTTTTGATAGGTTGCCGTGCTTAAGCCCGTGGTAGCATGACATTGCATGGCGATGGGAATCGACACCGTTTCTTTTAGTCCGCTAATCAACGCCTCAGCATCGTATGGTTTAAGCAGTCCTGCCATATCTTTAATGCAAATAGAGTGACAGCCTAAGTCTTCTAACTGCTTGGCTTGGTCGAGCCACATCTGCAAAGTATGCACAGGGCTTACAGTGTAAGAAATCGTGCCTTGAGCATGTGCCCCTACTTTGATGGCGGCTTTTACTGCGGTCTCTAAGTTGCGCACATCGTTCATGGCATCAAAGATACGAAACACATCAACGCCATTGTGGTGCGCCCGCTCAACGAATTTTTCTACCACGTCATCGGCATAATGGCGGTAGCCCAGTAAGTTTTGCCCTCGCAACAACATCTGCTGTTTGGTGTTTGGCATCGCCGCTTTTAACGCACGGATCCGCTCCCACGGATCTTCCCCTAAATAACGAATACAGGAGTCAAACGTCGCCCCACCCCAAGATTCCACAGACCAATAGCCCATTTCATCCAGCTGTTTGGCGATTGGAAGCATATCTTCCAAGCGCATTCGAGTAGCGAGTAGTGACTGATGCGCATCGCGCAGAACTAATTCGGTAAGTTTTAACTGTGACATGCTAAACCCCTATTTGTTATTCTTTCTGTAGGCCGCAATAGCAGCACTAATTGCTGCAATATGCGCTTGTGGAACGCCCTGTGATGATCCCGGCTTGGCCCGTGTCGACGCCGCCGTATTGGCAGGAGTTGCCGCGCTCACCTTGCGAGCAAAGCTGGCAAGTAGTCGCATTGCAAATATCAATATGGATAGAAATACAAACACTCCAACCATGCCTGTTAGCATGAGGTTTGCTGCCTGCAATAACTGCGCACCTATATCCATTGTTACCCCTTAAACTTGCTATTCGCTTTGTCGCTCAGCTTGTTAACCTGCTGCAACAAAGCGTCACTTTTTATGTATTTTATTCACCTTATAACAAAAAACACGGTGCTGTAAAGCAAGTTGTAAATTGGTAATACCAAAATATATTAATCAATTACTATCAGAGAGTTACGCTTGGAACATGGCTAAATAAGGGCTTTATCCGCGAATAAATATGAAAAATATTCAAAATATCGCTCCTAAATGCCCCCTACAGCTAAGGGATCGCAGTGGCATCACAATGCCTAGCTGACAACTTGTAAATTGGACTGACCAAAACATAACCTTTACGTAAACGTAAAGCTAAAACCTATACTATTACTGCCTTAGCAAAAATTAATTGCCGCTAAACTGCTGATATCAGATCTCAACACGGTATAATGAGCGGCAGAAAAATCACCAAAGATAAGCTTATGTCGTCAGTAAAAGAAAATGAAAATTTGTCGTTTCATAGCCAATTCAAGCTTGATAAAGCATACTTTAAAGAGTGTTTTGAGGAATCAGAAGCCAATGGTTTTGCCATCAAGCCAAAATATGGCTTGCTGGTATTGCTAACAGCTCTGGGCTTATTGGCAATTTATGGCTTAGAGCAGCCCTATCTCGGTAACTTTTTAATCTTGCTGGCTGTGGTTGAGTGTTTGGCCTTTTATTACCGTAAGTCTTGGTGGGTGATTAGGCAGAACTTATCTCGGGCTGCGGGCAATATGGTGACCGTTAAGGTGTCTCAACAAGGCATTGAGACGCAAGCGCACCATGCTGAGTTTTCTTATCCTTTTACTGCTCTTGAGGCGCTAACAGAAACCGAGCGCGGCTTTTTAATTGTTCAGGGCGGCAAACCAAGCTACATCAGCAAGTCGGTATTAACGCCAGAAGCGTGCGCTTTTTTGACCAAGCAAAGCGAGATAATTAAGCACTAAAGTCATGTGCTGTTGATACCGCCTTCCAGTGACATTTATTAAGTAATAGGTTTTTCTGTGACAGAAACAATAAACCCCGCTAGTTGCGGGGTTTACTCAAAATTCAGTACTTACTATTGAATTACATGTTGCCAGGATTCGACTTCTCAGCCTGAATTCGCATGTAAATCTCTTCACGGTGAACTGAAACGTCTTTCGGCGCGTTAACACCAATACGTACTTGGTTACCTTTAACACCTAGCACAGTTACAGTTACTTCATCACCAATCATCAGGGTTTCACCTACTCGACGAGTTAGTATTAGCATTCTCTTGCTCCTGTTATTCCAAAATTTAAAAGATTCCGCGTCACTTCCATTTTAAATAAAACTTCCCAGAAAAGTAAGCAAAAACTTAGTTTACTCAATACTTTCCAATTCAAACTTTGCGTGTAACGCTCTTACCGCTAGCTCTAAATACTTTTCTTCTACCAGCGCTGAGATTTTTATCTCTGCGGTGGCAACGAGCAACGATTGGATCCCTTCTTCAGCCAGAGCCTTAAAGAACAACCCTGCTACCCCTGGATGAGACTTCATACCAATACCAACCGCTGATATTTTTGCTACGTTAGCATTAACATCGACCACTGCGCCACCTAATTGTGGTGATTGCGCGGTAATGATTTCTGTCACTAGTGGTACATCCGAAACGTCTACAGTAAAAGCATAGTCTATTTTTTTCTCTCTGTGGTTCAATTGGTTAATCATATCCACTTCGATACCATGCTCACCTAGTATAGCGAGTAAATTAGCTAGGTTACTTGGTTTTACGTCAACGTCTTTTACCCAGATCAGTGCCTCATCTTTATTACTAGCAATGCCAGACACCACTTTATGTGCATTCACTTTGCGTTCCTCATAGCTAATTAATGTGCCACTGTCAGGGGCAAATGATGACAATACCCTCAGCGGCACATTATATCGCCCCGCCGCTTCAACAGAGCGGATCTGCAGAACTTTGGCGCCGAGGCTAGCAAGTTCTAACATCTCTGCAAAGGTCACATAGGAAAGGCGTTTTGCGTGGGGTTCAATGCGTGGATCAGTGGTATATACGCCATCAACATCGGTATATATTTGGCACTCATCCGCTTGTAATGCGCCGGCAATTTCCACTGCTGTGGTGTCGGTACCACCGCGCCCTAATGTGGTGATATTGCCTTCAGGATCACGACCTTGGAAACCGGCAATGATGGTAATGCGATTATGCTGCAGCTCCTGCTGTAAGCGAGCAGTATCAATGGCAGTAATACGCGCTTTGGAGAACATATTGTCGGTTTTTATGCCCACCTGATCGGCAAGTAAACTTACCGCCGAATGACCCCGCTTAATGATGGCCATCGCCAGCAGCGCTATCGACACTTGCTCACCGGTGGTCAATAACACATCCAGCTCTCGAGCACTGGGACGTGCATCAATTTGTTGCGCTAATGAGATCAGCCGATTGGTTTCGCCTGACATGGCAGACAATACCACCACAACCTGATGGCCTTGCTGCTGCGTTTTGATGATATGTTCAGCGACAGCCTCGATGCGCTCGATAGAGCCCACCGAAGTGCCACCAAACTTTTGAACAATCAGCGCCACGTGCTGATTACTTGATTAAATCACTTAACCAGGCAGGTACACTATTGAGTGCTGCGTCGAGGTTTTCAGGCTGTGAGCCACCGGCTTGCGCCATATCTGGACGACCGCCACCTTTACCACCGACTTGAGCAGCCATGTGGTTAACGAGTTCACCGGCTTTGACTTGGCCAACCAGATCTTTTGTTACCCCAGCAATTAAGCTGACTTTTTCACCGTTGGCAACGCCAAGGGCGATAACGCCAGAGCCCATCTTGTTTTTCAAATCATCCACCATGCCACGCAGGGCTTTGGCTTCCGTTCCGGCCACGTTAGCAACCAGCAACTTAATGCCATTCACCTCAGTTGCCGAGTCAAGTAGCGATGCTCCCGCAGCACTGGCAAGCTTGTCATTCAGCTGAGCCACTTGCTTTTCTAGGCCTTTGGATTTTTCTAGTAGTGCAGTGACTTTATCCACTACCGTGGTTGGCTCTGCTTTCACTAGCGCAGCAATTTCATTTAACAGCGCCTCTTGGTCATTAACGTATGCAATGGCATCGGCACCAGTAACGGCTTCAATACGACGAACCCCAGCAGCAATACCGCCTTCTGAAACGATTTTGAACAGGCCAATATCGCCTGCACGATTTACGTGTGTACCACCACACAGTTCAATCGAGTAGTCACCTATGGAAACCACGCGGACTTCGTCATCGTACTTCTCGCCAAACAAAGCCATAGCGCCTTTATCTTTGGCAGCGTCAATGTCCATCAGCTGTGTTTCGAGTGCAAAGTTGCGGCGAATTTCAGCGTTCACGGCATCTTCAACTTGTTGTAGCTGTGCTTTGGTGACGCTTTCAAAGTGAGAGAAGTCAAAACGAAGACGATCTGGCAGCACCAATGAACCTTTCTGAGTAACATGTTCACCGAGTAAATCGCGTAACGCTTTGTGCACTAAGTGCGTTGCGGTGTGGTTTTTCTTCACTCGCTCACGACGCTCCGCGTCAATTTGGGCATCGGCTTTATCGTTGATACCAATACGTCCAACAACGTGACCGTGATGGGCAAACGCGTTACCTAATTTTTGCGTGTCAGTGACCACAAACTCGCCGTTGGCTACTTTTAGCACCCCAGTATCACCAACCTGACCACCCGACTCGGCGTAGAAAGGGGTACGGTCAAGCACGACAACCCCTTGCTCACCGTCTTCTAAGGTGACGGCATGTTGTCCCTCTTTAAAGATCTCAATAACAGTACCAGTATGGTGAACCGCATCATAGCCTTTAAAATCAGTGTGCTTATCAGACTTTAAGCGCTCATTGTAATCGGCGCCAAACTTACCTGCGGCTTGTGCCTTCTTACGCTGCTCGTCCATGCACTGCTTAAAGCCGCGCTCATCGATGGTCATAAAGCGCTCACGGGCAACGTCGGCGGTTAAATCCGCTGGAAAGCCATAAGTATCGTAAAGTTTGAAGACTAAGTCTCCTGGGATAACATCACCTTCAATGTCATTCAGGTTCTCTTCTAAAATCGCTAAACCACGGTCGAGTGTTTTACCGAACTGTTCTTCTTCAATGCGCAACACTTTTTCAATAATGGCTTGCTGTTTTGCCAGCTCAGGGTAAGCAGCGCCCATTTGTTCAGTTAATGCCGCAACCAGTTTGTAGAAGAAAGCCCCTTTCGCCCCAAGCTTATTACCATGACGCACCGCACGACGAATAATTCGACGTAGCACATAGCCACGGCCTTCATTCGATGGCATTACGCCATCAACAATTAAGAACGCACAAGAGCGGATATGGTCGGCCACTACGCGCAAAGACTTGTCTTCTAAATCTTGCGCACCAGTGATTTCTGCCGCAGCCTTAATTAACGCTTGGAATAGGTCAATTTCATAGTTAGAGTGCACGCCTTGCATGATGGCTGAAATACGCTCTAGGCCCATTCCGGTATCGACCGATTGCATCGGTAGCGGTTCCATGGTGCCATCAGCATGACGGTTGTATTGCATGAAAACCAGATTCCAGATTTCGATAAAGCGATCGCCATCCTCTTCTGGTGTGCCAGGAGGTCCACCCCAAATGTGTTCACCGTGATCGTAGAAAATTTCCGAGCACGGACCACAAGGACCTGTGTCGCCCATTGACCAGAAGTTATCGGCAGTATCAATACGAATAATACGGTCTTCTGCAATGCCTACGTCTTTTGACCAAATATCAAAAGCTTCATCATCGTTATGATAAATGGTTACTAGCAACTTTTCTTTTGGCAGTTGCAGTACTTCGGTTAAGAACTGCCAAGAAAACTTAATCGCTTCGGCCTTAAAGTAATCACCAAAGCTAAAGTTTCCTAACATCTCGAAAAAAGTATGGTGTCTGGCGGTGTAGCCAACGTTTTCAAGATCGTTATGTTTACCACCTGCACGAACACAACGCTGCGAGCTGGTTGCTCGAGTATAAGGGCGCTTCTCAGCTCCTAAAAATGCGTCCTTAAATTGCACCATTCCGGCATTGGTAAACAGTAAGGTGGCATCGTTACCCGGAATAAGGGAACTGGATGGCACGATTTGGTGCTGTTGTTTGGCAAAGAAATCTAAGAAGCTTTGCCTAATTTGTGCGGTAGTCATCTGCTGCATGTGATCATTCACCTTTTATTGCTTCTTGCTCAGCTGCATTGATTGCAGTATCGATTGCAAATTCTATTTCATCGAAACTAAAACCACGATAGCTCATGTAGCGCACGCGTTTAGTCTTTTCTTTGTATTCTAATTTTGTTGCGCAAATACCATATTTTTTTTGGTAAGTATTAGCGGCTTGCGTGTACCAATCTATTTGTTGTTCTGCAATTAATTGTTGCAGCGTTTCACGGCTTACGCCTTTTTGTTTTGCGTCCAGTAACACTCTTTTTTCACCGAGCCCTTTGGCAACTTGACGATTAAGGTAGCTCTCAGCGTAGCGCTCATCGTTCAGGTAATCGAGGGACTGTAGCCACTGTAATAACTCCTCGGCTACTTCGGATGTGGCCCCTTTTTGCTGTAGTTTTTGCCGCAAACCTGAGGTTGAGTACTCTTGTCGTGATAGCAACCAAACGGCATAGTTTTTCAGCTTTTTAACTTCATCTTCTGTCATTAAGCATCAAACCTGCCGGAGCTGGACTGCTCACTTTGTTGGCCCTGTTCAACTTCCGCCTTATTAATTGGCATAAACATCGCCTGAAATGAGACAAAAAAGCTGATCATGGCCACCGGCATGATAATTATCGCAGGGATCATCGATAATGGCAGAGCCGCCACTAACAGAGCCGCGATAATCAAGCCATAAATGGTCAACGGTGCCATGTTGTGGTAGAACGCACCAAGCGATAATTTCATGCTATGAAATATGCGCTTTTCGCCTTGAAAAAATACTATAGGCACAACGTAAGCAAACGCCATCATTACCAATGATTGTGCAATTACATAAAAACCCACCTGGGTCAGGGTGATGTTAGTGGCGATAAGCTCAATTAATTGGTTGGCATCGGTGTTTGGCCCTGCGTTTTCAAGAGCAGTGCCAACGTCACTGAATAATACCCCTGCTACCATGGTGAGTAAAAGCGCTGCCGCCATTTGATAAATACCAACACGGAATAAGTGCATGCGCCGGCCTTTCGCGGCAAATGGCTCAAAAATATCTGCGAGCTTGATGGATTTGTTGACTTGCTTATTAATCACCGCAAGATAAAAGCCAGCAGTCAAAAACGGGCCCGATAACGCGGCAACGACATGCAAAATCGGCGCAAGAATAGGCATCAGACTGACGACGGCCATAAAAATATACATCAACATAAAGGTGAGCGGCTGGGTTCTAAAAATCTGCCATCCAGCTTTTATCCATTGCACACCCATGTTTGCTTTAAAAACTCTGATTGGTGTTGACATAATCCACTTAATTTAGCAAAAACGCATCGATTATACTGGTTCGCAAGACAACTGAAAAGCCATGTTGGGTTGATTTATGCGGCCTTAAGGCGGGTATTTAGCCAGCAAAGAAAGTTTTCGCTGCTGGCTAAAGTGTGCAATGTGAATGCAGGCCTTTCATGGGCAAAGCCAACATTGCGCTTACTAAGCAAAAGGGGTTAATCGGCTTTGGATATTTTTTTAATGTCCAACATGTGCTCGCCATGCTGCACTTTGGTTTTTAGGTAATTTTCATTCCCTGACACACCAGCTTTAATATGTGCCTTAGTGCCAACCACTTCATCCACGGTGATACCAGCTTCACGTAAGGCTTTCAGCTTCCTGGGGTTATTGGTCATGAGTTTAACATGGTGTAAGCCAAGCGCTTTAAGCATCAGTACCGCATCGGAGAAATCTCTTAAGTCATCCTCAAAGCCTAAATGGTTATTCGCTTCATAGGTGTTCATGCCTTGCGATTGCAGTACATAGGCGTCAATTTTGTTGTATAAACCAATTCCTCTTCCCTCTTGACGAAGATACAGCAAAACGCCACCTTGTTGGTGCATGGTTTCAATGCATTCATTTAGCTGTTCGCCACAATCGCAGCGTGAAGAATGAAAAACATCACCGGTTAGGCACTCCGAATGCATCCTGATCAGGGGAGTTTGTGCTTTATCAGCACCATTGAATACTAACGCGACATGCTCCTGCCCGTCTTTTAACCCCGAAAAAGAAACTATTTCTGCAGGGATATTACTGTGCTGCCCTACATTCAGCTCGACTCTCGCTCTAACTTCTGCCACGTCTTAATCTTGCCTAAATGTGATAATATAACAATATGCTACCATAACTGAGATATGGTGTCTCTACTGACATTATACAAGGGCTGCAAACAGAACGCTTGTATATTACCGCTGCCTGCAATCATTTTAACTAAAATGCGCTCAGTGAGGCATTAGTTTACGTGGCTAAGCCTCAGTTAGATCGAATTGGTATTAAAACTTGTCGAGTAATTCTGGCCGGTATTGCTCTGCTTTAGGCTCAAGATTGTATTTCGCCGCTAGGGCATCTAACTCAGCCTGCCAAATCGCCAGCTCTTCCATGGTGATGGTATTGTCGTCGAGTTGCCATAATTGTCTCGAGCCCGCGTAGCTATATTGAATCGCTATCATGGCATCGAGATCACCTTGCTCTGCAGCGGCCTTAAGCTTGCGCATTTTTCGGGTAATTTTATTGAGCGACTGCTTAAGCTCCCAGACATAGGTCACTTCCGTCATATACGGATGGTGTTTGTACTTTTTCAAGACTAGCGCAATGGCAATGACACTGACGATCACTCCGCTGAGATTCCAGTGAAAGTGACTGCCATCAGGGTCTGGAAACAGTTGAATTAGTGCTTGTGCAATACCCAGGCTGCCTGCCGTAAGTGCGACGACGCAAGCGACTATCACCTGATTTAAATGTTTACGGTAACGCTTTTTATCTATTTGTTGTAACTTCATCACTACTGCAGTTAATCATCAGCCTTTGGTGCGAGCATTCTAGCCCAAGTCACTGCTTCGCACCACGATGTAAATCAATAATCTAGCTTTCATTCGGCTAACATTAAATCATGACCACACTGGCGATAAAAAAGCATACGATGGCCAAGGCGCCACCCAGTAAAGCATAAGGCAGCTGGGTTTTGACGTGGGTTAACAGATCGCAGCCCGACGCCAATGCTGATACCGCACTGGTATCTGAAATTGGAGAGCAATGATCACCAAATATTCCGCCACTTAAAATAGCGCCCACCACTAACGCTGGCGGCAAGCCTAATGCTTGGATAAGCGGTACACCAATGGGAATGAGAATGGCAAAGGTGCCCCAAGACGTGCCGGTAGTAAAAGACATAATGGCCCCAGTAATAAATAGTACCGGTACGATTAGGTAAATGGGTAAATAATCTCCAACTAAGGAAGCCACAAAGGTGCCGGTACCAAGATCTTTAAGGCTAGCACCGAGTGTCAGCGACAACAGCACAATGCTGACAAGAGGAAGCAGCTCTCCCATGCCTTTAAAGCCAACATCCATTAACTCGTGGTGGCTAAAGCGCTTGCCACTGAGGAGCAAAATATAGGCGACCACAGAGGCTAAAATGGTGGCATACAGCACTGACTTTGAGCCGCTGCCATTGGCCAGCACCCCATCGCCGGTCCAAAACATAAAGCCGATCATACTGATGATAAGCGTGGCTAATGGCACTAGCATATAGCGTGATTTAGTTGCCGCTGGGCCTGCTTCGAGTGCGGTTGTTTGCTGTTTTAATTCAGCTTCTGCGGCTCTCATTGGGCCATGTACTTTATCAAACACTATGGTGTAAAAGACGATGAGTAAGGCAATAATGGCATAGAAGTTAAAGGCCACACTGCCCCATAAAATACTCACGGCAGACTGCTCTAGCTCATAGTTACTCAACAAACCCAACACGTATGCCCCCCAACCGTTGAGCAAAATTAAGATACAGATTGGGGCACTGGTACTATCGATAATATAAGCCAGCCGAGCACGGCTCATTTTAAATTTATCAAACAAGCCTCGGGCAACAATACCTGAGGTCAGCACACTCATGTTCGATTCAATAAATACCGCGGTGCCAGTAAACATAGTCAGAAGCCCTACTTGGCGCTTACTTTTCGCCACGCCACGATTAAGTAGCATGTTCACGGTTGCAGCGACCCCTCCCGACTCGCGAATGTACGCTAATAAGGCACCAATCAGCACACTGAACATCAAAATACGACTGTTGCCTGCGGACGTAATAACCGTGACAATACGTTCAATACTGCCAAAGAAGCCGCCAATGAGTAGACTGTTATTATTTTGTAATGCCAACAGCAGCTCTGAAGAGATTAGTGCAAGTATTAACGCAATGATCACTTCCTTGCGCCAAAACACCACCAGAATGGCGATCAATGGCGGTAATATTGAAACCCAGTCCATATTCTTCAACTTAAAATTTTAAAACCTTTAGCTTAAATTAAGTGACTGAAAACAACAAATTTTTGCGCTTAACCTTGCAAATAAAAAAAGCAGCGGTGGATCCTGCTATTTTTCCTGCAATTAATGCAATGATCTGCCAATTGGGGCTATCACATTCAGTGCTATGAACCTATAATGAATACAAATTCATTCGTTCGGGTTTTATATTACATGTCTACATTTGTAAAAATAAAGGCACTGCGCCCCTCGCTCTCAAATAGCGAAGCGAAATTAGCAGACTTTACTCTCAACTCAGGGGAAAAAATACGTGCATTATCCTCGGTTGAACTGGCAAAAGCCGCAGGAGTAAGTCAATCGAGCGTAGTAAAATTTGCGCAAAAGCTGGGCTACAGAGGCTTCCCCACTTTTAAGTTGGCGGTCGTTGATGCTTTGAATGAGCAGGCAGACAACACCCTAGCCATCGATGCACTGATCTCACACAATGATTCAATTGAACTGATTGCCGATAAATTACAACAAAAACAGCAGACGGTGATCTCAGAAACCAGAAAGTTAAACACAGCCAAGCAATTTGAATCTGCCATTCAATTAATAAAAAGTGCCCGTAAAGTGATTGTTTGCGCCTTAGGGAGCACATTTACCATGGCACAAGACTTAACTTGGAAGCTGCAAAAGCTGGGGATCCCAGCCATTGCACAAGTCGATGAGCTCAGTGCCTCAGGTTATTTGGCGACCATGAACAAAGATGATTTGCTTATTGTGCTCAGTAGTAGCGGTGATAGTAAAAGCTTACTCACCCTATCAAATCAAGCGAAAAGCAATGACTGCAAACGCTTAATGATCACCCGCTATGGTAGCCACCCGCTAGTCGAGCTGGCCGATGCCGTGCTTTACTGTACTAGCGATGATGAACCGTTAAAGCACTCAGGGATGTTATCGCGCACTTCACAAGCCTATCTCATTGACGTACTGTTTACGGCGCTCGCGCAATCTAACCTACATTGGCAAAAGCGTGTAGACCGGGCTAACGAAAATATGCAATCCATGCGCTTATAACTTAGCTTTACTGCCGTGGATAAAGTAAATAGGCCTGTCTAAGCTGTAAAAAATCGGCGACATCTTGGCGCCATAGTTGCTGCAACTGGGTTTCATTGGCACCTGCTAGCATAGCCTTTCTTACCGTATCGGTTCCAGCCAATTTATCCATAAAATTGGCAGCCGTAAAAAACTCCATGCCTGCTTGGTTGAAAATACGATATGCGCTGATAAACCAGTGTAAATTAAACCCGGTTACGCGGCTTTTCCTCAGGTCTTGGCCATAGGCAATTTGACCTTTTAATTTAGGGTTAGAGGCGGCACCAATAATGCTTCTCGGTGAGAACGCAAACTCACCTAGCTTAGGGTTGCTATGCCCGTACACTTGAAATGGAAACTCGGTACCACGGCCAACCGACACGGGTGTTGCCTCAAAAAAGCACAGCGATGGGTAAAGGTAGATTGCTTGCTGATTCGGAAGGTTTGGGCTTGGAGGCACAGGCAAACGATACTCAACCTGATCGTGGTACTCCAGCATTGGGATCACGATCAGCTTAAGTTGCTGTTCTGTTTCTAACCACTTTTGTGCAACAATCATTTTGGCCAGCTCAGCAACGGTCATGCCATGGAGCACAGGAATAGGATGCATGCCCACAAAAGAGCGAAACTGAGGCTCTAATACCGGCCCATCTACATGCGCTATATTGGGGTTTGGCCGGTCCAAAACCATAAACTCAATATTGGCGTCGGCGGAGGCCTCCATCGCCAAGTGCATAGTACTTATGTAAGTATAAAAACGAAGGCCAACATCTTGGATATCGAAAACCAGAATATCGACATCAGCTAATTGCTGTTGAGATGGCTTTTTATTTTTGCCATACAAGGAGATGATTGGTAACCCTGTTTTTTTATCTTTACCATCCGCAATTAATGCACCAGCATCTTGCTTCCCTCTAAAACCATGCTCGGGAGCAAAAATTTTCTTCACCGCAATATTGTGCTGCAGCAATAAATCAACCAAGTGCTGCTCACCGACTTTTGAAGTTTGATTGACGATTAAACCGACTCGCTTGCCTTTAAGCTCAGGTAAATAGAGCTCTGTGCGCTCAGCGCCTAGAGTCAGTGCGTGACCATTCCAGCTCAGCGTGATTACAATAATAATAAAGAAAATACTGCGAAAATTCATTGTATTAAACCGTATTGAAACTGAGTACAGGTTAGCAATAATGAAGAGAATGAAAAGTGTTTTTTGAGACAAATGATGGAACTTAGCAAGGTCTAACAGCAGACACAGCCTGCTTTACACTCAGGTTTACCCATTCGGTTAATTTAGTGAGCTAATACCAATTCGCTTAATTAAGCGGTCCATTTGAGGCAAGAAAATTTTGTCGATAACACCGCTCTTGCGTCCTGCTACCGCCAAGGTACTTAAATCCGTGTAGGCAAGGCAAAAATTTTGCTATTTAGTTGTTCTAAATAAGAAATTTTTAACGCAGTAAGCGTCGAATTTGCTCCCTCAAATTGAGCAAGTATTAATGCGGATTGGTATCACTTACGGCAAGAAGTTTTTTACGCCGCAAGCATCAATTTTGTTCTTTCTGATTAAGCCAACCTGGACGCAGGCTGGTATTAGCCATTGGATAAGTACAACAAACTCAGAGCGTACCTTGTTAAGAGCTTTTTAAAGTGGGTGTCTGTTATTTTACCGCGCAGTAAATGCTTAACGACTTTTAATGTGGGTGTCTGCTGTTTTATGGGTGTCTGCTGTTTTATAGGCAGTTGGGTAAGCGCTGCATACTCAGAGCGTATCTTATTGAGCGCTTGTTAAAGTGGATGTCCGTTATTTTACTTCGCAGTGAATTCTTAACGACTCTTGATGTGGGTGTCTGCTGTTTTATAGTTTTATCTGCTGTTTTATAGGCACAAAAAACCGACTTTAAGTCGGCTTGTTTATCTCTTATTTTACCACTTGAGAGAAAGTGGCGGACGCAGGACCAATCTTGTGAAAAGTGAACCTCCGACCGTCTTTATAGTGATTTTCTACTATTCTGCAGGCACAAAAAAACCGACTTTAAGTCGGCTTGTCTATCTCTTATTTACCACTTGAGAGAAAGTGGCGGACGCAGGAGGATTCGAACCTCCGACCGCCTGGTTCGTAGCCAGGTACTCTATCCAGCTGAGCTATGCGTCCGATATAAATTTAGAGTTCTTCAACTACTTCTTTTACACTAAAAGTAAAGTGGTGGATGCAGGACGTATCTTGTGAAGAGTGAACCTCCGACCGCCTGTTTCCGGTTCTTCTTTTTTACACTAGAAGAAAAGTGGCGGACGCAGGAGGATTCGAACCTCCGACCGCCTGGTTCGTAGCCAGGTACTCTATCCAGCTGAGCTATGCGTCCGGTATAAATTTTAAGTTTTTCAACTGCTTTTTTTTACACTTGAAGTAAAGTGGTGGATGCAAGACATGAATTGTAAAGAGTGAACCTCTTACCGCCTGTATCCGTTACCCTTGTTTTACCACTTGGGGAAAAGTGGCGGACGCAGGAGGATTCGAACCTCCGACCGCCTGGTTCGTAGCCAGGTACTCTATCCAGCTGAGCTATGCGTCCGGTATAAATTTTAAGTTTTTCAACTGCTTCTTTTTACACTTGAAGTAAAGTGGTGGATGCAGGACATGAATTGTAAAGAGTGAACCTCTTACCGCCTGTATCCGTTACCCTTGTTTTACCACTTGGGGAAAAGTGGCGGACGCAGGAGGATTCGAACCTCCGACCGCCTGGTTCGTAGCCAGGTACTCTATCCAGCTGAGCTATGCGTCCGTTACAAGATAACCATAATAAAATGGCGGAGGGGGAGGGATTCGAACCCTCGATAGGGCTACAAACCCTATACTCCCTTAGCAGGGGAGCGCCTTCAGCCACTCGGCCACCTCTCCGTCTTGTGGGGCGTATAATATAGCCTATAAAAAATATGTCAAACACTTTTCTTGTTAAAAAGCACCGAATGGTGATAGATTGTGCAGTCTGCCTAGAATCTCAACATTCCCCATATTTTATAGCGATTTTGTAACGGCTTAGCGGAAAAATACCATTAACTCCCCCACTGCTTTTGGCTCTTGAGCGCCACTCAAATAACCCCATAATAATAAACCTGCCGCATGTGAAAGCCGTTTCAAAGCAAGAGAGCTTACTATGCTTTGCATGGTGTTTTGGTTTTAACCATGCTCACGCTAAGAATGGGTGTCTTTTAAAGCTGATTAAGAGGCCTAACTAGATAGACTCAGTTCTGAAACCTTATCGTGGGTGTCTTACTAAGTTCACTAAGTTGTATTCTTAGAGTGGGTGTCATGTAAAATTTATTCGTTGTCGTGGGTGTCTTACTAAGTGCAGTGCTCGACTGCGGTAAACTTAGTTCTTAAACTTTTAGTGGGTGTCTAGGTAAGTTCGTTGGTTTTAACCATGCTCACGCTAAGAATGGGTGTCTTTTAAAGCTGATTAAGAGACCTAACTAGATAGACTCAGTTCTGAAACCTTATCGTGGGTGTCTTACTAAGTTCACTAAGTTGTATTCTTAGAGTGGGTGTCATGTAAAATTTATTCGTTGTCGTGTGTGTCTTACTAAGTGCAGTGCTCGACTTCGGTAAACTTAGTTCTTAAACCTTGTAGTGGGTGTCTAGGTAAGTTTTTCTTAATCAAGCTGGAAAAGTGTCATCGCTCTCTAGGATGGGTCACAAAAGACAAAAAAAGCGCCTTAAAGGCGCTTTTTTGTCTTTATTTGCTAACAGGGTTACTGCTCAGATTGTAACTCTGGACGCATATGTGGGAACAGGATCACGTCTTTAATTGTTGGAGAGTCAGTGAATAACATCACCAAACGATCAATTCCAATCCCCTCGCCTGCTGTCGGTGGTAAACCATGCTCCAACGCGCGAATATAATCAGCGTCGTAATGCATTGCTTCGTCATCACCGGCGTCCTTTTCTTCTACCTGACGAGCAAAACGTGCAGCTTGGTCTTCGGCATCGTTGAGCTCAGAGAAGCCGTTCGCTAACTCACGGCCACCAACGAAGAATTCAAAGCGGTCAGTAATAAATGGGTTTTCATCATTACGACGTGCCAGTGGCGACACTTCCCAAGGATACTCGGTAATAAAGGTTGGCTGGATAAGCTTGTGCTCAGCCACTTCTTCGAAGATTTCACATAGGAACTTACCTGGGCCCCATACGCAGTTTTCTGGCGTCTTAACGTGTACTTTCTTGGCGTAAGCTTTTAGTGCTTCAAAGTGGTTCTCTGGATCTTTGAAGATTTCAGCTTGTGCTTCGGCGTCTGGGCCATATTTTAAAATAGCATCTGCCATTGATAAGCGCTGGAACGGGCTACCAAAATCGTATTCGATGGTTTCTAGTACCTCACCTTCGGCATCTTTGACGGTATTAACAACCGTAGTGGTACCAAGCACATCTTGTGCAACGTTACGTAACATGTCTTCAGTCAGGTTCATCAAGTCATTGTAATCCGCGTACGCTTGGTAGAATTCAATCATAGTGAATTCAGGATTATGACGAGTTGAAAGGCCTTCGTTACGGAAGTTACGGTTAATTTCAAACACGCGGTCAAAGCCACCAACCACTAAACGTTTTAAGTAAAGCTCAGGAGCAATACGCAGATACATATCGATATCTAGGGCATTGTGGTGAGTAACGAAAGGACGTGCCGTAGCACCACCAGGAATTACCTGTAACATTGGTGTTTCGACTTCCATAAAATCACGCTCAGCCAAGAAGTTACGAATACCATTAATGACTTGAGAGCGAATACGGAAGGTTTCACGGGTGTCCATGTTGGTAATTAAATCAACATAGCGCTGACGGTACTTAGCTTCTTGGTCAGTCAGGCCGTGGAACTTCTCAGGTAACGGACGCAAAGCTTTGGTCAGTAACTCGTATTCATTCATGTGAACATACAAGTCACCTTTACCTGATTTATGTAATGGTCCTTTAACACCAATAATATCGCCAATGTCTAACTGGCCGTATTTCGCTTTAAGGTCTTTTTGTACGTCTTTCGAAGCATAGGCCTGAATGCGCCCTTTCATATCTTGCAATACTAAGAAAGGACCACGCTTTGCAAGCAAACGGCCAGCAACAGAAACTTGATGGTCTAGCTCCACCAACTCTTCTTTCGATTTATCACCAAACTTAGCTTGTAGATCGGCTGTGTAATCTTCACGGCGGAATGAGTTCGGGTGGCCATTGGCAGGGCAATTCTCACGGATCGCATCTAGCTTGCCACGACGCTCAGCAATAAGTTTATTTTCGTCTTGATTGTGATCTGTCATTGTTTAGCTCTTAGTTTAGCTTGTGGATTAAAGGCCTGATTTCAGGCTTGCTTCGATAAATTTGTCTAAGTTGCCATCTAATACGGCTTGGGTATTTCGATTTTCAACACCGGTGCGTAAATCTTTGATACGCGAGTCATCTAGTACATATGAACGAATTTGGCTGCCCCAGCCAATGTCAGATTTGGCATCTTCTTGTGCTTGTTTTTCAGCATTTTGCTTTTGCAGCTCAAGTTCAAACAGTTTTGCTTTTAACTGCTTCATTGCTTGATCTTTGTTTTTGTGCTGCGAACGATCGTTTTGACACTGCACCACGGTATTGGTTGGCAAGTGGGTAATACGCACCGCTGACTCAGTCCGGTTTACGTGCTGACCACCAGCCCCTGATGCACGGTATACGTCTATGCGTAAATCAGCTGGGTTAATGTCAATTTCAATATTATCGTCTATTTCTGGGTAAACGAATACAGAGGCAAATGAAGTATGACGACGGCCGCCAGAATCAAATGGACTCTTTCGTACTAAGCGGTGTACGCCAGTTTCAGTGCGCAGCCAGCCATAAGCGTATTCACCGCTAATTTTTACGGTAGCCCCTTTAATGCCAGCCACGTCTCCATCGGTCGCTTCAACAATCTCGGCTTTGAAGCCTTTAGCTTCAGCCCAACGTAAATACATGCGCAGTAGCATATTACACCAGTCTTGCGCTTCCGTTCCGCCGGAACCAGACTGCAGGTCAATATAGGCATCATTGGCGTCTTGATCGCCTGAGAACATGCGGCGGAATTCAAGCTTCTCTAGTTGCGCAACTAGGCCATCCACCTCAGCCTCTGCTTCTTGAAAGGTTTCTTCGTCTTCGGCCTCAACCGCAAGCTCAACTAACCCTTCAACATCATCGGCACCGGCTACAAGATTGTCGATGGTTTCCACAATGACTTCTAGGTTGGACTTTTCTTTACCTAAAGCTTGTGCTTTTTCTGGCTCATTCCAAACCGCGGGGTCTTCTAACTCGGCATTGACTTCTTCTAAACGCTCTTGCTTTAGAGCATAGTCAAAGATACCCCCTGAGCAGCTCTGTGCGCTCGCGAATTTCCCTGATTTGGTTAATCACAGGATTCACTTCAAACATGTACCATTACTCCAGAACTAAAATTGATTACTGTGCATTTGCCACCCCCCGTATGCGAGGATATGGCTTGTGTTGACCCAAATGTCAGCGCCACAGCTTTTATATAAGCGCACAATAGTATCAAATAATCGCCGCGTATAGCATCCCTTTAAGGTGGAATTTTCTGGCTTTTTTAGCCCCTATGCCAGTCTAAATTTACGTTTGCGCCTGAAGCTCACGAACAATCAGTTGTAAGGTATATTTGCCGCGAAATTCATTAATATCGAGCTGATAAGCGACAAGCGCATGGTTTGCTTGGTGATTAGGCCAAGCCCTGACATCGACATTAAAAGCAATAGCATCGACTAAACGGCCAGAAGAATGCTTTAGCACCAACTTTAAATGTTTTTCACCAACAATACGCTGCTGCACCAATTCGAAAACACCTTGAAATACCGGCTCGCTAAAATGCTGTCCCCAAGGGCCGGCTTGCTGTAATTCATAGGCAAAATCCATTGAAAAACACTCTGGTGGTAATTCACCATCGGTGAGCAAAATACTTTGCTTGGCCTCTTCCGACAGCGTACTGCTCACCTGCTCGGAAAAGATCTGTTTAAAGCGGCTAAATTCCGATTCAGGAATGGTAAGTCCGGCAGCCATAGCGTGACCACCAAATTTGACAATTAGACCCGGATGTTGGGTATTGATTTGCTCCAATAAATCACGCATATGCAGCCCTTCAATAGAGCGACATGAGCCTTTAATTTCGCCATTATCACCTTGCGCAAAAATAATGGTAGGTCGGTGATACTTTTCTTTCAGTCGCCCTGCCAGTATGCCAATAACGCCTTGGTGCCAATCATCTTGATAAAGACACAAGGCATCGGGCACTTCTTGGTTTTGTAAGACAATCCGCTCAAGCACAGCTTGTGCTTCTTGCTGCATGCTTTGCTCAATCTCACGCCGCTCCACGTTCAAGCTGTCGAGCTCTGCGGCAATACGCCTTGCCTGGTGGGTGTCTTTTGCTAACAGGCATGCGATACCTAAACTCATATCATCTAAACGGCCCGCGGCATTCAGCCTAGGGGCCAATGCAAAGCCAAAATCACTGGCATTAAGACGCGCATTATTGCGGTTGGCCACTTCAATCAATGCTTGTATGCCAGGGCGGGTTTTGCCGCTACGGATCCGCGCTAACCCTTGGTGTACTAAAGTACGGTTATTGGCATCTAAGGCAACCACATCTGCAACTGTGCCTAAGGCAACAATGTCCAATAATGACGCTAAGTTTGGCACTGCTATTTGTTGCTTGGCAAAGTAGTCAAGGCCGCGTAGGTGGTGGCGCAGCGCAATAAGTAGGTAAAAGGCAACGCCGACACCGGCAATGGCTTTGGAGGGAAAACGGCAGTCAAAGCGGTTAGGGTTCACAATGGCATCGGCATTAGGCAGCTGCTCTCCTTGCAAATGGTGATCGGTAACAATAACCTTAATCCCAGCTTGCTTAACAATGTCAATGCCCGCGATACAGGATATGCCATTGTCGACCGTGATCACTAAATCGGGTGCCAGTGACACAATGTGCTGGGCAAGTGCAGGACTCAAGCCATAGCCTAGGCTAAAACGATCGGGAACTAAATAATCAACTTGCTGGAAGCCAAATTGTGGCAACCCTTCCATTAACACTGCGGTGCTTGTGGCACCATCGGCATCAAAGTCGCCCACAATTAATATTTGCTGTTGTTGCTCAAGGGCCGCTGCGAGGATTTCAGCTGCTAGTTCAATGTCCTTAAACAGCTTAAAATCATGTAGAGTCGCAGCACTGTTGTCTAACTCAGTGGCCGACTTGACCCCTCTGGCGGCGTAAAGCTGTTTGATAACAGGGTGAAGTGAATCGGGTAAATGACTATCGTCGACTCGAACTCTGGGTTTAATTTCAGTATGCATGGGCTCTTCACAAACAAAAAAGGCCATACAGGCCTTTTTTCAATCCACGATAACGACGTGGATACGCTATTTCTTATTGTTGCTATCTTAATGGCTTTAAACAATAAACGCCACCAAGCAACAACGGTTAAGCACTAAGACTGATTGTTTTTTGCATCCAGCATTTGGGCAATGGCAGCCGCAGGTTGGTAACCTGGTATCATCGCACCGTCTTCTAGGATAATGGCTGGTGTACCTGAAATACCAAAGCTTTGACCAAGCTGATAATGCTCAGCAATTGGCGCACTGCAGTTTTCTACTTCTTTCACTTCAGCGCCGGCTTTAGCCTCTGTTAATGCGGTTTGCGCGTCATCAGCGCACCACACATTTCTTAGGTCTTCATAGCCGTTACCACGTAAGCCACCGCGTGGGAAGGCAAGATAGTTTACGGTGATCCCAGCGGCTAGATAATCTTCTAGTTCGCGGTGTAATTTACGGCAGTAGCCACAGGTAATATCAGTAAATACGGTGATCTGGTGCTTTTCATTTTCGGCTTTATACACAATCATAGAGTCTTGGTACTCAGCAATGCCTTGTTTACGTACTTTGCCCAGCGCTTCTTCAGTAATATTACGACGGTTATCAAGGTCGATCATGGTACCTTGAATTAAGTATTTGCCGTCGCTACTGGCGTAAAAAACACCTTTATCCGTGATGACCGTTTTTAACCCTGCAAGCGGGCTGTCTGAAAGCTCTTTGACTTTTAGCCCTAAGCCTTGGAACTGAGTTGTGATTGGATCAGGTTGTGTCATCGGTGTCACTGGAGCCTCTGATGACTCAGCAAAAGCGCCAAAGCTAAGTGCCATTGACGCGGCAAGGATCAATTTCTTCATTCTGCTCTCTTTAAATCTTTTACTCTCGATTACTCACTAAGACCGGAGTAACCATAAATAATTCCCAGCACAATGTTTTATGCTCTTGGGTGATGCTGCTGGTGCAAGCTTTTTAGGCGCTCGCTGGCAACATGCGTATAAATCTGAGTGGTCGACAAATCGCTGTGGCCAAGCATCATTTGCACGACCCTAAGATCAGCGCCATGATTCAATAAATGTGTTGCAAAAGCATGACGCATTGTATGTGGCGATAATGGCGACTTTACGTCTGCCAAAATAGCATAGTGTTTTATCCGATGCCAAAAGGTTTGTCGTGTCATGCCCACACCGCGTTTGGATGGAAAGACAAAATCGGTGGCGTGTTTGACCATTAAACTACGCCCTTTTTTAAGGAATTGTTCAATCCAGTGCAACGCTTCTTCTCCCATGGGAACCATGCGCTCTTTACCACCTTTACCGCGCACCAGCACCACCGCTTGACGCAGATTGATTTGCTCCATTCTTAACCCCACCAGCTCAGTAACGCGAAGCCCGGTGGCGTACAGTAACTCAAGCATGGCTTTGTCTCTTAACCCCATAGGGTCATCGCAATCTGGGGCATTGAGCAAAGCTTCGACTTCTTGCTCCGATAAGGTCTTAGGTAATGACTGCGTTGTTTTAGGCTGCGCAATAGTCTCAAGGGGGCTAAAGGGAATTTGCTGTGCCCGCTGCCAATATAAATAAAATCGCTTTAAAGCACTGATCGCTCGGGCATTGCTGCGTGATTTTAAACCGGAGTCGATACGAAACGCCAAATAGGACTCAATATCTTGGCTACTTACTGCAAGCAAGTCATCTGTTTTTTGCACCTCCTGCATAAAGCGGCGAAACTTTTCAAGATCGTTACGATACGCTGCAATGGTGTTTTCGCTAAGCCCCTGCTCTAAAAATAACGCATCTAAAAAGATTTCGATGCACTCGCTGCTGTTTTGAGGGGTAGAAGTTTGATGCTGTTCGCTCACCGCGGTACCTGTATAATTTAATGGCGTCATGTTGTAGACTTGCGCTTTATATAATACCAGTCAAATTGAAAGTGATAAATACAATGCAAATTGGCTTATTTTACGGCTCCACGACTTGCTACACCGAGATGGCCGCAGAGAAGATTCAAGAAATCATCGGCAAAGACAGCGTCACCTTGTTCAATATCAAAGACGAACCGCTCGCCAAGGCTGAGCAGTTTGATTTTTTGATCTTTGGTATTTCGACTTGGGACTTTGGTGAGTTGCAAGAAGATTGGGAATCGCATTGGGACGATATTGACCAAGTTAACCTCAGTGGTAAGGTGATTGCCCTTTATGGCATGGGCGATCAGCAAGGTTATGGCGAATGGTTTCAAGATGCATTAGGCATGTTACACGATAAAATAGCCCCACAAGGCGTGCAGTTTTTGGGCTACTGGCCAAACTCCGACGACTATGAATTTGAAGCGTCTAAAGCACTCACTGAAGATAAGTCTCAGTTTGTGGGACTGGCACTGGATGAAGACAGTCAGTACGACATGAGCGATGAGCGCATTGCCACATGGATAGAACAAGTGATGACCGAGTACAGTGAACTAGACTGATTTCTTGTATGAAAAACAGGCAGCACTTTGTTGCTGCCCTGCTTTTATGACCTGTATGCCCTCCAATTAGCGAAGACACCCACCTAAAAGTGAATAAAAACACATCTATGCCAAAGCTTTAATTCAGAAATTATAAAGACACCCACTTTTTTTACAAAGCCTACCTTTAGTATAAGTAAAATAAGCTGTCTTTACATAAAAGACACCCATATGAAAAACCAAACCATACCCAATTAGAATTAGCGAAGACACCCACCTAAAAAGTCAAACCATACCTTATACGGATACCAATAAGACTTTATGCTGAAACTACATTTTTAAGTAAAACTCACGACAAAGCGCCACGTAATCATCACTATATTGATTCTTATGATCGTAAATAGTCAGCTCAGTGCTTTCACACTCTCCTCGTACTTTTGAGAAATATAGGAGACACCGTGATACCGCTTTCTTGGGCGTGGCTTTTACCTCACAGCGCTTGATAACAAAGACACCCACTTTACTTGCTACTTCGCATATGTGTTCACTTTCGTATAAAGGTAAAATGATAGCTAAGTGACCATTTGGATTAGTTAACTGCTTAAATGCCTGTAAAAGCTCCAGAAAGCTTAATGAATCGGTATGCCTTGCACGGCTACGTTGCGGCGTTTGAGCTTTTAAACTGTCATTAAAATAAGGAGGGTTTGAGATCATTAAATCAAAATTACCGTGCGTATCAAACTTTTGAATAGCACAGTGATGAAGTTGAATATCAGTCCATGGGCTCTGAGCTATGTTCTGCTTAGCATCGAAAATAGCCTCATTGTCTAGCTCAACAGCATGGATTTCACTTCGGGGAGCCCGCTGTTTTAGCATTAAAGCTAATAACCCAGTGCCACTGCCAACATCAATAATTTTGCCAGCGCCATTCAATGGTGCCCACGCACCCAATAAAATACCATCGGTAGATACTTTCATAGCAGCATGGTTTTGACCAATAATAAATTGCTTAAATGCAAACTGAGACATTCAACACCTTTGAGAAAATGCAATTGCAACGTATAATTCCGCTATTGTCCTTTATTTGTGATGCACTATGCAATTTACTGAATTTGATTTAGACGGCAAGCTGATTAATGCGATTAAAAAAATGGGCTTTGAAACCCCAACAAGCATTCAACAGATGGCCATTCCAGAAGCGTTGATAGGAAGAGATATTCTCGCCAGCGCCCCTACCGGAACAGGTAAAACCGCTGCATTTTTGATCCCCGCGATTCAGTATTTGCTTGACTTCCCGCGCAAGGATCCTGGTTTTGCCCGAGTATTAATAATGACACCAACTCGTGAATTAGCCTATCAAGTTCATGAACAATGCCAAGCACTGGCTGCGGGAGTGAATTTAAAAATTGGCGTAGTGACTGGCGGGATTAACTACGGTAGCCATAAAGAGATATTTGAAAAAAACAATGACATCTTGATTGCTACCCCAGGCCGGTTAATGGAATACCTAGAAACCGAAAACTTCCACGCTGAAAACGTCGAGCTACTCATTTTAGACGAGGCCGACCGCATGCTAGACATGGGCTTTAGAAAAGAGATGCTCCGTATCTGCTCTGAAGCGGTAAATCGACGTCAATGCTTTCTGTTTTCTGCCACACTTGAAGGAGAGAGTGTTGAGAGATTTGCAGAGCGCATTTTGCAAGACCCGGCATTACTCGAGGCAACCCCATCTCGCAAAGAAAAAGGCAAAATCCATCAATGGATTCATTTGGCTGACGACTATCAGCACAAAGTTAATTTATTAGCTAATATTCTTGATGACGAAGAAGTCACCAAAGCCGTAGTGTTTGTGAAGACTCGCGAACGCCTAGAAACTCTGGTTGGAGAACTTTTTGCTAAAGGTATTAAAACAACTTGGCTGCGTGGGGAAATGCCACAAGACAAAAGAATGACAGCAATGGCCAGCTTCCACAGTGGTAAAACTAAAATTTTAGTTGCCACGGATGTTGCCGCCCGGGGTATCGACGTCGCAGATATCAGTCATGTTGTAAACTTTGATATGCCTCGCACGGCAGATATTTATGTCCACCGAATTGGGCGTACAGGTCGTGCTGGTAAAAAAGGCACTGCTATATCGTTAGTTGAAGCCCACGACGCTGAAATTCTAGGTAAAGTGGAACGTTATACAGACCAAAAGTTAAAGCGCCGAGTTATTAAAGGCTTAGAGCCGAAACATAAAGAAGCTAAAGCGCCGAAAAAGAAAAAAGATCCGGCAAAAATTAAAGCCAAGAAAAAAGCGAAAAAGAAGAAGTAACCGCTTCGACTAATAAAAGCCAACTCTTAGGGTTGGCTTTTTAGTTAATAAGGCGCTTTACTTTTTAACGATGATAAGTGGATCAACCAAAATAAACCGACTTAGACTAGTCCTGTCAGTAGAGTGCTTAGAAACCACAAAAGCGCAATGCTAAATACCTTCGAAAATCCCTTTACTACCTGTTTTTCCTATAAAAGTTATGCGGGTTAATTAAAAAAATAACACCGCACATCAAGCCTAGACATTCAATATTTACTACTCAAAGTTGAATGTCAATTAGCTCTATCACGGAAAGTTAAAAATGGTTCAGAAGAGTTACACTTTAGCTTTGGAATGTTTTTTTTAAAGTTTAATTTTGCGACAACCAAGGTGTAGCTCATTTATATTCAGGCAATCACATACCATATAACCAGCTTCAGATGACACCCACCACACCAAGCTTTAACTGACACCCAAAAGCTTTAACTGACACCCAATGTAAGGTTTGAATAGTTTGTTACTTGGTTAATCTTTGTCTATATTAAAAGTTGTACTCAAGGACTGAGGATAGTAATTATGGCTACTGCCCGAAAAAGACAAATTAGCTTAGTCGATACCAAATATTATCACTGCGTTTCCCGCTGCGTAAGACGAGCTTTTTTATGTGGCAAAGACTCCCTGACAGGTAAATCCTATGAGCACCGCCGAGACTGGGTTGAGCAAAAGCTAGCTACACTTACCAAAGTTTTTTGTATCGACATTTGTGGTTATGCAGTGATGAGCAACCACACTCACCTCGTATTACATGTTGATGATAAAAGAGCAAAACGTTTAGCGGCCAGAGCAATCGTAATTCGCTGGCATAAGCTTTTTAAAGGTAATTGGCTCACCCAGAAATTCATTAATAACGAAGCACTAAATGAATCTGAGCAATTGATACTTGATAGGACGATTAACGAGTATAGAAACCGACTTGCGAGTATCAGTTGGTTTATGCGCTCTTTAAATGAAGACATTGCCCGGCGAGCGAATAAAGAAGATGACTGTACCGGGCGATTTTGGGAGGGCAGGTTTAAGTCTCAGGCGTTATTAGATGAAGCCGCCCTTGTTGCCTGTTTAGCTTATGTTGATTTAAACCCTATTCGGGCAAAGCAAGCTGAATCACCCGAAACGTCAGACTATACAAGTATAAAAAATCGTATTGACCACGCGAGATTAGGCAAGCAACCCAGAAGCTTGCTGCAATTTACAGGGAGTCAAAGCAACCACATTCTTAAAGGTCTACCATTTACACTTAATTATTATATTGAGCTTGTTGAATTTACTGGTAAGAGCCTACGCCAAGACAAGCCAGGCTTTATTAATGAATCTCAACCAATTCTGGCTAGGTTAAATATCGAACCAGCAAACTGGATAAAACTCACTACACAGTTTTCTAGAGCTTTTCACGGAGCTGTTGGGCGGCCTCAAGCAATTACTAACTACTGCGTAACACTAAATAAAAAGCGGCGACCCAACATAAGTAACTCTCAGCTTATGTTAGCTTGCTCGGCCTAAAAGCATTTAAACTAGTAACAAGCCTATGCACACAACCTCGCATGTAGGTTTAGATAACTGATACTTGTTGATTGGCAGTTACGTTAATCATTTACTATTGGTTTGATGCTATCTCTGTAACCCTCTATAAAACTACAGTTTCCTAACACCACTCCTTAAAAAGGTAGTTTTTTAAAGGTGGGTGTCATTTAACCTCTTTTGTTCAGTATAAGTGGGTGTCTGTTTTGATAATTTTAACGTAAATATCTAAAGGTGGGTGTCAACTGTATTACCTATTTAAAGGTGGGTGTCAACTGTATTACCTGATCATCTCGGTGCAATTTCTCGGTGCATCTCCCTAAAACTGTGCATGTTAAAGCATTAGAACAGGCTTAATTTTTTATAAGTAATTGAAATTTAAGGCCTTAAATTCTTGGCACAGTTTTTCCTTATATCTCCTCGATATTATTCACAGCAATGGAGACGCACCATGTATACGCTCTATCAAACTATGTATTTATTGTGGTATTTAGATGTCAGTGTTTGGCCGGTTCATGACACTTCAACTAAACGCAATAGCGCTAAGGAGCAAGCATAATGGCTTTATCAAAAATCGAAACCGCATTGCACGCGGTTAATAATGGCATGTTAACTCCCTCGCAAGCCGCAAACACTTACCATGTTTCTAAACGCAGCTTGTACGAGGCATTAAGGCAGTCAGCTAAAGGGCAGCAAAATCGATGGCAGCGCTTAATGCATGAAAAAGTAAAGCTTGAGCAGAGCCTAGCGCAAATAAACAAGGAGTTAACACAGTACTATGCTTAGTTCAGAGGTCTGCTACCAAGCCATTCGATCTCCTGATCTCACTTTACAGCAAGTTGATTGTATCGCTTTGTCTAATCAGCTTTGTACACTTACTGAGGAAGTGCTAGAGCAAGGAGCATCGATTGGCTTTCTTAACACCACAAGCCGGCGAGAAATAACCAGCTATTGGCAGCATGTTATCGAACAAGTATCACAGTCACATAAAATATTACTATTAGCTAAGTTGGCTGAGGCAATTATTGGGTGTGTGCAGTTATCAATGAACCATAAACACAACGGTCTGCATCGGGCAGAAGTGGAAAAACTACTGATCTCTCCTTGCTTTCAACGTCATGGCATCGCAACCATTTTAATGCAAAAGCTCGAGGATGAATGTCGCAAGCGGCAGGTATCTTTATTAGTACTCGACACCCAAACAGGCTCAAGCGCCGAAGTATTTTATAATCAAATAGGTTATCGTCTGGTAGGTCAAATCCCAGATTATAGTATTGATAATTCAGGCTGTTTTCACGCCACTAGCTACTTTTATAAGTTACTTGCCCCCAGCCAAATCAATAAAACTCCCTGTGGCGAAGCTCGCTTCACCGCTGAGTAACCAAGCAATGGCTGTAGCAACCTCGTCAGGCTGACCGCCGCGCTGCAATGGCAATAAGTGGGCTACTCTATCTACCCTATCAGCTTCACCACCATCAGCATGAATATCGGTGTAAATGCAGCCAGGCCTAACACCATTCACCCTGATTTGCTCTGGCGCTAACTCAAGCGCAAGGCCTTTAGTAAAACTATCAATTGCGCCTTTTGCTGCGGCATAGTCAACATACTCGTTGGCACCGCCAAGGTATGATGCTGCAGATGACACATTAACCACAGCACATTGTGCGGTATTGCCACTGCGCCGCATGTGTTTCAGTGCTTCTCGTGCACAAATAAAGTATGGCGTAACATTGTTACACAGCATTTTATTAATTCGCTCGGCGCTCATCTGCTCCACACGTGATTGGGTGTCTAACACACCGGCGTTATTAACCAAGTGGGTCACACATCCTAACTTTTCCTCTATTGTGCGAAACATTGTCACTACGGCTGCTTCGTCAGTAATGTCGGTTTGAATTGCTAGGGCATTACCGCCCGCAGCTTGAATATCATCAACCACTTTGTTTGCTGCCACAGCATTTTGTTTGTAATTAACCGCGACAACAAAACCGCGACGACCCAACAGCTTAGCGGTAGCTGCGCCAATTCCGCGGCTAGCGCCAGTGATTAATGCCACTTTTTGCATTTTTTCTTCCTTGATGGATTACTGATAATTTAATACTTCAACCCCCATGTCCTCTTTAACATGCTCAATCACCATATAAGTGTGGTTGGTCGCCACCCCAGGGATCTCAATAATGCTCCCCAACACTTCACGATATTGCCGCATATCTTGTACCCGGATTTTAACTAAATAGTCAAAACCACCGGCAACCATATCGCACGAGACAATATTGGGAATTTCCAAGATATGCTGCTTGAATATATCGAATACTTCCTCGGTGGAGCTTTTTAGCGTGATCTCCACATGCGCCACCAAATGCTGGCCCAGCTTTGCAGCATTTAATCGTGCCGTATAGCCTTCAATATACCCTTCCGCTTCCAACTTCTTAACCCGGTCCAAACAAGGGCTCGGACTCAAGTTCACCGCCTTTGCAAGGTTAACATTAGAGATCCGCGCATTGCGCTGTAAAGCGTCTAAAATGGCCATATCTATGCGGTCTAATACTCGCGTTTTAATGGAGGTTGTCATATCAGCATAAAATTCTGTGAGGGTTTTTAATTACCCGCAAATTTACCGTATTCCGAAAAAATAAAACAGCATATTCTGCTGTCTTTTCGCTAGAATGCCACGGAAATTAACAAAAAGGGTTAAACCGTATTTTCAGCACTTTTTATGGTTTAACACCGAGGCTCTAATTTGTGCATTCTGGCTAAAAGTTGAACGCGCCCTGAGGTGTGTTATGGTTAGCAATGTGACTGCATCATTTTGTCGTAATTGAGGCTCCCTGTTTGTGGTGGTTATGGAATCACTTGATTTTGCATCAGTTTAGATGTGGTTATACAGCCAAATTGATGTTGATGGCGTTACAAACAGGCGCGAATTACATGTATTTTTGACTCTAATTTTTTGAGGGTTGCTTATGCTTTATAACGGCGATTTGACAACTGACTGTCCTATCCGACAAAAGATCCGTGATTTTTACCGTATTGATGAGAATGCAGTAATTGATCATATTTTACCTTTGGCTGAGGTAGGCGTTACAGCTCGAAGCCGAGCATGGGAACGTGCACGTCAAATGGTGTTGAATATCCGTAAAGACCAAGATGGTCAAAACGGAGTTGACGCGTTATTAAATGAATTTTCACTTTCGACTGAAGAAGGTGTTGTGCTTATGTGTTTGGCCGAAGCGCTACTGCGCGTGCCAGACAAAAAAACGCAAGAAAGTCTTATCAGAGACAAACTAGCCAACGGCGACTGGAGTTCGCACTTAGGAAGTAGCGACTCATTGTTCGTAAACGCGTCTAGTTGGGGCCTGCTAGTTACCGGTAAAATGGTCAACTATTCTGATAGAAATAAAGAACAACAGTTCGGTGTACTAAAACGCACCATCGGACGCTTAGGTGAGCCTGTGATCCGTAAGTCGGTGAACTACGCGATGAAAATCATGGGTAAGCAGTTTGTAATGGGTGAAACCATTCAAGAAGCCATCGAGCGTGCTGCCGAGAAAGAACAAAAAGGCTATGTCTATTCTTACGATATGCTAGGCGAAGCCGCTCGCACCATGCGTGATGCCGAAGGCTATTACGACAGTTACCTTGAAGCCATCCACGCCATCGGTAAAGCCGCTAATGGTCGCGGTCCACTGAAAAGCCCAGGGATCTCAGTAAAGCTTTCTGCTATCCACCCACGCTTTGAATTCACTCATCGCGATCGCGTACTTAATGAGCTGGCACCTAAGCTAAAATCACTGGCCTTAGTGGCAAAAGAGTACGATATCGGTTTTACCGTTGATGCCGAAGAGGCTGACCGTCTAGATATTTCTTTAGACGTAATAGAGCAAGTGTTCTCAGACCCAGAGCTTGATGGCTGGAATGGTTTTGGTCTGGCAGTTCAAGCCTACCAAAAACGCGCTATCTTTGTTGTTGAGTGGGTCGCTGAATTGGCCCGTCGCGTTGGCCGTAAGCTAATGGTGCGCTTAGTAAAAGGCGCTTATTGGGACACCGAGATCAAAACCACGCAACAAGACGGTTTAGATCACTTCCCAGTATTTACCCGTAAAGCAACCACTGACGTTTCTTACAAAGCCTGTGCCATCAAATTATTAGAAGCGCGCGATGTGCTTTTCCCGCAATTTGCAACGCACAACGCTTACACCGCCGCAACCATTTTAGAAGTCGCTAAAGGCGACAACAAAGGCTTTGAATTCCAACGCTTACACGGTATGGGTGAGTCCCTCTTCGACCAGATCGTTGAAAAAGAAGGGATCCAGTGCCGCGTGTATGCCCCTGTGGGTGAGCACGAAGACTTACTGGCCTACTTAGTACGACGTCTACTGGAAAACGGCGCCAACTCTTCTTTTGTTAACGCCATTGTCGATACCACCAAACCCGTTGAAGCACTCTTGCCGGATCCGGTAGAGACTTTGCAAGGGCTGCGCAATCGTTATAACACGCAAATTAAACTGCCTATTGAGCTTTATGGCGATGAGCGTCCTAACTCCAAAGGTAAAGACCTTACCGACATCAATGAGTTAACGCCGTTTAAAGAAAACCTTGATAACTGGTTTAACGATCACTTAATTGATGAGTCTCAAGTACCAGACGGCCATCTTGCAGTACGTAACCCTGCAAACCATAAAGAAGTTGTTGGAGCTATCCCTCTGCACGGCGAAGACTACATGAAAAGCGCGCTCACCAAAGCGGATGAAGCCTTTACAGAGTGGTCACAAACACCAGTCGAAGAGCGTGCGCATTTATTGCGTCGTATCGCCGATATCTTAGAGCGTCATCACGATGAGCTAGTGGCTATTTGTATTAAAGAAGCCGGTAAAGTCACGCAAGACAGTATTGATGAAGTACGTGAAGCCGTTGATTTTTGTCGTTACTATGCTGCCCGCGCCGAAGAGCTTTCCAAAGATGAGCGCTTTGAACCACGCGGTGTTGTCCTATGTATTAGCCCTTGGAACTTCCCTCTGGCGATATTCTTAGGTCAGGTGGCTGCGGCCATCGTCACCGGTAACACAGTAGTTGCCAAACCAGCTGAACAAACCAGCATGATTGCGCTGCGTTGCATCGAGTTAATGCGTACAGTAGGACTACCAGAAGACGTGGTACAGCCGATTATTGCCCGCGGCAGCGACGTTGGTAAGCACGTAGTACCTGATGAACGTATTCAAGCCGTTATGTTCACCGGCTCGACCGAAACCGGCACACTGATTTCGCAAATTCTGGCGCAGCGTAATGATATCCAAGTACCATTGATTGCCGAAACCGGTGGTCAAAACTGTATGATTGTCGATTCTACGGCACTGCCAGAACAAGTGGTAGACGACGTCATTTCATCTGGCTTCCAAAGTGCTGGTCAGCGCTGCTCTGCATTGCGTGTGCTGTTCATTCAAGATGATGTCGCCGATGGCATTATTGAGATGCTACAAGGGGCATTAAAAGAGCTGCATGTTGGCGATCCGGCATTACTGTCAACGGATATTGGTCCTGTTATTGATGAAAAAGCATTAAATACCTTGACCAAGCACGTTGATTACATGAAGAGCAACGGTAAATTGTTATTTGAATCTAAGATCCCAGATAACAACGAAAACGGCGCCTACTTCTTTGCTCCGCGCTTGTATGAGATTGCAGATTTATCGGTACTTAAGCGCGAAGTATTCGGCCCAATCGTACACATCGTGCGCTATAAAGCTGAAGACCTCGACAACGTGATTGACCAAATTAATGGCACTGGCTATGGCCTCACCATGGGTATTCATTCACGTATTGAAGAGCGTTGTGAGTATGTCGCACAAATGTCTCGCGCCGGTAACGTCTATGTTAACCGCAATATGATTGGCGCGATTGTGGGCGTGCAACCTTTTGGTGGCCGTGGTCTATCTGGTACTGGTCCAAAAGCCGGTGGTCCGAACTACTTAGTGCGCTTAGTGAAAGAAAAGGCGTCACCAGATAACGTGCAAATGACCGACCTAACGCCTGATGAGCTGCAAATACACCACTTCCCAGGCGCTGTTGAGCAGGTTGAGCAATTGATGCAAAACTCCATGCGCGATGAGAAAATTTGGCGTCGCACCGCACTGAACGACAGAGTGTCTGCAGTGCGTCAGCTACTGGCTAAAGTGGCAACCGTAGATATTATCGATGAGCTGGCAGATGACTTGGCCTTAACCTTGTCCGATGCCCGTGCTCAGCTGAACCGTCTCGAAAAGCGCATGCGCACCTACACTACCCTGCCGGGTCCAACGGGCGAGTCTAACACCTTGCACATTGAGCCACGTGGTTGTGTGGTGGTGTATGCCGATAAGAGTACATCATTCAATTTCTGGGCGATTTCAATCATCACCGCTCTGGCGGCTGGTAATACGGTTATCACCGTAGCCTCGGACTTGTTCTACGAAGAAGCGTTGGCGTTTAGAGATAAATTTATCTCAACTGGCGTTGCCGAAGGGGTATTCCAAGTAGCTAAGCAAAACCAGCTACAAGCTATTTTGGCACACCCTCACCTAGCAGGTGCCGTGGTCGCGGCGCGCTCTTCACGTCTTGGCTACTTCTCACAGCAGTTGGCTGAACGCAAAGGCGCTATTCTGCCGGTGATCAGTGCTGAGTACTACGATACCTTGATCAACCGTTTAATTACGGAAAAAACCATCAGTATCGACACCACAGCATCGGGTGGTAATACCTCGTTGATGACCCTAGTGGAAGACGACGAATAACCCGCTTGTGATACTAAAGCAAAGCCAACAAAAGCCAGCTCAGATGCTGGCTTTTTTATTGCCTCGGGGTTTACGAAGTGTTGTTGCTGATGGCGTTTCTTGGCAACAAGTTAATATAACTGGTTTCCAAGCTCAGTGCTTTTCGGTAGGCTGGTATAAAATATAATATTTACAATCTAATTGAGTATGCTTAACCCCGAGTACCTGATCTCATTTCTCATTGCCAGCGCCGTCATTGCCGTAGCGCCTGGGCCTTCCAATGCGTTTTTAATGGCACAAACCTTTGCTAACGGCCGAAGTGCGGGTATGCAAAGTGCTTTAGGATTCGCCTTAGGAGGCGTGATCCACACCATTTTTGCTGTGGTGGGGTTGTCGGCGTTATTAAAGGCGTCAGAAACGGCTTACACCACAGTGCAGTATTTAGGCGCAGCCTACCTTGCTTATTTGGGTGTCAGTACCATTAAGGAAACTTTACACCGCAGCCAGCTTAGTTCAGAAGAAAAACCCCATCTCAGTACTAAAAAGCCCAAAAGTGTTTTGCTACAGGGCATGATGACGGAGGTGCTGAACCCCAAGGTGGCGCTGTTTTTTATTGCCTTTATTCCACAGTTCGTTGACAGCAGCCTCAGTACTTCAACCACGATGCAACTGGCTTTGTTTGGTTTACTGTACCCTATTTTAGCCTTTCCCATTGACTGCATGTACATTTATGGCGGCGATAAAATTGCCAGTTACTTTCGTACTCATCCCGCTGCGCCAGTGTGGATAGATAGGTTTTCGGGTGTCATTTTTATTGCCTTGGCGGTGAATTTGCTGCTGGGCTTTTTTTAACTGCTTTAGTCATGCTGGGGTTTCCCCAGCTCACCGCTTACTTACTGAGGAATTACCATGAAAAAACGTTCCCAGCCTTTGCCGGCTAAAAAGCACATCGCTCTGGTTGCCCATGACGGCATGAAGCCTGCGCTACTGGAGTGGTGCCAAACGCATTTGGCGAGCCTCAAGCAACATACTCTCTATGCCACAGGCACCACTGGCAGTTTAATCGAAAAACACAGCGGTCTTGAGGTCACTAAGCTTTACAGTGGACCGATGGGAGGAGATCAACAAATTGGTGCCAAGATAGCAGAGCAAGACATCCATGTGTTGATCTTCTTTTGGGATCCTTTGGCTTCTCAGCCTCACGACCCCGATGTAAAAGCGTTACTGCGCTTGGCCGCAGTGTGGAATATCCCCGTAGCCTGTAACGAAGCAACCGCTGATCTACTCATGGCATGTGACAAAATTAACCACCCTATTGAACGCCATTTGCCAGATTATGAAGGCTATTTAGCAGACCGCCTCGACTAGGCGAAGATTTTCTCAGCCCACTTTGTCAGCCCAGCGGTGACACTGCCAAAGTTATCGCCATTGACCATGGCTATGTCCCCAATCTGATTTGCCAGCGTCGCTTTTAACAGCGGCGACTGAGCACTGCCACCGGTGAGGTAAATCACATCTGGTTTGCAGCCCGCGTCCTTGATGGCTTGCTGGGCCAAGTCACTCATTTGCGTTAAATTCGCCATAACGGCCTCGCTCAGGTCGCGCTGATTAATAGGTTGCGCTAGCTGTGACTCAATAAAGTCTAGCTTTGCGGTAAAGTCTTCTTGCTCCGATAACGCTATTTTAGCCTGCTCACCTTGACGTACTACTTGATGGGTTAGCTTGTGTTGTTGAATGGTGAGCAATCGCCGCAACTTGTCCGGCTCTGCCACATCGCGCAGCAAGCTGTGTAATTCACGCTCAACTTTAGGATTATAAAAATCCGTTTGCGACTGGATGTCATTAATACGACATGCTTGCCAATACAGTTGATCCGGCATAGGTAAGCCTGAGCTCATTAGGCTACCGCGGCCGCACAACGGCATCAGCTGCTGATATGCCAAGGCAATATCCAAATCATTACCACCCACACGCTTTCCGGTGTGGGCAAGAAAGTCTGCTCCACGGTCAACCTTAGTGCGATAGCTGGGGCCCATTCTAACCATTGAGCAATCACTGGTACCGCCGCCAATGTCCACCACCAACACCAATTTGTCTTGCTGTAAGTGACTTTCATACTCGATGCCTGCCGCCAGTGGCTCGTATAAAAACTCCACACCGTTAAACCCGGCGCGTTTTGCTGCATTGGTTAAAATAGCCAGCGCTTGACGGTTGCTCTCTTCGCCGCCGATGGCTTGAAAGTTCACTGGACGGCCAATCACCGTATCGGTAATGGTGTGCTGTAATTGTGCTTCGGCTCGACGCTTAATCTCAATCATCATCGCCGCGGCAATGTCTTCAAAAAAGGCGATTTGCTGCGGCTTTAACCCTACCGCACCAAAAAAAGACTTAGGCGACTTTACGTAAAAACCTTCCTCGGGAAACTCGATGTATTCTGCAATGGCCGCTTGGCCAAAAAACAATCCCGTTTCATCTGCCTCAAGGTCTAAGTCACGCTTGGCTTGTTGTGCGACATTAAGTAAGCCATGGCGAGATTGCTTATAATCAGCCTCTGCTGCGCCCGATTGACTAACAAACGCGGGGATCAGGCTATTATGCATGGCATACATGGTTGAAGGCAGATAGGGTTTGCCTTGCTCCAACTCCAGCATGGTCGTGGTGTTATTATCAATGACACCCACCGCACAATTCGAGCTACCGTAATCAAAACCTACTTTCATGGATCACCCTAAACCAGTAAAAAGTCGATCATTTTATCACGCCTGATGGCAATGTCAGCGGTTGCTTAGCGCTTTAAGAGAAAAACATCATAGGATTAAAAGGGGAAGCTAGCGGCTCACCGAGTATGAGCCACAGATATAACCAAAAGCAGCAGCGCTACTCTACACTAAGCAGTTCAACCTCAAATACCAGTAGCGAACCGGGCTCAATTTGCCCTGCGCCGCGGTCGCCATAGCCCAAATCTGGGCCGATCCAAAAGCGGTATTTATCGCCTTCAGTCATCAGTTGCAGCCCTTCAGTCCAGCCAGGAATAACTTGGTTGAGGCCAAAGCTGATTGGTTCACCACGGTTTACTGAGCTGTCGAATACCGTACCGTCTAATAAGGTGCCATGATAATGCACTTTGACTCGACTGCTGGGCCCAGGCGAGGCGCCCTCCTCGGTTTCAGTGATCACTTCATATTGTAACCCAGAGTCGGTTTTGTGTACTTCTTCGCGTTTTTCGTTTTCTTTTAAGAAGTCGGCCGCTTGCACACGATTGTATTGCGCCACTTGCTTTTGTTTTTGGCCACCGCGGAAAAACACCAGCGCAATCACTAAAGCCACCACGATTAAAATAATATTGGTTGTGGTCATGTTATTCTTCTCCTTTTTCATCATCGCCATTCACTACTTTAGCGATGCGTTCTAATTTGGCCATGGCCACAGCATTAATGCTGCCTTCTGGGTAGCCGTCATCACTGAGCTCCCCGGCGGGTTTTTGCATTAAAATACTCAGCGCTTCATCAACACTGGCAACGGCATACACATGGAACATGCCTTTTTCCACCGCAGCAATGACTTCATCTGCCAAGACTAAATTAACTCGGTTGGATTCGGGAATGATCACCCCTTGCGAGCCGGTTAAGCCGCGCATCTTACATAGCTTAAAGAAGCCTTCTATTTTTTCGTTTACCCCACCAATGGCTTGTACTTCACCATGCTGGTTTATCGAACCGGTCAAGGCAATGGACTGAACCACCGGTAACTGAGTCACCGCTGACAGCAAAGCACACAACTCCGCCAAAGACGCACTGTCACCATCGATAAAGCCATAGTTTTGTTCAATGGCAATATTGGCGCTTAAGGTTAGGCTAAAGTGTTGCGCATACTTATTGCCTAAGTAGCCGGTTAACAACATCACGCCTTTAGAGTGGATCGATTTACCCAGCTCGACTTCCCGCTCGACATCAATGACACCATCGGCACCTGCGTAAACTGTGGAGGTGATCCGTGCAGGGGTACCAAACGCTGTGTCGCCAATATGCAGCACGGTTAGGCCATTTACCTTACCAATGGCTGTGCCAGACGTTGCAATCAGTGTGTGGCCTTCTTTAATGTCACTGAGCATGTTTTCACTGAGCTGCCCGGTACGATACTCTTTACCGGCAATGGCCTCATCAATATGACTGTCGGTAATTTTACTTTCATTGTCTTGTTTGGCATAAAAACTGGCTTCGGCCACCAGCTCTAAGGCGTCGGCAAAACGAGCAGATAGCTTGCTATGATGCTCCGCTTGGCGATAGCTAAACTTTAACAGTCGCGCTAAGGCTTGTGCCGACAGCTCTATTTTTAGGGTTTGCTGACAGTACTCCATCACCTTAGTAATAAACTGGTACTGCATTTTGTCGGAGCTGGGTAAGAAGTAATCGAAGTCAGCCAGCACTCGGAATAACTCCGCAAACTCTTCATCGTATTCACCTATGGTGTAATACAAGTCTCGAGAGCCGAGCAAGATGATTTTGACGTCCAGCGGGATCAGTTGCGGTTTTAGCGTAAAGCTGCTGCCCACCGAGCTGTCTTGATAAGGCAGATCGTTTTTAATCTGATGAGTCTTTAGTGACAATTTTAAGCCATCCCACACCTGAGGGCTTGCTATCATTTTTTCCGCATCCATGATCAAGTACCCACCATTGGCGCGGTGTAACGCACCGGCCTGAATGGAACGGTAACTGGTAATTAGGTTACCTTGGGAGGTGGCGTACTCAACGGTGCCAAAAATATTTCCAAAGGTGGGGTTGGGCTCATACACCACAGGGGCAGGATCGTCTTCTTTAAACTCAACCAGTATGTTCGGTGCAAAGAAATCGGTCAGCATGGCTTTGGCATCAAAATCGTCTTTGCCATCTTCGCTATTGCTGTCGTCGTCTAGCCAATCGAGTACCGCATCAACAATTTCAACTTTCAAATCTTTTAAGTAACGCAACACCCCAATGTGCGCGGCATACTTATGCTCGAGAGCTTTAAGCAGCGGTTTTGTGGCCATTTCGATGGTGGTTTTTTTCAGGTTTCTCAGTTTTTCTGAAGATTCTCGCTTCCATCGTGGCAGCTCAATTAACGATTCAATCAAAGCATCTTCTAAAGAGTCTATGGCGCTGAGAAAGTGTGCTTGCACATGCTCATCCAATGCCGAAAACTCGGCATCGCTAAGCTGGTTACCGTCCACCACAGGCGCAAAGCCCACCGTTCCAGTATCTTCAATTAAGGCCACACTTAAATTATTGGCTTGCTGCTCTACGGCGGTGATGGCGGCATCGTATTTTTGTTCAAACTCTTTGTCTAACGACTTTTTCTTGCGCTGGTAACCTGGGTTGTCAAACGCCGCCGGAAAAGTATCAATGATTTCATCGATAAAAGCGTCAATGTCTTCTTCCAGCTGTTTGCTCTCACCGGCTTGCATAAACAGAGCAATGGGCTCGCGGTGGTCATCGTAATTGTTAACGTAAAGCCATTCTCGCGGTGTTGGCTTGGTTTTGCTGTGTGCCTCTAGCTTATCTTTGACCATGGTAAAACGGCCTAACGCCGCCTCACCCATGACGTAGACGTTGTAACCCGGCAAGTCCATTCCCAAAGCAAAGTCTAATGCGGTTTGAGCGCGTTGCTGACCAATAAAAGGTAACGGCTCTGGATAGGGGTTTTTAATACAGGTTTCAATATGACTCAAAGAAACAGATGGCGCAAGTTGCTCAGCTGCTAATGATTTTTCAGACAACAGTTTGGATTTGGTCATTCTAACTTCTTGTAATGTGACGAACGCCAGCCCAGTGCTTAGCTGCCCCTTAGGCAGCTAACAATAATTAAGGCGCCAGCGCTTTTCTGGTGTACTCCCCATGCCCACATTCAGCGCAAGCAGGGATCTCAATGGCGTAATAAACATCTACTTTATGGCCACAATTCTTACACACTAATTGCCCTAAGGCTATCCATTCCCCTTGTTTGTATATGCCCTGATGCTCAAAGTCTTTTAATAAGGCTGACCATTCCAGCTGAGTGCGGTCTTCCAACTGCGAAATCTCGAATAAAATGTTGGCCTTTAATTCAGCCCATGCCACCTCATCGTAGAAGCTTTTATTTTCCAGTAGGTGTTCAAGATCGCGTTTTAAGTAGTAACTGTAGTCGTCATAAGTTTGCTTGGTGTAATCCTTAAATTCACTTTGTGCTTGCCATAGTCGCTTCGATAAGTCATCGAGTTCATGCTCCTTCACGTCTTTTAGCCAGTCACTAAATTGATCTAACCATTTTTTATAACTTGCCATGTTCACACTCCTCACAATAAAGGACTTTTTTACAGTGTAGACCAGTTGCGCTATCTAATGTATGCGGCTTTGTTGAGTTTTTTCAACAAAACCGCCCACGTAGTCTCCCTAGAATTGATATTTCATACCCATAGTCACCGTTGTGCCTAACCCTTTGATGTTATAACCACCATACGTATAGGCTTGTGCTCGGGCAGGGAAATAATCCGAATTCAATAGGTTTTCTATCCCGATGTAAGCTTGCCAGTTAGTTTTTAACTGATACTGACCACTCAGGTTTACTACGTTGTAACTATCTACGGGACCTTGGTCGCCAACATAGTCTCCCTCTGAGTTTCTGTCAAAACGCTTACGATCACCAACATGAAGCCAGCTTAATGTCAGTGACATGGGCTCTGTAGGTTGCCAATTTAGATTAGCAGTCAACTTCGCCGGGCTGATCTGTTTCGCACCTAAGTAAACATCGGCTTCGGTATTTTTGCCTTCCACATAACTATACGTAGCAACGAGGTTTAACTGCTGATTTATTTTATAGTCAACCAGGGCCTCATAACCCCATATTTTTTGTGGTGCTCGAACCGGCTCATAGACCCCTGTAACTTCGTTGAACCTATTAGTCGTGCCAAGTTCAGAGGTACTGCGATACGCCGCAACCTCAAGTCGCATATCATGCCATTGTGAGTTAAAACCGATTTCATAATTATCAATGATCGAGGCTTCGGTTTGAATAAGTCCAATGTCTTCCACCGTCGCACTGCGCAGTAGGCGACCAATATCAGAGATATCAGAACCCTGTGAATAGCTAGCGAATGGAGTGAACTTCTCATGAGCATTGTATTTGATACCGACATTATAAGTAGTGGCATCATAATCTATGGTGTCACCCTTTACGTTCAGCGGCACCGAACACTGATCTTCTGAACGACAAAGTTTTAGTGTTTGATAATCAGACACAGCAAGATCGATACTTTCTTGTCTGACACCTGCTTTAAGTACTAAGTCGTCAGCTAAAATCCACTTCGTCTGCAAGTAGCCCGCCACGCTCTCCATGTCCATTTCTGGCACCCAGATACGACCATCGACTAATGGTTGAGATGTGATATCATTTAACGCATCCACTCCGTATATGAAAGTTGCTTCTACACCTGAAAAGTCGATCTGAGTATTAAACGTCGCCCTCGCTCCTGTTTTTTCTGAACGAATGACCGACTGGCCTCCCGAGTAGCCTTGCTCAGGATTAGCCAGGTTAGGTGAGAAGAAGAAGACATTTTCAATGTCTTGCATGTAAGCGTCTAGGGTTAGCTGGGTGTTATCTAAAAATGCATAGTCCGTGTATTTTAAGGTAATATTTTCGTTGCCGTCTGGACCTTGCGGCTTACCTTGCTTCTGCATAGAGGGTGGCATGTGGATGGCGTAGGACTTTTCTCCTAAATTAACATTACCAAACACATCGCCTAAATCCGTCTTTTGTTGCGAACTGTAATAGTTATAGCTAAACTGAATTTGCTTGTCTCTATCTAGGTCGTAGCCAAACTTAGTAAAGTAATTCTCCGTTACAGTATCAGACAAGCCGTACTGCAGCCCCAAAATATCACCTTCAGCATCGCGTTGTACGCCATTTTCTTCATAGCTTGCGGTGATCAGATAGCTAAACTGTTCAAGCCGACCATTTACTGCTGCAGACAGCCTAGCGCCGCCACTTTCCTCTAACTTCACAGCGCTAAAACGGCTAGAGAGGCTAAGCTCTCCTGACACCGTGCCTTCATTCATTGCTTGTTTAGTAATGTAATTAATAATTCCACCAGATGCGCCGTTGCCATAAATTGAAGTGGCTCCTTTAATCACTTCGATACGACTAATAGCGCTGGGGTCTACTGTTTTAATCCCCAAAGAACCATTGCGCAATGGTGTTGATTGCGGCACCCCGTCAATCATAACCAAAGGTGCTCGACCACGTAACGACTGACCGGTATTACTAGAACTACCGGTATCGGGCGCAAGTCCTGGAACGATTTGCGACAACAGACTTTGCAGCTCAGGGTTTACCTTTAAGTGAGCTTCAATTTGCTGTTGGTTAATGATGGTAATAGAAGCGGGTACTTCATCAATGCTTTCAAAGACCCGGCTACCAGAAACAATAATGTGCTCCATCTCTGCAGCTGTAGGCAGTTTATTATTTTCACTGTCTGCTTGCACAGTCGTACTTACAGCTAATGCAACTAAGCTGAGCGTGGTTTTATACATAAGTATCCTTGATAAATTATGAACAATAGAGAGTAAAATTGGCGGTATGGTAGAGATAAAAGCCCACAAAGGCAATACAAACAAGAACAATTTGCATTTGTAGTTCAATCAAGCATTCCTCAGCTCACAGCTGAAAATAACTTTATCAGTACGCCTTTAAGTACATTTTTACCGAAGCAAAAAGGGCATCAGTTGAAAGCATCGCTGAACGAATCTAATTCACAAAGAGCGAATAAAAATATGGCGCTTAGGTGCTGTGATTAGCGCCGTATTTCGGGTATGCTATCGGACAATTTTCTACTAATTTTGCCAGATGTTTGGACACTTAAATGCAAGAGCAATATAACCCGCAAGATATCGAAGCCAAAGTACAGTCGTACTGGGAAGAAAATAACACCTTCAAAGTTGTTGAAGACGAGAGTAAAGAGAAGTACTACTGCCTCTCAATGTTCCCATACCCAAGTGGACGTCTTCACATGGGTCACGTGCGTAACTACACCATTGGTGATGTGGTTTCGCGTTTCCAGCGCCTGCAGGGCAAAAATGTAATGCAGCCAATGGGCTGGGATGCTTTTGGTCTGCCAGCAGAAAACGCCGCAATTAAAAACAACACCGCGCCGGCGAAGTGGACTTACGAAAACATTGACTACATGCGAGACCAACTCAAGCAGCTGGGTTTTGGTTATGACTGGGACCGTGAAATCGCCACCTGTCACCCAGAGTATTACAAGTGGGAACAGTGGTTCTTCACCAAGCTTTATGAAAAAGGCTTAGTGTATAAAAAGATGTCAACGGTGAACTGGGATCCAGTGGATCAAACCGTGTTGGCGAACGAGCAGGTTATCGACGGCCGCGGCTGGCGCTCTGGTGCCATTGTCGAGCAAAAAGAAATTCCTCAGTGGTTCATCAAAATCACCGATTACGCTCAAGAGCTATTAGATGATTTAGATAAGCTTGAGCACTGGCCTGAGCAAGTTAAAACCATGCAGCGCAACTGGATTGGCCGCTCAGAAGGCGTAGAAATTGACTTTAAGCGTGCCGACAACAACGACAGCTTCACCGTGTATACCACGCGTCCAGATACCTTTATGGGCGTGACTTATGTTGCCGTTGCTGCAGGCCACCCTATTGCCCAAGAAGCTGCGAAAAATAGCGAAGCGGTATCGCGCTTTGTGGAAGAGTGTAAAAACACCAAAGTAGCCGAAGCCGACATGGCCACCATGGACAAAAAAGGCATCGCCACGGGTTTCTCTGCGATTCACCCACTCACCGGCGAAGAAGTGCCTATTTGGGTCGCTAATTTTGTCCTAATGGATTATGGCTCAGGTGCGGTAATGGCCGTTCCAGGTCACGATCAACGTGATTATGAATTTGCTACCGCGTACGGTCTTGAAATTAAGCAAGTTATCCAGCCTAACAGCGACGCTGAAGTGCAGGCTGACTTAGCAAAAGAAGCCTTCACAGAAAAAGGCACCTTAATTAACTCGGGTGAGTTTGATGGTCTTGATTTTGCCGCAGCATTTGAAGCCATTGCAAGCAAGCTGGAGCAAATGGGTGTTGGTAAACGCAAAGTGAACTTCCGCCTACGTGATTGGGGCGTGAGCCGTCAGCGTTACTGGGGCTCGCCTATTCCAATGCTCAATAAAGAAGACGGCTCGGAGCTGGCTGCAACAGAAGAGATGTTACCGGTGCGCTTGCCAGAAGATGTGGTCATGGATGGGGTTACCTCGCCGATTAAAGCCGATCCTGAGTGGGCCAAAGCCAACGTTAATGGTGAGACCGTATTCCACGAAACCGATACTTTCGATACCTTTATGGAGTCCTCTTGGTACTATGCCCGTTACTGTAGCCCTCGCTACGACGAAGGCATGCTAGAGCCAGGTGCGGCAAACTACTGGCTACCGGTAAACCAATACATCGGTGGTATTGAACACGCCATCCTGCACCTACTGTACGCACGTTTCTTCCATAAGCTGTTGCGTGACTTTGGTTTGGTTAATTCCGATGAGCCGTTTGAACGTTTACTGTGTCAAGGTATGGTGTTAGCCGACACCTACTACCGCAAAGACGAAAAAGGTGGCGACGTTTGGATTGCTCCTACCGATATCGAAACCGAAACCGACGACAAAGGTCGCGTTATCAAAGCGTGGCATAAAGACGATGGCGAGCCAGTGTTCTCAGCTGGCATGAGTAAAATGTCGAAGTCGAAAAACAACGGTATCGATCCGCAAACGGTGATCAAGCAATACGGTGCCGACACCGTGCGTTTATTTATGATGTTCACCGCTCCGCCAGAGCAAACCTTAGAGTGGTCAGACTCTGGAGTAGAAGGTGCACATCGCTTCCTACGCCGTGTTTGGAAATATGCTGTTGATGTTAAGGCTGTTGGTAAAGCTGAACTTAATGTTGCCAAACTTAACTCAGCGCAAAAAGCATTGCGTCGCGAAATTCACAAGACCATTGCCAAAGTGAGCGATGATATTGAGCGTCGTCAGACCTTCAATACCGCCATTGCGGCTATCATGGAGTTATCGAATAAGCTTATCAAAGCGCAGATCGCCGACGAGCAAGACGTTGCCCTAGCCAATGAAGCGCTGGAAGCCATCATCATCATGCTGGCCCCTATCACACCACACATGTCACACGAATTGTGGACTGAGCTGGGTAACTCAGGTGATGTGCTCGACGCAGCTTGGCCAAAAGTAGATGAAAGCGCATTGGTTGAAGACGAAAAGCTCATTGTGGTTCAGGTTAACGGCAAGCTGCGTGCGAAAATCACAGTGGCTGCAGACGCAAGCCAAGAGCAGGTCGAAGCCATTGCCTTTAGCGAAGAGAACGTCACTAAGTTTACCGATGACAAGACCATTCGTAAGGTCATTTATGTGCCAGGTAAGCTGCTTAATGTGGTTGCAAACTAAGATGCGCGGCCTATTTGGCATCAGCAAGCTAGCCATTGTGCTAGCTTGCTTGGTAGTGGCAAGCTGTGGCTTTCACCTCAAGCAAGCGTCGTATTTGCCCGCTGACTTAAAGCAATTGACCCTCAGTGGCGACGATCGCCGCTCAGCTTTGTTTGAGCAGCTGCAGGCGGATTTAAAACGCGCTCAAGTCTCGTTGCAACCCGCCAACTCGCAGTCGGCAGCCGAGTTATACCTGTACAATGACTCATTAGAGCGACAAACCTTGAGCTTGTTTAAAAACGGCCAAGTGGCGCAATACGAGTTGGCTTATCGGGTAAGATATCGCCTCACTCGCCCCGACCAAGCACCGGTTGAGCAAATGTTTGAACTGTATCGTAACTACCAAGATGACCCAGATAACGCCTTGGCCAAAGCCAAAGAGTTGGAGCTGATCCTCTCCGAGATGCGCCATCGCGCCAGTCAACGCATCATCAGGGAGTTATCACAACTGTAATGCGCTGTTATGCCAATCAATTACCGCTTCAACTACAAAAGGGCTTAGCGCCATTTTATTTGGTGTTTGGCGAAGAACCCTTTCAGCAAGGTCAGTGTGTCAGTGCCATCCGTCAAACGGCTAAGCAACAAGGGTTTGATGAAGTCATCAAGTTTGCTCAGCTGCCAGGCTTCGACTGGCAAGAACTGAGTGCGCAATACAATAGTATGTCATTGTTCAGCACTCGTACCTTAATCGAGTTCGACTTTAATGAGCAAAAGGTCCCCAGCGCTGGGGTCAATGTCTTGAAGTCATTGGCACAGCAAATCAATCCAGATGTGGTGATTATTTTTAAAGGGCTAGGAGCGGGCCAAGATGTGCAACGAACCGCTTGGTTTAAGGCACTCGAGAAACCAGGCTTATTTGTACCTTGCTATGCCCTTAGTGGCCGTCATTTAGAGCGCTGGCTTGACGAGCAATGTAAACGCTTAACACTGTCATTGAGTGCCACGGCAAAGCGCGCTTTATTGCAAGCAACGGAAGGAAACTTGCTGGCCTGTTATCAAGAGCTAGAAAAGCTCTCTTTGTTGTTTGGCAAACAAGCCATCGATGAACAGCAGCTGGTAAGCGGCCTGTTGAACCAAGCGAAGTTCGATATTTTCGACCTCAACAGTGGTTTACTCAGTGGCAATATCAAGCACATTGTTAAGGTGATGAACAAACTTGCCCACGACAATGTTGAGCCTGCCAGCATTCTTTGGACTTTACAAAACCAAGCGCGAGTGTTGTTAGGGGTAAAATCACTGTGGCAATCAGGTACGCCGCTGCCAGAAGCCTTTAAAAAACACAATGTCTGGAAAAACCAACAAGGGCCCACGCAACAGGCATTAGACCGCTTGACCACAGCACAATTAAAACAGCTGTTATCGCTGATGGCGGATTTTGACAGTGCTTACAAAGAAGCCCGTGTCACCGCGCCTTACCAAGCATTGACGCATATTGCCCTGAGCTTTGCCAAACCATTAGCCATTGACTTACCCATCAGTTGCAAAGAGGTGTTATGATTGCATTGTTTGGCGGGACTTTTGATCCCCCGCATTTAGGCCACCTCAATATGGCCAAACACTGCGTTGCAGAGCTTGGCCTCACTGAGCTGCGTTTCTTGCCTTGCGCCATTCCAGTGCATAAGCAACGCCCAAGCGTGACTGACGAAGACCGCCTCACCATGCTTGAAAAGCTGTTACAAAACGAGCCCAAGCTCTGTATTGATACCCGAGAGCTAGAGCGCCATGGGCCCTCATACACTTTATTAACGTTGCAAGAGCTACGTCAGGAAAATCC
>NZ_JAWLJU010000002.1:2687500-2945000 GCF_037120705.1 Pseudoalteromonas sp. UG3-2 | reverse complement strand
TGCTCTTGATCTCTGTGAAAGAGCCTGCACCATCATCAGATGATTGAACAGAAACATTTGCTTTACCATAAACGTCAACTTCAGCATTGGCTTGGAAAGCGAACGCGCCTAGAAGAGATAAAGCTAAAGCAGTCTTAGTTAGTTTCATGTGTATTTCCTCAATATCGCAACACGTAATTTTAAAACACGCGAATTTTGACATTGATAAATGACAGAATTATTACATCGACAATATTTCTGAAAATAAACTGACACCCAAAGTTAAACTAAGCGTCATAAAAGATTCATCTTAATTTTGGGAACAGGGTTATTTTACCTCAGTCAGAAGACTAACAATGGTTTCAATATGCTCTATTTGTTCGTTGTCTTTGTGGTAAGCAACAAATACTTCCCTTGCGTTTTGCTCTACTTCCTCCACTAAAAATAGATGCCCCTTGGCAATGGCATCTTGCGCCAAGACTTCTGGAACAAAGGCAGAGCCACCACATTGTAATATGAGGTCTAAAGCAATCCTTCCCGTGCTGGTTCTGAAGTAAGGAGGGTTGCTGCCTGAGTATTGCTTCGCATGCCACAGTGAATACGCCGTGCCCCAATCAACATAAACGTATTGGTTGTCGAAAAACTCGGCTTTGGAGACCTTATCAAAAGTGCTGACCGGTATTATCGCCAAGTTACGAATGGGCTTTACCACCAGCTCATCGACCTTGGGGGGATCAAAAAGCACCGCCACGTCCAAGGTGCGTTCCAACAGTAGCCGGGTACTTTCTTGTTGTGCTTTTATTTCTGCCACTAAAGAAACCCCTGGCATCGCCGAGACAATATGATTAATGCCAAACTGTAAGAAAGCATCCCATATGTTTGCCGTACCACTGAGTGACACCTGTTTGTGCATATTATTAGCCAGGGCCACGTCTACTTTAGCACGCTGCATGCCCGTTAAAATCATTTTTGCATGAGGAAGTAGCCGCTCTCCAGGGGCAGTTAATTGAATATTATTGCGCTGGCGAATGAACAAATTCACTCCCAAACTCTGTTCTAACTGCCTGATCCTAAAGCTCACTGCCGACTGAGTAATGTATAAATTCTCGGCGGCACGACCAAAATGGCGAGTGCGTACCACCTCGACAAAAGTTTTTAATAGATCTATGTCCATTTTTCTTCCTGACGATAAAAAAAACTCATTTTTTAAAATTCAATTCTTGATCCATACTCCTGCCAAGTAACCCTTGAGGACTTTGTTATGGATCATAATCTAGCCACTTTGAAACACGCTTTCACAAGCCCTAAAGCATTTTATGATGACGCCAACTTCCCCCGTGGATTTGGTCGCAGCGGTCATTTCACTTTACAAGAAGCTGAAATTCTTGAGCAATGTGGTGTAACGCTAAGAAGCTTATACAGCAAAGCACAAGAACCGCAAAACAGTTTTCAGCTGCAATTTGTTCAAGTGATGGATGGTGCCTCTGTTCCTACCAATGCTGTGGAAAAAGCTTGGGCTAAATATTTAAAGCTAACAACCTGTAAAACTAAATTTCATACTTTATTTGGTCGTTCAAAGGTGCAAAACGACACCAGTGTGGCCGTCAGTGTTGACATTGATGATGACCTGTAATGGCGCTTATCACTGGATAACTTAATAACTGGGCTCTTTAAAAGAGCCCGTTTTTTTAGCATTTTTTGCGCAATATCATCATAGATTGTTATGACTTTTTAATAAGTTTTCTACACTAGCATTGCTTTTACTTTTATATGCGTTAAGAATTAGTAAAACATTAGTGATTGGCGAAGATTGTGACTCGAAAAATCTTAATCATTGAAGACACCCCAACAATTGCCAGAGTACAAAAGCATATAGCCACCAGTGCCGGCTATCATGCCGATATAGCCGAGTCTCGAGCCCAAGCTGAGGCGTTAATCAAACAAAACCAATATTTTTGCGCAGTAGTTGACTTTATATTGCCCGACGCCCCTCGTGGAGAAGCAATCCCCTGCACTATCAAAGCCAATATCCCTACTATAGTCATGACGGGAAACCTGGAGAGCCAAACACGTAAAACGGTTGAACAGTACCCTATCATTGATTACATCACTAAAGAGAATAAACAGGCTTACCACTATTTGCGCCGCCAATTGGAGCGATTGCCTAGAAATGAAAACGTCAAGATACTTATTGTTGATGACTCAGCGACGGCAAGACAATACATCTCAACTTTAGTGAAACGTCACAAATACCAAGTCTTCGAGGCCACTGACGGCATCGAAGCGCTCGAAGTGCTTAAGGCACACACAGATATTTCGGTTATTATTACCGACAGTGAAATGCCCAATATGCGCGGAGAAGAACTCTGCTCAGAGATCAGGCGCTTATATACCGATGATGACAAAGCGATTATTGGTGTTTCAGGGGTCGATACAGACCACCTGTCAACGCGCTTTCTTAAAAATGGCGCTAACGATTACTTACGAAAACCATTTAATGCCGAAGAGTTTTATTGTCGCTTAAGTCAAAACGTCGACATGCTCGAGCATATTCAGACCATCCGCAAACAAGCCAATACAGATTACCTTACAGAGTTACCTAATCGTCGTTATTTCTTTGCTACAGTTAGAAAAGCACTGCATCAAAGGGCTAAGCAGCAGCAATCAAGTGCCATCGCCATGCTTGATATTGATCATTTTAAACTGGTTAATGATAACTATGGTCACGATTATGGCGATGCCGTGTTAGAAGCCTTTAGCCGTGCTTTTAAGCAGTATTTTCAGCAAGACTTAATGGCTCGCTTAGGTGGTGAAGAGTTTGCGGTGTTCTTTGCAACTGAAGATAAAGACGCTTGTCTCGAAAGATTGGAAGCTTTTAGAGCCTATATTGCCGACAATAGCGCGAGTTTTACCGATAAAGATATAACCTTTACCATTTCAATTGGTTTTAGTGATGAGGTCAGCAGTGATATCGACCGCTTGGTTAAGCAAGCCGATATCAACCTTTATCAAGCTAAAGAGTTAGGACGAAACCGTCTTATTGGCTAAGCGTTTACGTCTATCGCGGTATGAGTCAAGGCTAAACATCGCCAGTGCACTCCATATAAAAGCAAAGGTAACCGCCCGCTCAGTATCAAAGGCTTCGCCATATAACACCACCGCCAAAATAAACATTAGACTGGGTCCAATGTATTGGAAAAAACCTAATGTGGTATAGGGGATCCGCTTTGCAGCTGCAGTGAAGCAAAGTAACGGCAAGGTAGTCACAATTCCGGCGCTTATTAGTAATGCATTCGTATACCAGTTGTTGGCATACAAATTACTTGTGGCACTGGGCTCCACCCACCACCAGTACATTAGTGCGATGGGACTCAAGATCAATGCCTCAATCAGTAACCCAGGTAAAGACTCAACCGCGAGGGTTTTTCGCAATAGACCATAAATGGCAAAAGAGCCCGCCAATGAAAACGCAATAACAGGGAAAGAGCCAAAGCTGATTAATTGCAACACCACACCCACTATAGCCAACACCACAGCAAACTTTTGTGCGCGGCGCAGACGCTCAGAAAGAAATAACATGCCTAGCAATACATTTAATAGCGGGTTGATGTAATACCCTAAACTGGCATCGAGCATAAAGCCATTATTCACCGACCAGATAAAGAGTCCCCAGTTGAACCCCAGCAAACAGGCAGTGAGCGTTAGCATTGCCAATAGTTTTGGCTGTCGAACAATTGCGACAATCTTAGGCCACTGTTTTTTTGCCAATACTATTAACATAATAAATAATACAGACCAAATCACTCTGTGCACTAAGATCTCAATCGCATCCACATGAATAAGTTGTTTAAAATAAATGGGTGCTAAGCCCCACATTAAAAAGGCAAGAATGGCGAGCAGGTGCCCCTTGTTTTGTTCATCAATTACCGACATGTCGACCTTGGCAGGAGTTGCAAAGAGAACTGCAATTATACCATCAATAAAACACCAAGCCATTAAACTTAGATAAAGCGTGGGTCATTACATCACTCAGTCGTGCGGTTAAATAAACAGCAGTCCGACCCCTCTCGCGACAAAAAGCAAAGACAATAAATAAAAAAAACTCTAGAATGGCGGCAATGGAAACACTCTTAGACGCCCCAACTAAAGACCCTAAAACGGTACTCAAAGATGTATTTGGTTACAGTACCTTTCGTGATGGTCAGCTAGAAATTATTCAGTCCAGTCTTGCTGGTCAGGATACCCTTGTGCTGTTACCCACTGGGGGGGGGAAATCACTTTGTTATCAAGTTCCAGCCCTGCTGTTTGAAGGGGTTACAGTGGTTATTTCCCCCTTAATCTCATTAATGCAAGATCAGGTAGCACAGCTAAAAGCGCAAGGTGTGGCGGCGGAGTATATTAATAATAGCGTTGCTTGGGAGCAGCAAAGAGCCACCTATGAAGGGCTCCAGCAGGGTACGGTAAAGTTACTCTATGTGGCACCAGAAAAAGCACTGCAAAGAGACTTTATAGAGCGCTTAAGCAGCTGCAATGTTGCTTTATTTGCCATTGATGAAGCCCACTGTGTGTCGCACTGGGGACATGACTTTCGCCCTCACTACTTTCGTTTAAAAGAGCTCAGACAATATTTCCCTGCGGTGCCACTTATGGCCCTCACCGCCACGGCGGATTTAGCTACTCGGCGAGATATCGTCCAGCAGCTTGATATGCGTGCGCCATTTATTCATACCGGTAGCTTTGATAGGCCCAATATTCGTTACACCATTGAAGAAAAGTTTAAGCCTTTATCACAGCTGTTCCGCTACTTAAAAGAACAAAAAGGACAAAGTGGCATTATTTACTGTGGCAGTCGCAAGCGCGTAGACGATATCGCAGAGCGCTTGATTGAATCTGGCTATAACGCCGCGGGTTATCATGCTGGCCTTGATAACGAACAGCGCCAGTTTGTGCAAAACCGCTTTGCCCGCGATGACATCCAAATAGTTGTTGCGACCGTAGCTTTTGGTATGGGCATTAATAAGCCAAATGTACGCTTTGTGGTGCATTACGATATTCCCAAAAGCATTGAAGCCTATTACCAAGAAACCGGTCGCGCCGGTCGTGATGGCTTAGCCGCAGAAGCCGTAATGTACTTCGACCCCGCTGATATCGGCCGGGTTAAACGTTTTTTTGAAGACATTCCTGATGAACAGCGCCGCCGGGTTGAAGAGCAGCGTTTCCAAGCCATGTCGAGCTTTGCCGAAGCACAAACTTGCCGCCGCCAAATTCTCTTGAACTATTTTAGCGAGTACCAACGTGAAGCCTGCGGAAACTGTGATATTTGCTTAAATCCGCCGAAACAATTTGATGGCACCGTTGTAGCTCAGCAAGCACTCTCTTGCATATATCGTGCAGAGCAGCGTTTTGGTTTAGGCTATATCGTTGATCTACTGCGTGGTGCTAATACTGCTCGGATCCGCGAACACAATCACCATGACCTCTCTACCTATGGCATAGGCAGGGAACACAGTAATGAATTTTGGCTTAGTATTCTGCGTCAGCTCATCCACCATGGCTTAGTGAATCAAGACATCACCCAAGGTGCGACGCTGCGACTTACAGAAGCGGCAAGAGCCGTTTTACGTGGCGAATACACCCTGCACCTAGCAGAGCCGAGGCTGGCGGCAAAACACGTCTATCAAGATAAGCTTGCGCAGTTTAACTATGACAAAAAGCTATTTGCCAAATTGCGTGCCCTGCGCAAACAGTTGGCTGATGATGACGATGTCCCGCCTTATGTGGTGTTCAACGATAGAACCTTGGCTGAAATGGCGCAAAAGACCCCCACCTCTGACAGTGAATTTTTGCAAGTCTCTGGGGTTGGCTTTACCAAGTTGAGCAAATATGGTGCCCCATTTATGCAGTTAATACGAAATTATTTGGAGCGTGATTAATGACCTCTGTCACTTTAGACTCGCAATATGAAGTAATCATCGTCAGCAGTGAACAGCTGCCAAACGATGAAGACTTTGAGCTTTGGGCACAAATATTTTTACACCACCAGCACATTAACATGATTGAATTCTCAGCGGGTGCCGATAGACATCAGTGGCGATTTCAGTTTCAAAATAGTTTTTTTAATCTTAATTTTGAGCATTACAGTAACAGCGTTTGGATTGCTCCAGATGGCTTAGACGCCCTTGAATTACTGCCTTCACTGCACCAAGTCCTCTCTGATTAACGCCTCATAAAGTCATTTAAGTCTATAAATACTCTTAGTTTTTGTTATTGTTTCTAAGCAAGCTAAAGCAAAATCGACCATACTAAAAGGATTATACCAATCCGCATTAATACCTGCTCAATTGGAGGGAGCAAATTCGACGCTAACTGCGTTAAAAATTTCTTATTTAGAACAACTAAATAGCAAAATTTTTGCCTGGTTATCGACAGAATTTTCTTGCCTCAAATAGACCACTTAATTAAGCGAATTGGTATTACAGACTAGAGGGCACGTGATGACAATAAGATGGCTATTACTCGCCACCCTATTATTTTTTAGCAGCATTGCCATGGCGCAAGGAGCTGAACAAGTTCCTGCGTTAGATCTGTCGAATAGTTGCAGTAATAACCGTACTGATAGTGAGCACGACCAAAGCTTAACGCGCCAACTTGATAGCCAAGAAAATTACCCCAAAGCGGCAACGGGAAAGAAAATAATCGACATTGAGCTGCGTCAGCTCAATGTCTTTGATACCGACAAGCCGGAGGAAAATAATGCCCTGTTTCGGTTTGCCAACCGCTACCACGTACAAACCAAACCTGAAGTATTAAAAAGCGTGTTATTGTTTCAAGAAGGCGATGATTACGTACCGCGTAAACTGGCTGAATCAGAACGTCTATTGAGGCAACAATCCTACCTTTACGATGCCCGTATTTATGCCGTCGAAAATTGCGATGGCGATATTTTAGTGACCGTGATCACCCGGGACTTATGGACCTTAATGCCGGATTTAAGCTTTAGCCGCAGTGGTGGTGAAAACACCTCGAGGATCGGCTTTCGAGAGAGCAACCTACTTGGCTATGGTAAGCGTCTGTCTTTTACTCATATTAAAGAAGTGGACCGTGCTGGTTATTTGTTTGTCTATGACGACCCCAATATTTTAGGTTCAAGGTACACAGGTCGCATTGAGTACTCCGATAATGACGATGGCGAGCGTCACTATGTTAGTGTCAATTATCCATTTTTTGCCACCGACACGCCTTATAGTTACGGCTTTACCAATTTCTCTGACGAGCGTGAAGAGCCGATTTATTCTGGCGGTGAAACCATCTCTGAATTCAACCAAAAAAGAGCTGTGAGTCAATTTTACTTTGGCCACTCTCAAGCATTAGGTGGTAACTGGACACGACGCTTAATTGCCGGTTATCGCCACGAAGAATACCGCTTTAGCGCTATCCCAGAAACCACGCTCGCCATCGCGAGCGATAGATCGCTAAGTTACCCTTATGTGCAGGCACAATGGTTTGAAGACTCGTTTGTTAAGGTGCGAAACTTTGACTCTATTTATCGCACCGAAGATTTAAATTTAGGTTGGAACATTCGTGCTTTACTCGGGTACTCTCCTACGGCATGGAGCAATGATGACGAACGCGTCATTTTTTCTCTTAGCGCAGATACGGCTCACTATACCTCAGATCACAGCCTTTGGCGCTTTGCTATGGACCTCAATGGCAATTGGGATCAGCAAAGCGACCGCGCTGAAAACCTCATAGCCAGTTTCAATATTCAATATTACCTTAATACCAGCCTCTACCAATCTTGGTTTCTCAACGCCAGCTATAGCTATGGTAAAAACCTCACTTTAGACAAACAAATTACACTAGGTGGCGAAACCGGGTTAAGAGGTTACCCAATTAAGTATCAACAAGGCAGTAAACGCGTACTGCTTAACATCGAAAGGCGCTTCTATTGGGAATACGATTTATGGCGCTTATTCAAAGTCGGCGGTGCCGCATTTTTTGATTTAGGCAAAGCCTATGACTCTCACCTTGCCATCAATGCTAACGAGTCAACACTGAAAAACCTTGGACTTGGACTTCGTCTTGCGCCGAGCAGAGCGAATTCGGATATCATGCTGCATATCGACGTTGCAGCGCCGCTTGGAGGCCCTGACAATGTCGATGATGTGCAATGGTTATTCACTGTAAAAAACCGCTTTTAGGAGAGCAAATTGCATGATATAAGGCGTAAAATAGTTAAGGTATAAACTACATTGCACGTATTAGATTTTGTTCTCAATCAGTATAAGTTATTCGCTTCATTAATTGCTGTACTGCTTTTTCCTTTGCTGGTTTCTGGGTGCTGCAAGCTGCTGGAAAAAGTGACACGCGGCAAAATTGACTCCCACCGCAAGCAGCGCGCCGAACTGTTGGTGAAAACTATCGTGGCGTTTGTATTTGTTTGTATCATGCTGGTGTTTTGGGGCATAGAGCTAAAAGGGCTTTTGGTGCTCGGCTCATCGCTTTTTGCCATGCTCGGGGTCGCCATGTTTGCTGGCTGGTCACTGCTCTCGAACCTAACCTCTTTTTTGCTAATGTTCATTCAAAATGATTATCGCGTTGGCAATTGGGTGCGGATAGTGGATGGCGCTAACTTCGTTGAAGGATGTATTGTCGAAATGGGGTTAATGAGTGTGGTACTGCGCCATATTGAAGGTCATAAAGTGGTTTACCCAAACAACTTGTTTGTCACCCGCCCCGTGCTTGTGCTCAGTCAAGAGCCACAAAAACCCAAGCTCGCTACTACCAGCAAAAGAGTATTAGGCCCTAAGAAATAGGGCCTATGTCATCAATAAAGGTTTCTAGCTGTTGCTCGACAATGCTATTGGCGTGGGCAAAATAGGCTAAGTGAAAAACCGCATCCCCTTCATTCACCAGAGGCAGCATTTGCTGACCAATCACAATTCCGCTCCGCGGTGCGACGATTTCTTCAACACTTTGGCCAAGGGGGCTGTCTATGTAAGCTAATACTTGACCCTTGCTGACTCGCTCTCCGAGGTTAACTTGGGCACGTACAATACCGTCAACATCCGCCCGCACCCAACTTGTTGCAGCGGCAACTACCGCTTCATGTAATTGCTTACGGCGCTTTCCTCTAAGCATGCGCAACTGCCGCATGACGTTTTCAACCCCTTTTAAACCAGCATGAATGGCTAAAGCATCAAAACGCAGCGCCTCTCCCGCTTCGTAGGTAATCACAGGGATCCCAAGGCCTGCAGCCTCACTACGTAACGAGCCATTACGTAGACGCGCATCCAGCGCCACCGGTGTGCCAAACGCCATGGCCATTTCTTTAGTCGTTTCGCTCGACAGATCGCCACGAATTTGTGGCAAATTAGAGCGATGAATGGCCCCGGTATGTAAATCAATAATATGGGTACTTTGCTTCACCACCTGATCAAAAAACATATGGGCCATGCGGCCACCTAAAGAGCCGCGCTCAGAGCCTGGAAAACAGCGGTTAAGGTCGCGCCTGTCGGGTAAATATCGGGATTTATGAATGAAACCAAAAATATTGACGATGGGCACGGCAATTAAGGTCCCCCGTAAATTGCTGGCATCTATTTTATTTAATAATTGCCTTACCACTTCAACGCCATTGAGCTCATCACCATGAATAGCGGCACAGACCAGTAATACTGGCCCGGCTTCCGTACCATTGACCACCTCTATGGGGATGGTCATGGGTGTATGGGTATATAACTTAGCTACCTCGAGCTGCACCGTTGAGCGCTCACCCACTCCAACTCGAGTATCAAGTAAAGAAAATGGGCGATTAATTTTAACCTTTGCCACGTGTCGCCGTCCTCTTAGCGGAAGCGTTTTTTTCAATAAATGAAATGATCATGCCAGCAATGTCTTTACCCGTGGCTTGTTCAATACCTTCAAGCCCTGGTGACGAGTTCACTTCCATCACCAGAGGACCACGTTCAGAGCGCAACAAGTCAACCCCAGCAACGTTTAATCCCATCGCTTTGGCGGCCGCCACCGCGGTGCGCCTTTCTTCCGGGGTGATTTTCACCAAGGTTGCTGAGCCGCCACGGTGAAGGTTTGAGCGAAATTCCCCCGCTTGCGCCTGTCGCTTCATCGCAGCAATGACTTTATCACCAATAACAAAGCAACGAATATCGGCGCCACCGGCTTCTTTGATGTACTCTTGCACCATGATATGCGCCTTTAATCCCATAAAGGCTTCAATGACGCTCTCCGCGGCTTTGCGGGTTTCAGCTAACACCACACCAATACCTTGAGTGCCTTCTAACAACTTAATCACCACCGGTGCGCCACCAACCATCTCAAGCAAGTCTTTAACGTCATCGGGCTTACTGGCAAAGCCAGTAATAGGCATGCCCACGCCTTTTCTCGAAAGCAGTTGCAGTGAGCGCAGTTTATCTCTTGAACGCGTTATGGCGACCGATTCATTGAGCGGGTAAACCCCCATCATCTCAAACTGCCTTAACACCGCACAACCGTAAAACGTGACAGAAGCGCCAATTCGTGGAATAACAGCATCAAAACCACTTAACTTCTGACCTTTAAAGTGGACCTCAGGCTCACTGCTGTTGATATTCATGTAACAACGTAAAGCGTCAAGCACAGCCACTTCATGACCTTGTTGCTCCGCCGCTTCAATCAGCCGCCGCGTTGAGTACAGTGATTTATTCCTTGAAAGTATGCCTATTTTCATAAGTTATCCGGTTTTTTGGGTTAAGTAAGATTGCTCAGGGTCAACCAGTATCTTGCCACGCATGGCCGTGCGACCTAGCAACATTCTAAATTTCATCGTCTCTCTATTGCTTAATGTAACTTCAATGGGCCAGCTTTGCCCTGCGATGTTCAGTATTGTCTCAATAACATAGCGATTTTCTTTATGACCTCCAGAATCCGTTACCACCCGTTGATCTAATACCTTGGCTTCGCAACAAACAACGAAGTCTGAATCATCTTGAAGCGGATGGATCCAAAACCGTACCCATAGTTCACCACTTAAGTGGTCAAATGGTTCTACTCGAAAAGCGTGTAAGCAAGAGGTTCTTGCACCTGTGTCAACTTTGGCCTTGATTTCATTAATACCAAGCTCAGGCAATGATAGCCATTCTCGCCAACCCACTGTGATCATAATTGTTTCTCTAAAGAAGTGTGTGCGGACTTATACTTGGATTTGCTGCAATTGCAAAACAAAATAAATTTATCTTCAAGATAAGCAAAATCGCTGCGTAATACATATCTATTTAACCTAACAGGAACTGACTACTTTTCAACCGAAAAGAAAATCAAACCGAACTATTTCTTTTATCGTCAAGAGATAGAATTGCATTTGAAATACTCACTGACTGTGCAATCCTTGCAACATCAAAGTTGATTGGATTACATCATGACAGGGTTATTGCATGCCGTTGTACTCGACGGCCAAGGTGGCGGAAGGATTATTGAAGACCTTAGCGAGGTTAAAGCCGTTATTCACCAACAACCAATGTGGCTTCACTTTGACTACAGTTTCGAGCAAACCACCGAGTGGTTAAAGCAGCAAGACTTTTTAGCAGAATGGGAGTGGCAGGCACTGATTGCCGATGAAACTCGCCCACGAACCGTGGTGGGTAGCGAGGGGTTATTAGTGTTTTTACGAGGCGTGAACCTAAACCCCAAACAAAGCCCAGAAGACATGGTTTCAATCCGTTGCTATGCTAACAAACGCTTACTTATTACCTGCCGCAAGCGCCACATTATGTCAGCGCAAGATATGTTAGCTGCATTAAAACAAGGTAAGGGTGCAAAAGACATTGGCGAGCTATTATCAACCCTAGTGGCAAGGCTATCAGGGCGAATGCAAGATATTATTTGGCAAATTGAGGAACACCTAGATGGCTTTGAAGATGCTCTAGACAGCAGTGAGCAACTCCCCAATTACCAACAGTTAGCCACATTAAGACGCCAAACCATAGGTCTAAAACGCTATTTAAAACCTCAAAAGGTGGCCATTAGCGAGTTACTAGATTGCCAACAAGAATGGCTGACAGATGAAGATTTGCGTTTGTTAGAAGAAGCCAACAATGCCCTGAGTCGCTATGTTGAAGAGCTTGAAGCCGCCATTGAGCGTGCGCAGGTAATACAGCATGGCATTACCAACCAACAAAACGAACAGCTCAATCAACGCATGTATGTGATGTCGGTAGTGGCCGCACTATTCTTACCGCTTGGGTTTTTAACTGGGTTATTGGGAGTCAATATCGGTGGTATTCCTGGTACCGAATATGGCGGTGCCTTTAGTATATTTGTGTTGCTGTTGTTATTGTTAACCCTAGGAATTGGCCTTTATTTTAAACGCAAAGGGTGGGTGTAATAACCGAAATAAAGCAAGAGGAAAAAAGTGGCGCTCTCGCTAGGGATCGAACCTAGAACTTAGCCTCCGGAGGGCCACGTGATATCCATTTCACCACGAGAGCGAGGCCATCATAATAATGCTATCTCACCACAATTGCTAGTCAATGTTGGCTAGATGCCTAATTAGTAACCTATTTTTAAAAAAAGCTGTACTTTAGGAAAAAAAAACAGTTATTCAACTATGCTTTAAAAATAATAAATTATACTGAGACTAGGTCTAGTACTACTATTAATAAGTAATGTAGCGATACATCATTATTGAGGATCCCAAATATGACACCCATGACAACCCAGCAAGTTGCAGAGTTTCTTGACGTAAAAATAGAGCGAGTTAGACGCCTTGCTCGAGAAAACTTGCTCGTTGCAAAAGACACTGACGGCAATGGCGAACCGATTTTCGATAAATCCGACGTGGAAAAATACAAAGAGCTCGCGAAACGACTTGGCGGCCTGTAATAGCTAATGGTGGGTAGTTTGCAGCGTGCTAATCTACCCACTTTAATAGTGCTGCTCTGAGCGTTGCAGCTTCGTCTTCCACTCCCCTTTGCTCATACCACTCAATGCTCAATAAAAGGTAAATTTGGCAGTAGAGTTTGAGCTTGGTCTGGCTGTATACTGGTGGCTCTTGCTGCCTTAACATAAAGTAGTTTTGTAACACTCTGTGAGCTTGTGCCACGGTGCAGCCAAAACTACATACCAAGGCTGCCAAATCAAAGAAGAGGTCATTGTGACAGGCATACTCAAAATCGATTAACTGCACTTTGGACTCACCAACAATAATATTACTGAGCACCAAGTCGTTATGGCAAAACGCCATGTCGCTGGGCAAACTGGCAAGCTGAGAACGGATCCAAGCCATATCAACGCGGGTTTGCAGCGTCGCCGATAGCTGATTAAGGTAGCCTAGCAGGTCTAATTGTTCATACACGTCCAACTCAAGCTGGTGTACCCTCACCAATTGTTCGAGTAAGTCTTTCCCTAGTACCGGGGAGCGCTCGACCTCAGGTAGAAAGGTAAATATCGCCAACCGTGATGGCTGGTCAAAGGCCAGTACTTGCGAAGTGACCTGCTGTTGCGCCAGCTTATTTTGAGCGCTAAGCGCAGCAACAGGAATGTCGTGGCTGTAGCACTTCAGTAGGCGTTTTCCTTGGCCACTGTAAAGCAGGTAATTTTTATTGCTCAGCCCCTTATTTAGTTTCACTAAAGCAGTCACGGGCTGTGTAAATACGCGCTCTACTTGCTGCTGTAAGCACTTTAGTTCAACGTCAGAGGCTGGCAATATTTTTGCCCTGCTTCGATTCGTATTCTTCATACCAGCGCTTGTAACCCCAACATGCCATTAAGGTATAAAAAATAAACAGCACTAAGGTCGGGTAAAAACCTTTGAGGTAGTATAGATAAATCGAGGCGGCATCAATCACCACCCAATACAACCAGTTTTCCAACACTTTCTTCGCCACCAAGTAGGTCGTAACCACCGCAAAGCAAGTGGTAAAACTATCCAGGTAAGCCAGATCGGCATTCATATAATGCTTGGTAAAGTAGCCCAAGGCCACCGCAGCAACGGTGGTAAGCGCAATAATGCAGAGGTGACGCGAGGTTGACCAAGAGATAATTTCACTGGGCTTATCTTTATCACCTTGACGCCACATCCACCAGCCGACCACCGCCATCACCATATAATAAAAGTGTAATAGTGACTCCATGACCAATGCGCCATTCCAATAGAGAATGGTATAAATCAGGGTATTCACAAACGCCACTGGCCAACACCAAATGTTTTGTCTTATTGCTAACAACAGGTAAGCCACCGCTAAGGCGACAGCAATGTATTCCCAGCTCGACATCGCAGTAAAACCTGCCAGCGTTTCCCGTAGCCAATCCATTAATCTATTTCACCCTGACGCGCAGACAAATCCCCAGCAATGTACTTGCAGACAAAAATGCATTTGCCATAGGTTGCAAAAGAGCGTTTCATCTCTTGATTAATGATGGTTGTCACCTCGTCATAATCACCAAAAACTTGAGTAGACATAACATTGGTGTTCACTTTGATGTTTTCATGCTGATTTAAACGATCAATAAAGCCTTGAATATAAGGAATATAATCTTGATGCAGTGGGTACTTACTAATCTCTACAGAAACCTTCATTGGTGTTCCTTATGTCTTGTGCAGAGCATTGCTTACTGCACGTTTAGGTTATCTCCAGTCATGTATTGTGACTTAGGAGTATAGTTAATCCAGTCTTGTTGATAGCGGATCTTACCCTGTTCATTGAACTTTAGCACCATCAGAAAGCGCCATGGCTCACTATACTGCTTTAACCCCTTACACTGCTACTATGCCCAAAGGCTCACCGGTTAACCAGCCACCGCGAGTAAAGTCAGGGATAGTAATAGATTCACTGCGATTAGCCACAGACTGTGCTGATAATGGCGATATCACTGACCATGCCGCACCATCATAGACATCCTGATCCAACGGCTCACCATTGCGCAGACAGTAAATCATGCGCCAGAACATTAAAAAGTCCATGCCACCGTGACCGCCATTCCGTTGTGCTTCTTCTCCCATGCTAAGCCACAATGGGTGATCATACTGCTGATACCAGTGAGTCATATCATAATCCCACTCATGAAAGCTTTTACTTCCCCCTTGCTCCAACGCGATGCGGTTAGGGAAACCGGCAAAAACGCCGTTGGTGCCTTGAATTAAGTTATGCCGAGAATAAGGTCTGGGGGTCGTGGTATCGTGTTGTACCATGATGCTGCGACCCTTCACCGTTTTAATCAAGGTGGTATTCATATCACCGGCAATATAGTCGAGTTGATTGCGCTCGTGGGATGGCTCAAACTCACGCTCTGCATAGGCGGCACGACCAAGAGCGGGTGAGCTCATTGAAGTAAGGTAATCAAACCGATCGCCGCGGTTAATATTCATATACTGAGAAACGGGCCCTAAGCCATGAGTGGGGTATAAGTTACCATCGCGTTTGGTGTGCCAATGCGTACGCCATGAGCCAGTTTTGTGCTCAATTTCTTTCATTTGCCAACGCAATTCATGAATATAGGCCGCTTCGCCATGCAGTAACTCACCAAATACGCCCTGTCTGACCATATTGAGCACCATTAGCTCATCACGACCATAGTTGACGTTCTCCATCATCATACAGTGCTTTTGCGTGCGCTCAGCCGTATCGACAATCTTCCACATTTCATCCACGGTCAATGCCAGTGGCACTTCCACAAAGGCATGTTTGCCACTGTTCATGGTGTCGATGGCCATGGCAGCATGCCACTTCCAAGGCGTTGAAATAATAACGATGTCGATATCATCACGGCTTAGCATGTCTTGATAAGCGTGTGGCGAGCCACGATATAACGCTGGCTTGTCGACGCCGCGCTCATTCACCAAATAATCCGCCGATTTAGTTAACACTTCATCATGGGTGTCGCACAGGGCTACTATTTTTGCTCCCTCAATATGGCTCATACGCTTAACATGGCCATAGCCGCGCTGGCCCACGCCAATAAAGCCCACCCTGACGATATCAAGCTTAGGCGCAACCAAGCCCATTACAGACTGACCCTGACGTTGTGGTATTGCATTGTTGTTATTATTTGAGCTCGCGCAGCCACTCACCACACCCGCAGCCGCAGCAACGCCAGCCGCTTTTAGAAAGTCGCGGCGATTGATTGATTTCATTTTTTCTCCTCGAAGATACTTCGCCATCACGCTACCCTATCCCAATTTTAGGTGCAAAACATTGCGATAAAACAAAACCGCCCCGTAGCTGATGTTACGAGGCGGTAGTAAAACGCGAGAGGGCATACGAAAAGTTAGATGGCGTTAATTATCGCCGCTAAACGTGGCTCTTTTTCCACCACACTTAGGTAAAGCGCAAACTGGTTTTTCGCTCTGTCTAAATTGTGCTGACTATGGTGAGTGGCAAAGTAGTTATCGCCATCCAAGTAATCGGTGAGAAAGCGCAGGCCAATCATAAATGGCATAACCTTCGCGCCCAATAAAAAGCTTTCTCGCTCAGCCGCGGTGATACTGTTACGCAAAGGAGCAATATACCCCTCTGCCAAAGCGGCAAAAATATTTTCCCGCACGGCAACCTTGTCCAATGCCGTTGAATCTTCTTCTTCGGGCGAGCAAAAGGTTCTTACCATATCACCAAAATCAAATAGCCAGTTTCCCGGCATACAAGTGTCTAGGTCGATCACCGCTCGCGCTGACCCATCTTTGGTGGAAAACAGCATATTATTGATCTTGGTATCGTTATGACAAGCGCGTAACGGCACCTTTGATTGCACTTGTTGTAACTGTTCAGCCAAACCAAAGTGCTGTTGAAATTGCTCGATAAGCGCTGTGCAGTGCTGGGCTCGGTGATGTTTATCAGCAGCCAGTACCTCATTAAAGGCATCGATCCGCATGGCTAGGTTATGAAAGTCAGGGATAACATGGTGTAACTGTCGAGCGTCAAAGTCATTCAGTGCGTGAGAAAATCGCCCAAAAGCACTGGCTGCGGTTTTGGCTTGCTGCTCACTGGCCACCACATCTTCACTGTAGCTGCTACCAATAAAGACCAAAGCGCGCCAATAGTCCTCACCGAGCTGCACTAAGTATTGCCCTGAGTGAGTGGCAACATGCTTGATAATCGCAAGGCTATAACTGCCATTAAGTGCTTTTTGCGTCAAATGCTTTTCAATCGCTCGGGCATTTTCCACTAACTGTTGCGGTGCAGGAAATACCTTGGTGTTAAGCTTTTGTACCACCAAAGATTGATGACCATCCTGTAGCAACATAGTGGTATTAATGTGGCCATTACCAATGTGCTTCATCCAGGCACGCTCACTGTTTAGCCCAAACTCATTGGCCAGTATCTGTGCCACAGACTGGTATGCCTTATCCGCTTCTTTAAGGGTGGTATCAAATGGCTCTGAACCCAGAGCGCTATCTTCCCTGACGTGATTCATAGATTTTTCTCGCGACAATGTCTAACTCGTTTTTATAGGTTACTCCGTACCAAGGTGAGCTAGCTTGGTAAACCCAAACTATTTCAGTGCCTTTTTCGATACAGCTTTGAATGCAATCTGGTAAATAATACTCTTTTTTGACATCGTTGTCATAATTCTCTAAGAAGTCATAAAAGCCCGCTTCTAAAGCATCAAACAAACTTGGCAAGATCCCCCAACAGGTCATAGAGGCCAGTGCAGAGGGTGCAATATTAATGACCGTTTGGTCAACATTTCCTCGTAACGCTTGCGACTCTTGACGAATATCGGTTACCTCCACTACCGATTGTAGTTTGCCCTCACTTACCTGACAAATCCCACGATTTACTCCCCCTTGTTGCGATAAGGTCTGGGTAATGGGGTAGCCAACCATCGCCATACTGTGGTGGTGCTTAAAGTGCTCCACCAGCGAGATAAACGCATCAGGACCATAATAATCATCGGCGGTGATGACAATGGCAGGTGTATTAACGTAGGGCTTGGCACACAATAAAGCATGTCCAGTACCCCAGGGTTTCTCCCGCTCTGTACAATAACGTTCGAATGGCGGTGGCACTTGAGTAAGAGATTGTTCAATCAAGGTAACGTTAATGGCTGGCGGTAAGCGGGGTAGCACTCGAGACTCAATGGTGTCACGCACTCGCGCGTTAATGATAAGGTATACCTCCTGAACACCAGCCTGGTGGGCGTCCAAGATGCTCAGCTCCATAATACTTTTGTTTATTCTCGCCAACTCAGCAACCTGCTTATCGCCACCAAAACGACTGCCTAAGCCGCCGGCAAGAATAATTAGTGCTGGGCTATTATCACTTTCCATCATTGATAAAACATCAAAATTTAACCAGGCGCACTAGTGTACTGAGGTTTCCTCGAGATTAAAAGTGTGGCAAAAAAGTGAGTAGCCTCTGGCTGGCTACTCGAACTTTTGACATAAGTACTTCACTTCTTGATATTCCAGCAATCCTTCTTGCGCCCCTTCACGGCCCAGTCCCGAGTATTTCATGCCGCCAAATGGTGCCATAGGATTCGATACCATGCCTTCGTTAATGCCTATCATGCCATATTCTAGCCGTGTACTAACACGCTGAATTTGATTCATATCTTGCGAATAAAAGTAGGCTGCCAACCCCTCTGGCACGCCATTGGCCAGTGCCAGCGCTTGTTGCTCATCAGCAAAATCAATGATGCTGACAATGGGAGCAAAGATTTCTTCATGGTAAATACGCATACTGTCATTCACCCCAGTTAGGATCATCGGCGCCATAAACTGCCCCGACAGCGCGTCACCTTGGTAATGCACTTTCGCACCTTTATCTAGCGCATCCGCCAATAAATCTTGTGCTTTTTCCTTGGCTGCCATCGATATCAAAGGACCAATGTCGACCCCATCTTCGAGGCCATTGCCCACTTTCAGCTCACTGACTTTCTGCGTCAGTGCTGCCAATACCTTGTCTTGAATATCTTGCTGCAGCAAAATACGGTTGGCAGCCACACAGGTTTGTCCGCCATTTCTGAACTTGGCTGCCATTAGCCCTGAAACCGCACTTTCGACATCCGCACTATTAAAAATAATAAACGGTGCATTGCCCCCTAACTCCATTGAGGTACGTTTTACTGTCTCTGCGCACTGTTTTAATAATGCACTGCCCACCGCCGTGGAGCCGGTAAAAGTCAATTTTCGCACCGCAGCAGACTCGGTAAGATGAGAAACCAATGTTTTCGAATCGTGAGTCACCAGCACTTGTAAGGCCCCTTTTTCCATCCCGGCCTGGATGGCAAGCTTGGCTAAGGCCAGTGCCGCCAATGGTGTTTTTTCCGAGGGCTTCAAAATAAAACTGCAACCTGCGGCGTAAGCAGGAGCCACTTTGCGGGTGATCATGGCTAATGGAAAGTTCCAAGGTGTGATCCCAAGCACCACGCCAACGCCTTGTTTAATGGTGTGCAGTTGATGACTGGTGGTGTGGCTTGGGATCACTTGGCCATAAGCTCTTTTCGCTTCTTCGCTATACCATTCGATAAAGCCGGCAGCATAGTCGACCTCGCCTTGGGCTTCCGATAAAGGCTTCCCTTGCTCTTTGGTGACTAGCTCAGCCAACTCCTGACGATGCTCAACCACTAACTCAAACCACTTTCGTAATATTTGGCTACGCTGCTTTGCTGTGGTGTTACTTAACCCATTAAAGGTTTCTTGAGCCGCGGCTAGAGCTTCATCAGCGCCTGCAGGATCGGTATCAGACACTTTGGCCAAACACGCTCCCGTAGCGGGGTTGTGAACCTCAACAAACTGCTCACTTTGATAAGCTTGACCATTTATAAGCGAATATTCTGGGTTGTTGCAAAGTGACATATTACTCCTCCTTAAAAGGCAAAAAGCCGTAGTGTGACAACTACGGCTTTTTTGTTGCTTGACTGAATTAGTATAGCGACTAAATCAGATCAGATATTAATGCTCTTCATTAACGATATTGAGATTGTACTTGGGTATTTCAACCACTAAGTCTTCATCTTTGATAATCGCTTGGCAACCTAAGCGCGACTCAGCTTCTAGTCCCCATGCTTTGTCGAGCATATCGTCTTCTAACTCGTCGCTTTCATCGAGTGAGTCAAAACCCTCACGGATCACCACGTGGCAGGTGGTGCAAGCACATGACTTCTCACATGCGTGGGGAATGCTGATGCCATTTTTTAGCGCAACATCCAGTACGGTTTCCCCTGCCGGCGCTTCAATGGCAGCACCTTCTGGGCATAACTCTTCATTAGGTAAAAAGATAATTTGTGGCATATTACACCTCGTCTACCGACTGCCCTTGCAGTGCCTTTTTAATTGACTGATCCATGCGTCGTGATGCGAAATCACTACTGGCATTATCTACTTCTTCAATCACTGATTTAATTTCATCTGGATCTTGCGCTTGCTGACGTACATTTGCAAGTTTATCCATTGCCGCGCGCAGTGTCGCCAACTCAGTGTCAGACAACAGTGCCGAATCAGCAGCAAGTGAAGCTTCAAGTGCCTCTAACACGCGTAGCGCTTCAACCTGTTGCTCTTTGAGCATGCGCGCTTGCATGTCATCTTTGGCATTGGTCATCGACTCTTTCAGCATGTTTGCGACTTGATCATCACTCAAACCAAACGAAGGTTTCACTTGGATTTCAGCTTGTACGCCGGTTGACTTTTCTTCTGCTGAAACACTCAGTAGGCCATCGGCATCGACTTTAAAAGTGACGCGAATGTGCGCCGCACCAGCAGCCATTGGTGGAATACCTTTGAGGCTAAACTTGGCAAGGCTACGACAGTCGTCAACCAGCTCACGTTCCCCTTGCAACACATGCAAAGACATGGCTGTTTGGCCATCTTTAAAGGTGGTGAACTCTTGCGCTCGAGCCACTGGGATGGTGGTGTTACGAGGAATAATTTTCTCTACCAGTCCACCCATGGTTTCCAGCCCTAGCGACAAGGGTAAGACATCCAATAACAGCATGTCTGAGTCAGGCTTATTACCGACCAAAATATCTGCTTGGATAGCGGCACCAAGCGCCACAACGCGATCTGGATCAATCGAGGTAAGCGGCTCTTTTTCGAAAAAGGCACCCACTTCATCACGCACCACAGGCATCCGCGTTGAACCACCCACCATAACCACTTGCAACACTTCTTCATTGCTAACATCGGCATCTTTTAACGCCCGGCGACATGAGCGTAGCGTCTTTTTCACCAACGGCATTGCCATTTGCGCAAACTCATCACGAGTAATGGTAACCATATGCTGCTGTTCACGCACAGCAAGCTCAACGTTTACCGTTTCATAGCTGGAAAGGGCTTCTTTACACGCCTTAGCTTTATTGATGAAGAGTCTTAACTCATTCGGGTTTAGGTCAAACAGTTGCGTTTGCTGCTTAAAATAATCCACCAATAGGGCGTCAAAGTCATCGCCACCTAGGCTAGAATCACCGCCGGTAGATAACACCTCAAATACGCCTTGGTTAAGACGCAAAATGGAGATATCAAACGTCCCCCCACCCAAGTCATATACTGCGATCACGCCCTCTTGGCCAGAATCTAAGCCATAGGCCACGGCAGCAGCGGTGGGTTCGTTTAATAAACGTAATACATTTAAGCCCGCCAGTTCAGCAGCATCTTTAGTACTTTGACGTTGTGCGTCATCAAAATACGCAGGCACCGTGATAACGGCACCCATCACATCTTCGCCGCCAAAGCTTGCTACGGCGCGTTGATGTAGGCTTTTTAAAATTTCAGCGGACGCTTGAACTGGGCTCACAGCACCACTTTGAGTGGCAATCGCTAATGCGCCATCATGTTCGACAAATTGGTAAGGCAATTGACCATAGCTTTGCTCAATTTCGGCTTGCGTCTTACCTAAAAAACGTTTTACTGAAATCAGGGTGTTGGTGGGATCTTCGGCAGAAGCCGCTTGAGCAGCGTCACCGACAATAATGCCTGAGTCGGTATATCTCACCACCGATGGTAGCATGGGCTTGCCATTGTCATCGCTCAGTGTTTTGCTTTCACCACTTTGCACCGTCGCGACAAGCGAGTTGGTAGTACCTAGGTCAATACCAATTGCTAATTTATGTTCATGAGGTGCCGCGCTTTGCCCCGGCTCAGCAATTTGCAATAATGCCATAATGCTCTTTCACTTCTACGGTTGCTGACGGCTAAGCGCCATCAATCGAATAATTCATCTTCGATACGCGCTAACTCATCGCGCAGTTTGTACACAAACTTTAGCTTTCTAATATTGTCTGCTGCAGCGTCTAAATCGGATGGTGTTTCACTTTGCAGTTGCTGTGCTAGCGAAGCACTAAACTCTTTATCTAATGCTTTGATTTGCTTTTCAAAGTCAGCGATGGCGCTATCGGGATCCGAGGCCGAAGAAAGCTCTTCTAAGGCTTCTCTTAGCTCCATTTGCTGCATCAAAAACTGTGGATCTTGTAAGGTTTGTTGCTCAGCACGAATATCCACCCCTTTTTCACTTAACATATATTCAGCACGTTTCACGGGGTGTTTCAATACGGCCAATGCATCATTGATCTCGGCGGTTTTCTGTACCGCTAGCAGTTTTTCACGCTCGCCTTTACCGGCAAATCGATCGGGATGAACGGCACGCTGTAATTCTAAGTAGCCCTTGTTCAGCTTCTCGATATCGACTTGGTAATCGACGGGTAAATCAAATAATTCAAAATAACGCATACATACCTAATATAGAAAAGCCCCACCAAGGTAGGGCTTTAAGCTAATCACTATATTCAATTATACGGTGAAGCTTTCGCCACAGCCACATTCGTCTTTTTGGTTCGGGTTGCTGAATTTAAACCCTTCGTTCAGACCTTCTTTGGTGTAGTCAAGCTCTGTGCCATCGATATAAACTAAGCTTTTAGCATCGACAATGATTTTCACGTCTTTGTCTTCAAAGACTTCATCGCCTTCGTCTAATTCATCAACAAACTCAAGAACATAAGCAAGACCTGAACAGCCTGTGGTTTTAATACCAACGCGCAGCCCGATGCCTTTTCCGCGATTGTTTAAAAAGGCTAATACACGATTAGCGGCTGCATCTGTTAACGTCACTGCCATAATATTCTCTTACTTCGCTTGTTTACTCTTGTAGTCTGTGATTGCTGCTTGAATAGCATCTTCGGCTAGAATTGAGCAGTGAATTTTCACTGGTGGCAACTCAAGCTCCGCACTGATGTCGGTGTTCTTAATGGTTGCCGCTTCTTCTAACGTTTTGCCCTTCACCCACTCAGTTACCAGTGATGATGAAGCGATGGCGCTACCGCAGCCATAGGTTTTGAATTTTGCATCTTCAATAACCCCAGTGTCAGACACCTTGATTTGCAGCTTCATTACGTCGCCACAAGCTGGTGCACCAACCATACCGGTTGCAACACTTGGGTCATTTTTGTCTAGCACACCCACGTTACGTGGATTTTCTACATGGTCGATAACTTTATCACTGTAAGCCATAACTATTTCCTCACTACCTGCTTGTGGCTGGAGTCAGTCCAGCCAGCGGCTAAAACTTGCTTAGTGGTGCGCCCACTCAACGCTATCTAGGTCAATCCCCTCTTGGTGCATTTCCCAAAGCGGTGACATTTCACGAAGGCGACCAATTGAATCTTTAATCAACTTGACGGTGTAGTCGATTTCTTCTTCTGTGGTGAAGCGGCCAATACTGAAGCGAATTGAGCTGTGTGCTAATTCGTCATTACGACCCAGTGCACGTAAAACATAAGATGGCTCAAGGCTTGCAGATGTACATGCTGAACCAGATGACACCGCAATGTCTTTAACGGCCATCAGTAGGCTCTCACCTTCAACAAAGTTGAAACTGATGTTGACGATACCTGGCACTGATTGGTCGATTGCACCATTAAAGTACACTTCGTCCATGTCCATGATGCCATCCAGTAAACGCTTACGTAACGCACTGATATGCTCATGGTCTTTATCGAAATCTTGTTTTGCAATACGGCAAGCTGCACCCATACCAACGATTTGGTGCGTTGCTAAGGTACCAGAACGCATACCACGCTCATGACCACCACCGTGCATTTGCGCTTCTAGGCGAGCACGAGGCTTACGGCGAACATAAAGTGCACCAATGCCTTTCGGGCCGTACACTTTGTGGCCTGAGAACGACATGAAATCCACTTTCAGGCTTTGTAAATCAATTTTCACTTTACCTGTGCTTTGCGCTGCGTCGACGTGGAACATGATTTTGCGTTCGCGACACATTTCGCCAATGGTGGCGATATCTTGAATCACGCCAAGCTCATTGTTAACGTGCATCACGCTCACTAAAATAGTGTCATCACGCATTGCCGTTTCTAATTTTTTCAGATCAAGTAGACCGTTTTCTTCCACGTCCATATAGGTCACTTCAAAACCTTGGCGCTCTAATTCGCGGCAAGTATCAAGCACAGCTTTGTGCTCAGTACGTACGGTAATGATGTGCTTACCTTTTTTCTTGTAGAACTGCGCCGCACCTTTAATGGCAAGGTTGTTTGACTCAGTTGCGCCTGAAGTGAAAACGATTTCGCGCGGATCGGCGTTGATTAAATCGGCGATATCGTTACGCGCCTGATCGACCAGTTCTTCTGCCTGCCAACCAAAACGGTGTGAACGAGAAGCTGGATTACCAAAGTTACCATCCATCGTCAGGCAATGCATCATCTCGTCTGCAACACGCTGATCAACCGGAGTGGTTGCTGCATAATCTAGATATATCGGTAATTTCATTTATCTCTCCGCTTAACGTCAACCTATAGTTGACAGCTCACTTGAATATTGTCTAATTGCTCGATCACCTGCTTTACGCGATGATCTTGTCGCTTGGCTACCGTTTGCACATCAGCATCTGCGACTAACTCGGCTAGGGAAATACTATTTAAAAACTCTTCTATTCGCACACTCAGGTCGGACCATAAAGAGTGAGTAAGACAACGCATGCCGCTTTGGCAGCCACCGCCTTCCCCATGACAACGTGTGGCGTCAACTGACTCATCCACCGCACCAATAACATCACCAACGGAAATGGTATGCGAATCGCGGCCTAGTAAATAACCGCCGCCTGGACCACGCACTGAGCTTACTAACCCATGTTTACGTAGTCGGGCAAATAATTGTTCAAGGTAAGATAGCGAAATCTCTTGTCTATCAGAGATATCAGCTAACGACACAGGGCCGATACTAGCGTGTAACGCAACATCTAACATTGCTGTTACGGCATACCTGCCTTTCGATGTTAATTTCATGCATGACCCCCGTTATTTTACCAAGACGCAAATTTTAATTACTTGACTAAGATAGTCAAGTATTAACCCCTTCTGGAGCCCAGATTCTGCGCTCTTGGAGATGCTTACCTGTAATACCTGAGTAAATTAATCAAGTATTAGCTTCATTTTAATTACCTGAGTAATTTAGTCAAGTATTGTTGCTGAAGTTTTGTCCGCAATGTCGGCTGGGCTAGAAAAGCACAATTGGCTGACGACAGAGCGTCGCCAGCGCTGCGGTAAAAGGCCTTATTGCTTTTTAGCCGACTTATCAATTGAGCTTAAAATGCCGCGCAAAATATTAAGCTCTTGATCTTCCGGTCTGGCACGATTAAATAGTCTTTTCAGCTTGGTCATTACCATGCCGGGATGCTGTTTGATGATAAACCCGGTATCGCCAAGGGTACGCTCTAGGTGCTCATAAAATAGCTCCATCTGTTTTGACGATGGATAAACCGTATCACCTGCTTCTTCAGCGGGTTGCTCAAGGGAGTCTAAATAGGTCATGCGCGTTTCATAGGCGAGGGTTTGCACCGCCATGGCTAAGTTTAACGAGCTGTATTCTGGATTGGCAGGAATGCAAACGTGATAGTTACATAACTGCAGTTCTTCGTTGGTTAAGCCGCTGTTCTCACGACCAAACACTAACGCCACCGGACCGTGCTTTGACTCACTGACGAGCTTTTGGGCGCAGCCTCTGGGATCGACCATGGGCCATGACAGCGTTCTGGAACGAGCACTGGTGCCAATAGTGAGTGCACAGTCCGCAATCGCTTCTTGTAAGGTATCGACCTGCTGAGCGCTACCTAAGATATCGGTCGCACCAGCCGCCAATGCACTTGCATGGCTATCCACTTCACATGCAGGGTCAACTAAGTAGAGTTTAGACAACCCCATGGTTTTCATCGCTCGAGCAACAGAGCCAATATTGCCTGAATGTGAGGTGTTTACTAATACAATACGAATGTCTTCTAATGCCATTACCTGATTCTCAAACAAAAATAATGGCGAATTGTAGCACAGCTCCAACTGATCTCACTAAGATAGCCGCGGATAAATAAAAATCGATACAGGGCAAGGGAGTACAAAAAACAACCAGGTTTTTTTGTGGTTTTATGTTTACTTTGCAGCAAAAGCCGCTAGAATACGCCGGCTGAAATATCCTGTTCTTTTACAACCTAAAGGTAATGCTATGCATCCAATGTTGAACATTGCGGTACGCGCTGCGCGTAACGCGGGTAAGATTATTCTTCGTGCCAGTGAAGATCTGTCACGCGTTGAAGCCTCACAAAAAGGCACCAATGATCTCGTTACAAATATCGATAAAGAAGCGGAAGTGGCTATCCGTGACACCATTTTAAAATCTTACCCTGACCACGCAATTATTGGCGAAGAACTTGGCCTTCAAGAAGGCAAAGATGCAGATTACCAATGGGTTGTAGATCCTCTTGATGGTACTACTAACTTTGTTAAGGGTATCCCTCACTATGCGGTTTCTATCGCACTAAAAGTAAAAGGTCGCGTAGAGCAAGCCGTAGTGTATGATCCAATCCGCGACGAGCTTTTCACCGCTTCACGTGGTCAAGGTGCACAGCTTAATAACAAGCGTATTCGTGTTTCTAAGTCGATTGAGCTACAAGGCACTGTTATCGGCACTGGATTCCCGTTTAAACAAAAGCACCACATGGACGCTTACCTAGAGGCATTCAAAGCACTATTTGTACACACTGCTGACATGCGTCGTGCCGGCTCTGCAGCGTTAGATATGGCGTACGTTGCTGCTGGTCGTATGGATGGTTTTTTCGAAATCGGCCTAAAACCTTGGGATACCGCGGCAGGCGAGCTATTAATCAAAGAAGCTGGCGGCATGGTGACTGACTTTGCCGGTGGTGCTAACTACAACCGCAGTGGCAACATCATTTGCGGCGCACCTAAGCTTTGCCAAGCCATTGTAAAAGAAATTCGTCCAGTATTAACCGAGTCTCTGTTGAAATAACAAACCTAGTTACTACTAAAAAAACCCAAGCCTGAGCTTGGGTTTTTTTGTTTCTATTGAATACGCTCGGGGGTTACTTAATTTCCACTCGAGAGGAGCGCATCACCACTTCATCGTTCAGCTCAATGCCAAGCCCTGGTTCCTCAGACACTTTGAAGATGCCTTTGTGTGGCTGCGGATCTTGCAAGCATAATTCACGGTTCCACTTTTTAATCGCATAAGTATGGTGTTCATGAATTAAGAAATTCGGGATCGCGGTTTCTAAGTGTAACGCCGCGGCTGTGGCTACAGGGCCACCGCAGACGTGTGCTTGTATTCGAACATCAAAGATATCGGCGTAATCACATACCTTTTTGGTCTCGGTAAAGCCACCACATAAACCAATGTCTGGCTGTAAAACGTCAATACTTTGATCTTCAAAATAAGGGCGAACACCCCAACGGTTGTACAAGCGTTCACCACCGGCAATGGGCACAGCCGTCTTGTTAGCGACTTTAGCATGCAGAGAGTGGTTGAGGTAATTAACCGGCTCTTCATAGTACATGCAGTCAAATTCTTCGGCGATGTCGGCTATTTGTATGGCAGACGTGGCACCCGGTAGACTGTGACACTCAAAGATAATGTCAACCTCGTCGCCAACGGCCTCGCGAATAGCCTTCATACGAGCGCGGTAGAGTTTCATTTCAGCACGAGAAATAAGTTTCGTGCGATCATAATAAGTGTTGCCATGCTTGTCGTATTGAATTGGGTCGACCTTAACCGCATCATAGCCTTCTGCGATAGCTTTATGCGCCGCCTCAGCGTATTCATGGGGTTCAACCAGCGCTTTAAACTCCTGATCCCAGTCAAATTGCAATTGCGACGCATAGGTACGCAACTCTGAGTTCACTTTACCACCTAACAGCTGATAGACCGGCAGTTTTAGTGCTTTGCCTTTAATATCCCAAAGTGCGGTATCGATAGCTGACATAGCGGCATAGACCACCGGGCCACCACCGAGTCCCCAAAAGCTCTCGCGCAGCATCCGCGACCACAACAGCTCGGTTTGAAACGGGTCATGGCCAATTAAAAATGCCTCGGCCATTTCTTTTATCATGCTCGCCGCCGCGCTGTGTCCAAGGTCATACGCCAGACCCGCTTCCCCTACGCCAGAGATACCCTCATCAGTGTGAATACGCACAAACACTGGGGTCCACGCTGGCCTGTCGGGGCAATGGATATCAAATACTTCTACGCGATTAACTTTCATAAAGACTCCTATTGAGCAAAGCTTGGGTCTAAGCGGTAGGCTTTACGTAGCATCGCAGGCCACGCCAATTGCCCACCAGTGCTGCCGCTATGGACAACGTTAGCTTGATTATAAATATTGTCGATAATGGGCTGTGGTACCGGGGTGGCTTTTTGCCCTGTTGCCTGAATGGCGACTTGGATTTCACAGGCCCGCTGGAGGTCATAAAAACGCATAAACGCATCACCTACGGTTGGCCCCACGGTTAAGCCACCATGATTCACCAACAACATATGATTAGTATCACCTAAATCCTCTTGCAGACGTTGTTTTTCTGCAGCATTCACAGCCAGTCCTTCGTAGCCATGGTACGACAAAGAAGGCAGTGAAAACATACTGTGCTGACTCAGCGGCAACAGTCCACACTCAAGACTCGCCACCGCAATGGTTTCTTTGGTATGCAAGTGGATAACGCAATGGGCATCATCCCGCACCTCATGAATAGCACTGTGGATAGTAAAACCAGCGGGGTTTATTTCAAATGGTGTGTCATCCAAAATATTTCCTTGGAGGTCGACTTTCACTAAGTTTGATGCCGTGACTTCATCAAAGCTTAGGCCAAAGGCGTTCACCAAGTAATGATCGGTGCCCGGTAACCTTGCTGACATGTGAGTATAAATTAGATCCCCCCAGCGAAAATGCTCCACTAAGCGATAGCAGGCCGCTAAATCAAGGCGCAGCTGCCACTCTTCAGCACTGACTTTGTTTTTTAAATCTAATTGCGGTAATTCGAACATGGGAGATCCTTTATACAACACTTCCACATCTGGATGTATAGAAGTCTAAATTAAGTTATAACTGTCTGCAACTAAAAACCACCGCAAGCGGTGGTTTTGTCTGTTGCTGTTATACGGCGCTTGAGCTAGCGCCTATTAGGTAAAAGCCGCTTATTTTACTTTACTCAGGTACTCGGCAATGGCTTCAAATTCGGCATCACTGACATTGGCAACCATGGCTTTCATCGCAGAAGACATGCCATTGTTACGCTTGCCTGACTTAATGTCTTTCATTTGCGCCACTAGGTATTCTTTGTTTTGGCCATTAATTTTCGGATACAAAGGCATAATTGGCGCTTTACCTTCTGCACCGTGGCAGGTTTGACACATTTTTTGGGTATACAGCGCTTTGCCATCCGCCGCCATGGCGCTGGCTGAACTCAATGCACATACTGCTACAGCAGTCCCTACTAGTAGTTTTTTCATCTTGCTCATATCTTTACTCTTTTTATTGACGGTTAACGTTGTAAGTCAGTGTAGCCCAAAGTTTAACCTATGGCCTAATCACTACCACATCAAATCATCAGGAACTTCAAATTCAGCATAGGGATCGTCATCATTACTTTGTTGATCGTCTTCAACATGGAAAACAATGTACTTCTCATCCACTTCGGCAATTTTTCTCGCCGGCTCGTCCTGTAATACATAAAATACGCCTTCCAACACGCAAATCGCCAGTCGACCTTTGGCTAGTGCCTGTTGTGTGGCCGCGTTGACTTCCAGCTCTTTCACCTTATTTTGATAGGTGAAGTTGAAGGTCACATCACCACGAATTTCATCCTGGTTGTGGTGCTCCAGTATTTGCTTAACGCGAGCAACCTGCTCTTTTTCTTTCAGCTCTTCTTGCTTAGCTTTATTGAGCTCTTCGGCACGCTTTTGCTGCTCTATCTTAGTCTGCTCAATATGCTTTTGCAGATCAGATTGGTCGCTGGTTGCGCCCTTCTTCTTTTTCTTTTGTTGTTTACGCTTTTGTGTTTTTGCCACTTTAGCGTTGTGCTCGGTTGTTAGGCCTGCCTTGAGCAACTGGTCTTGCAATGAACCCATGGTACCACTCCGTAAAATAGACTTTTTACTATTTTAACTCAGCCACCGCGATTGACCAGAGACGATAGCTAGGATCCACCACAAATCTAGCAAATTATTTATTTAAAACTGTGATATAGCGCAAAAAATGATGGACTAATTTGATATAGTTTAGGCCAAGTTGCCAAAACTAAAAGCTTTCTTTAGGTATGCCCGTCATCCATCTGTTGCTGTGCTCTATATTTATCTTTTTTGTCTTGTATGCGCCACAACCCTTGCTGGCGGAATTTGCGCAGCAATTTTCGGTCTCCGCTTCGCAAGCGGGAACCTTAATGTCGGCAACCATGCTACCACTGGCGATTGCCCCCATTTGCTATGGTGTATTACTCGCCAAGGCTAACCCGCTGAAAATTTTAAAGTGGACTATGCTGTGCTTAGCCCTTTCCTGCATTGCCTTTGCGAGCATGACGTCTTTTTCAGGGCTGTTGTTGGTGCGACTACTACAAGGGTTATTGTTGCCTGCCGCACTGACTGCAATGACAGGCTATATTGGTCAACAGTTCGATGGTACGGCGCTGAAAAAAAATATGGCGCTCTACATTGGTAGCACCATAGTAGGCGGTTATTTTGGTCGTACGCTGGCGGCGAATGTTGCCGTGTGGTTTGAGTGGCAAAGCTTTTACTATATTAACGCTCTACTGCTCGCCTTACTGGCGCTGAGCGTTCGTGCTCGTGGTCATAGCCCAACAATCACGACGGTAACGCGTCTGCGGGACTATTTAACACCGCTCAAGCAACCACACTTACTGCGCTTATACAGCAGTGTGTTTTGTATGTTTTTTTGCTTTGCGGGGCTGTTGAACTTCTTACCCTTTATTCTTAAATACGACTTTAATTTAACCTCGCCAAGTCAAGTCGGCTGGGTTTACACCGGCTACTTGGTTGGCGCGCTGGGCTCTATTATCACCCCATGGTTGCAGGGGCGGGCTAGCTCCACTTGGTGGTTTCTTAGCGCCATGTTTGCCATCTACGCCCTCACTATCGCCCTTATGCCAATAGTCAACCTCAGTGTATTCGTCCTGCTTTTCACCCTGTTTTGCGCCTGCATGTTTATTATTCATGCCACTGCTGCTCCTTTGGCAAACAGTATCAGTAGCGCTCCCGCTACGGTCACTAATGGCGCGTATGTGTCGTTTTACTACAGCGGTGGCGTATTAGGGTCTTACCTACCGGGGTTGATTTATGAATATGGCGGGTTGAAGTACTTTGCCGCGGTATTACTTTTGGTGTGTCTTTGTGGCTTAGCCTTAAGCTTTAGAAATGGCCTCCACCCAGCGCGGTGAATGGCCGGTATGCTGCCAAAACTGCAATAAAGAGGCATAGCTCAACACCCAGGTTTGGGTATTGACCAAGGGGTGACATTGCCACAGCTCAGCGCTCTTAAGCTCACTATCAAGCCACAGCTCTACCGCTTGCTGATCGTCGTTATACAATGCTAAAGCCGATACGCAACCCTGTTCTACTCCTAAATATTTGCCTAACCGCGCGGTTGAAGCAAACCCTAAGCGCGACACCTGTTGCGCCTTAGACAGGTGTTTTAGGTCTAGCTGTTTTTCTGCAGGGACAATAAACAAAATATGGCGTTTGCCATAATTATCACGTAAAAATAGGTTTTTTAATCGGGTACCTTGGCGCTCTAACGCTAAACGGTCTGCGTCGGCACAGGTATTAAGAGCAGGATGTTGATACGCAATATAGTCTATCCCTAATTGCGCCAAGCAAGCATTGAGCTGTTGTGGGTTGTTACGGATCACAAGCACTTACCTCTTAGCTGCACACTGCGCTGACGCCAATAGACATCCGTAATGGAATGGCCTTGATTGCAATAATTCTCGGCTGCCAATGCCGGCCCTAACAACTCTACCGCACGCTCCTCTAACCGTAGTTTTAAGCTCGATGAGTCTTCTATGCGCTCAAACTCGGCGTAGGCTTTTAGGGTTCTACGAGAGATAGGCTTGCTGGTATCAAGCTGCATGGCAGGGGTTGCGGCTACAATGACAATAAAAGCAAACTCTTGTTCGCCATTGGTCAAAGTACGCTGATGTAAGGTTTGTTTCTCTACCTCTAAAGTCGGGGCTTCAGGCTGACTGGCGCAACCTAACAATACCAGAGTAAACAGCATTGCCATTAATCGATAGGGAGTGGACATAGTACACTTTTGCTTTTTTGTTTTAAGGGCAGTGTAACAAAGAGTCGAAAAAAAAAGCGAAAAAATTTTCAGCCCTCTTGACTCAATTTATAAAAATGATTAAATTTTCCCTCGTTCAAATTGGAATGTGGGGCTATAGCTCAGCTGGGAGAGCGCCTGCCTTGCACGCAGGAGGTCAGCAGTTCGATCCTGCTTAGCTCCACCACTTTCCCTCTCTATATAAACGAAAAAAGCCCAAACCTTGCGGCCCGAGCTTTGCAGTTACTTATGTCATTCTGTCATTGTGATGCTCGCAAGACACTGTTCGCTGTGCCCTGCGAATGTTGCGAGATTTACTCGCGAACCTGTCCTTCACCATTTACTAAGAACTTCTCAGTAGTCAGTGACTCCAGACCCATAGGACCATAGGCATGCAGCTTAGTAGTGGCGATACCAATTTCAGCACCCAAACCTAAGGCTGAGCCGTCACTAAAGCGTGATGAGGCATTGTGCATTACTACAGAAGCATCAACACCACGCTGGAATAAATCCGCAGCTGCTTTATCTTCAGTACAAATAACCTCAGTATGGTGACTACCAAAGCGATCGATGTGTGCCAGTGCCGCAGTAAAATCTTCAACTTGGCGAACTGCGATTTCTAAGCTGAGATATTCTTCACCAAACTCATCATCGTTAAGCTCTACAGCGTTATCGAAGTAACCACCGGTATTCTTACAGGCATTGATTTTTACGCCACGCTTGGCAAGCTCGGCCGCCGCTTTTGGTAAGAATTCTGCAGCCACATCTTGGTGCACAATAAGACCCTCAAGGGCATTACATACACCAGTACGCTGGGTTTTACCGTTAAGCAACAGTGCCATTGCTTTGTCGAGATCGGCTTCTTTGTCAATATATAGGTGACACACCCCTTTAAAGTGTTGGATAACCGGAACCGTACTGTTCTCAGTAACAAAGTTAATTAAGCCTTCACCACCACGAGGGATAATCAGGTCGATGTAATCTTTTTGCTGCATCAATTCCATTAATAAGCCACGGTCAGGGTTTGGCACCACTGATACCAGAGCCGTTGGTAAATTGTGCTTTTCTAAAGCGTTGTGCATCGCTTTAGCAATCTCAAGAGAGCTGCCTAAGGCTTCTTTACCACCACGTAAAATAACCCCATTACCAGATTTAAAGCACAGTGCACCGGCATCCGCCGTGACATTAGGACGTGCTTCGTAAATCATGCACACAACACCAAGTGGCACTCGCATTTTGCTGATTTTAATGCCATTTGGTCTTACACCCATGTCTCTTAGCGATCCTACTGGATCGTCAAGTTCAATAATGGTTTCAATGCCTTCTGCCATGGCGTTAATACGCTCTTGGTTTAACGTTAGGCGGTCAATCATGGCATCGCTTAACTTGTTATCACGCGCTGCAGCAAGGTCCGCTTCATTGGCTTTGATGATAGCATCAGTATTATCACGAATTTCTTTTGCCATATCAGCTAACACGGCGTTCTTTTGCTCAGTTGATAAAAGTGCTAACTGCTTCGCTGCTGCTGATGCTTGTGCTGAAATTTCTGTAATTAAACTCATAAATTAAGACTTCTCCAATAATGCTATATCTTGTTCTGAAATCACGGGACCAATGCTATCTTGAATCTTATCGCTAATTGGGCTTTCTTCGTGTTCAGTTAAAAAGTTAAGTAAACAACTACTGTAATTGGTGGTTGCTTTGGCTAGACGCTTACCATCGGCGCTGCGCACTAATATCGTGTCACCAACCGAGAACTCGCCTTTTACCTCAGTGATGGCATCACCACTTAATTGGCCAACTTCTTCATCGTCGCCATCGCCGTAATCGGCCTCGACTACTAGCTCGCCCTGCTCTGATGCCGTATGGGTCATCCAGTGGACGTTTTCTTTCATCGGTTTATCGTAAGCGGTAAATACCGTACCTGGGTTTTCACCCGCCAATAACGCTTCGAAAGTATGCTCTTCAAAGCCGTTTACTATGTATGTATCGATACCATGAGAAGTGGCTTTCTCTGCCGCTTCAATCTTGGTTTTCATGCCACCGGTACCCACTTTACTGGTTGGGCACCCTGCCATGTCGTAAATTTCTTCGGTGATTTCTCCCACTTCGGAGATCAGCTCAGCGTCTGCGTGTAAGTTTGGATTTTTGTTGTATAAACCACGCACGTCGGAACAAATCACTAGTCCATCGGCATCTGCCGCAGCCGCTACCATGGCTGATAAGTTATCGTTATCGCCTACTTTCAGATCGTCGGTGGTCACCGTATCGTTCTCATTGATAATAGGCAGAATGCCATGGTCGAGTAAAGTGAATATGGTTTCACGAATACTGGTGTATCTTTCTCTGTCTCTCAAGTCACCGTGGGTAAGTAGGATCTGTGCCGACGGAAAGTCAAAGAAACGGTCCCATGTGGCCATCATTTCTGTTTGGCCTGCTGCTGCCATTGCCTTTTTCACGGCAATCGGTGGCTGCTCATTATCTGGGAACAAGTGCGACCCTGCTGCAACTGAGCCTGAAGAGACTAAGATCACTTCAATGCCACGTGCACGGCAACGCACAATATATTGTGCAATGCTAAGCAAGTAGCGAGAGCGACATCCATCTTGCTCTGGTGCTATTAAGGCACTCCCAATTTTAATTACTATACGTTTTGACTGCTTCATCGACATAAATTCCTGCTTTTTGCTATTAATTAGCTACCCCACCCCTTTAACGCGACGGTACACCTAAGATCTTCTATTAGAAGACAAATTACAAAATGCATTGCTTTACACCGGTTAATCGGTGAGCAAATATGACGAATAGACGTGCGACAACGAAGACCATAGTCCCATCGGAAATACACACATGCTTAACCCAGATACAGCAATTAAACTTTAACTGCCGTCTGACATTTCACTAATAGAAGATTGATTGTGACACCAAGTAGAAACATCCCCTTGACGTCGAGCCGTTTCCAACAGGGCCACCATGGTTTGGTGCGGCTGGAAAGACTGTACCGCAATGAATAATTGCGTAGAGAGTAGATTGTGAATGACTGCACAGGTTGCCCTGCGCTTCGAACGTTTTATACCTTAACCCGCTGAGTGAGTAATTGCAACCCAATACCATGTTAATTCTTTATGACGGTCATAAATGAATTTTATAATACTATATTTTCAATTGCTTATTGACTTTACTACCCTTAACACTGTGTTATAACACAAGCCTAGCTATACTCATTAATAGCAAAGGTATTACACACTCTATGTTAAAACGGGGAAATGACTTGCAAGTAAGATAGAAACCTTACTCGCTAGTGCTCTAAATAGCAACGTGATCCATGCTGCTACTGAGACACCTCCCCCTTTAAATTGCTTGGAGAGTTAATACAGTTGGTATATTACGTTGGAATGTTCCAGCCACGGGAGAATCTATGTCAGCAATTTATATTGCCGGAATTGCCGTTTGCTCTGTTATTGCTCAATGGCTTGCTTGGGCGTTTAAAGTACCCGCCATCTTATTTTTACTGCTAATTGGCCTCGCCCTTGGGCCATTTAGTGGCACGCTCGACCCCGACGCGTTATTGGGTGATCTGCTTTTTCCAGTCGTTTCATTGTCCGTTGCTGTGATTCTATTTGAGGGCGCTTTAACCTTACACTTCAAGGAGTTAAAAGGCATTGGCAAGGTGGTGAGAAACCTTTGCTCGATTGGGATGTTGGCGACATTTGCCATTACCGCCACCACCGCCATCCTGGTGCTAGAACTCAACTGGCAAGTAGCCGCTGTACTGGGTGCTGTATTGGTCGTCACAGGTCCCACCGTTATTGCTCCCATGCTTAATTCCATGCGACCCGATAAAGACATAGACCGCATTTTACGCTGGGAAGGCATTGTTATCGACCCCATTGGTGCGCTCTTCGCTGTGATTGTGTTTGAAGCCGTCTCCTTAGTGGGCGATGCTGGCGTACTTAGCCACACACTATGGGCATTGGTGTCCACTGTGGGGGTGGGGATCAGCATAGGTTTAGTCTCTGGCATCATCACCAGCTACCTGATCCGTAAAGAATGGTTGCCATTTGAATTGCACAAGTTTGCCATTTTGGCGTTGGTGTTATTCAGCTTTACCATCTCCAACCACCTGAGTCATGAATCAGGGTTGCTTGCCGTGACGGTGTTTGGGATCTGGCTTGCCAACCAAGATGACTTGGAAATTGACTCCGTTCTTGAGTTTAAAGAAGACCTCTCGATAATATTGATATCGAGCTTATTTATTCTCCTTGCTGCGCGCTTAAAGCTAGAAGATTTAATGATGCTAGATACCGATGTCTTTATCTTTTTAGCCGTTATCCTGTTTATTGCGCGGCCAGTGTCTATCTTCCTTTCCACCCTGAACACCGATTTGCCGATCAAATCGCGATTGCTACTGAGCTGGATTGCACCACGCGGGATTGTGGCTGCCGCAGTGGGCTCAGTGTTTGCTTTGAGTATGAGCAAATCACAAATAGAGGGCGCGGAAAAGATGGTGCCGCTGATCTTTACCGTGATCATTGTCACTGTGGTATTGCAAAGCCTCACCGCAACTCCACTGGCTAGGCTTTTAGGGGTACGTCAGCCGAAACCCAACACCCTGCTGATTATTGGAGCGAACCATGTTGCTCGAGCCATCGCTAAAGGGCTAAAAGAGCAGAACGTTGATATTTGTTTATCAGACCCAGCTTGGGAAAACTGCAAAATGGCTCGGATGGATGGCTTACCCTGTTATTACGGCAACCCGCAATCGGAACACGCTGAGCGTTATTTACCCCTAACCAGTTTGAAGTTTGTGTTAGCCCTATCGCCCAACCGCCACCATAATGCCTTGGGAGTTCAGTATTTTTCTCACTTGCTTGGCGAGCAATGGGTGTACTCACTGAAGTCATCTACCAACCATGCCAAAGCAAATAAAGACAGTGCTACCTTCCTATCACGACAGATTTTATTTGGTGAAGAGGGCAGCTATGCCAAACTCAGTAGTATGATTGCCAAAGGCGGAAAGGTCAGTGTTACGCGTATTTCTGAAGAGTTTGACTGGCAGCAATACCAAGAGGTAAATAACGAAGCGATACCGCTTTTTATACTTACAGAGCAAAGCAAAGATGAAGAGCCGTTGTTGGTACGACCTTTTACTTCCAACATGAAAAAACCACCTGCGGATGGTGATAAAGTGTTTGCTTTACAACCACCTAAGTTAAGCGTGCTGAAAGATCCGAATAACAGTAAGGAAGGACAAATTGGCGATAAGCTAAGTAACTAGCTTACCTGCATAAGCATAAGCGGTGATAGCCTCACCGCTTAGTTTAAATTGGCAACCTCGCACGCTTAACGACGCTATCAGGCATTTTTTCTGCCAGTTTAGCAAGCGATGTCTGAATTTGTTGATGCAGTTGCTTATCGGCCACTGCTGAATGAAATAGCCAGCGGTAAGCATCCTCATAGTCTCTTGGACTGCCAAAACCACGGTTAAACAAGTCGACTAAACGCATCTGGGCTTTTAAGTTGCCCAGCGCAGCGGCTTCTCTAAGATACGTCACCGCTAAGGCTTTATCTGCCTGAACTAACTGGCCCTTGTCATAATACCGCCCCAATTGCTCCAGTGCAGCCGCAAGTCCCTGCTCAGCCGCACTTTTCATGTAGTACAAGCCAAGCTCAACGTCACGGTCGACACACACGGCATAAGCCAGCATATCGCCATATAAAAACTGATAAGAAGGCAAAGCCATGATCTCAGCTCGTGCTTCAATGTCTTTCACCAGCTGACACTCGTCTGCTTTGACTCGGGCGAGATGCTGATTGTTATTAATCAGGGCAATTAGCTCTTGCTGTGTGTATAAAGGTACGGCTTCGATTTGTTCTTCAGCCTGCACAGGTAGACTTATAGCCATGCCAAAACCCATACTCAGCAGTGGCGTGATAATATGTCGACGTAGATAATTCATTGCTGTCCCATTTTAGTGCTAGGGTGTTCGTTATCCCATTTTGCTCAATTAAATCCTGAGCATGGCTCACGATTAAGCTAGGATAGTATTACATTGCTTTCGATTCTAATGGTTTTGTATCGGCAGCACTGACAATAAATGTAGCACGATGGGCACAAAAAAAGCTGCCGTAGCAGCTTTTTTCATTATTTTAGTGATTATTCAGTAAATGGATTACGAACAATCATGGTCTCTACTCGGTCTGGACCCGTTGAGATAATATCAATTGGCACGCCAGTGATCTCTTCAAGACGCTTAATGTAGTTAATTGCCGCTTCTGGTAACTGCTCTACCGAAGTTGCACCGAACGTGTTTTCACTCCAGCCTGGCATTTCTTCGTAAACTGGGGTGACTTTCTCATAACCTTCCGCAGCCAATGGGGTCACATTAGTAACTGTGCCGTCTTCTAACTGATAGCCTGTACAGATTTTCACGGTTTCTAAGCCGTCTAACACGTCAAGTTTAGTTAAACAGAAACCACTGATGCTGTTGATCTGCACTGCACGGCGCATAGCCACGGCATCAAACCAACCAGTACGACGTAAACGACCTGTGGTAGCACCAAATTCATGGCCTTTGTCACCAAGGTGTTTACCTACTGGGTCTTGCTTATCAATGCCATCGTATAGCTCAGTCGGGAATGGACCTGAACCCACACGCGTGGTGTATGCTTTAACAATACCAAGTACGTAATCTAAGTGAAGAGGGCCAAAACCAGCTCCCGTTGCAACACCGCCAGCCGTGGTGTTTGATGAAGTTACATACGGGTAAGTACCGTGATCGATGTCTAGCAATGTACCTTGTGCACCTTCAAATAAGATGTGATCGCCGGCATTGCGTGCTTGATCTAAAAGCTCAGTGACGTCAACGATCATCGATTTCAAGATTTTCGCCACTTCCATCGCGTCATCGTAAGTCTTCTGGAAATCGACTGGCTCTACTTTGTAGTAGTTAACTAGTGCAAAGTTATGGAATTCAAGCACTTCTTTTAATTTGGCAGCAAATTGCTCGGGATTGAATAGGTCACCAACACGTAGGCCACGACGCGCTACCTTGTCTTCGTAGGCAGGACCAATACCACGGCCTGTTGTACCGATTGCTTTTTCACCACGAGCAAGCTCGCGAGCTTTGTCTAAAGCAACATGATAAGGCAAGATCAAAGGACATGCTTCACTAATTAGCAAACGCTCACGTACCGGTACGCCACGCGCTTCAAGCATGTTAATTTCTGTCATTAGTGCGTCAGGTGCTAATACTACACCGTTACCAATCACACATTTTACGTCTTCACGTAATACACCTGATGGGATCAAGTGCAGCACGGTTTTCTCACCGTTAATTACCAATGTATGACCCGCGTTATGTCCGCCTTGATAACGAACAACTAAAGAAGCTCTGTCTGTAAGTAGATCAACTACCTTACCTTTACCTTCGTCACCCCACTGGGTGCCCAATACAACGACGTTTTTACCCATTGCAAATTCACTTAGAAAAAATTAGGCGCAGATTTTATCAGAAAACCCACACCAAGATCATCCCAATTTGGCTATTTTTTCCTCTTTCAGCCTCGCTATTCTGCGACAACCGCAAAGGAAGAAATATAACCTCTTGAAAATGATGATTAATAAAAGAAAAGCACGTTGCGCTGAAAGTGACTTTGAAAACCGCAATCATTCACAACAGGCTTAGTTATAGAGTGTAGTTGGCAATCTGCCTAAGAGAAAAGAAATCGCCCAGCTAAATGCTGGGCGATGTTTATTTAAATATGAAGTGGTGAGTTATAGTTCTAAGTCATCTTCCACTTCTGCCGCTAAGCCTTTGTCCTCGCCATCTTCAGGCTTAACTTTGGCTTGTGCTAGAAGCATTTCTCTTAGCTTACCTTCAATCTCGTTGGCAATCTCAACGTTTTCTTTTAAGAACTTAATTGAGTTTGCTTTACCCTGGCCAATTTTGCTGCCGTTGTAGCTGAACCAAGCACCTGCTTTATCAACCAGCTTATGCTTAACACCTAAGTCAATCAGTTCACCTTGCTTTGAGGTACCCTCACCGTACATGATAATAAATTCGGCTTGCTTAAATGGTGGTGCAACCTTGTTCTTCACCACTTTGACGCGGGTTTCGTTACCAATCACCTCATCGCCTTCTTTCACCGAGCCAATACGACGAATGTCTAAACGAACTGAGGCGTAGAACTTAAGTGCGTTACCACCAGTGGTGGTCTCAGGGTTACCAAACATCACACCAATCTTCATACGAATTTGGTTAATGAATACGCACAGTGTATTTGAGCGTTTGATATTAGCCGTAAGTTTACGCAGCGCTTGCGACATTAGGCGCGCTTGCAAACCAACGTGTGAGTCGCCCATATCACCTTCAATCTCAGCTTTTGGTGTTAAGGCCGCCACGGAGTCAACCACCACAACGTCAACTGCGCCAGAACGAACCAACATATCGCAGATCTCTAGAGCTTGTTCACCCGTGTCTGGCTGGGATACCAATAGGTCATCGACGTTAACGCCAAGTTTTTCAGCATAAACTGGATCAAGTGCGTGTTCTGCATCAACGAAGGCACAGGTTTTGCCAAGCTTTTGTGCTTCTGCAATAGCCTGTAAGGTTAAAGTTGTTTTACCAGAAGATTCCGGACCGTATATTTCTACAATACGACCGGTAGGCAAACCACCGATACCAAGCGCAATATCCAAACCCAGTGAGCCAGTAGAAACGGCTTCGATGTCTAGGGCTTTATTTTCGCCCAGTTTCATGATTGAGCCTTTACCAAACTGACGCTCAATTTGTGACAATGCTGCGTCTAGTGCCTTTTGCTTGTTATCGTTCATTTGCTTCTCCAATTCAGCGTAATGACCCTAGTATACTGTATGGAATTACAGTATCAAGTGTAATTTTATGAATTTACTAGCTTAATTGTATTTTTTAATGAAAATTCAATGGCTTGCAACCTAACTTCGGCACGCTCGCCAGTAAATACTTGGTGAAATGTCGCTACTTTATCAGCAACAGCAATGGCAAACCATACAGTACCCACGGGTTTTTCCGCACTGCCACCACCAGGTCCGGCAACGCCCGATACCGCGATGGCAATGTCTGCAGCGCCAACCCGTTGCGCTCCTTGTGCCATCTCCACTACTGTTTGCTCACTTACCGCACCAAACTGTGCTAAGGTCTCAAGCTTAACGCCTAATAGCTCATGTTTAGCATTATTGCTGTATGTCACAAAACAACGGTCTAGATAATTTGAACTGCCCGGGGTGTCAGTTAGAGCATAGCTTACGCCGCCACCGGTACATGACTCGGCGGTAGTGATTGTTAAGCCTTTATTCGTTAGAATAGCGCCCAATTGCGCCGCATAGTCGGCTATCTCTTTGTAGTGCTCCATAGGAAAACCTTTTAGGTATCAACAATGTCGTCAGATCTATATTCAGAACACACTATAAACCAACAAACCCCAATGATGCAGCAATACCTGAGAATTAAAGCTCAGCACCAAGAGATCTTGCTGTTTTATCGCATGGGAGATTTTTACGAGCTGTTTTTTGACGATGCTATCCGCGCCGCGCAACTGTTAGATATTTCACAAACATACCGTGGTAAAGCCGGCGGTAACCCAATTCCCATGGCTGGTGTGCCCTATCATGCAGTGGAAAACTACTTAGCGCGCTTAGTACAGCTTGGTGAGTCTGTTGCGATTTGTGAACAGGTGGGCGACCCTGCCACCAGTAAAGGCCCTGTAGAGCGTAAAGTGGTGCGCATTGTCACCCCAGGTACGGTTACCGATGAAGCGTTACTGCAGGAGCGCCAAGATAATTTACTCGCTGCGGTGTATCAGCACCCGAAGCAAGGCCTGTACGGCGTTGCATACCTAGACATTAACTCCGGGCGCTTTAATATTGTTGAACTGCAAACCGATGAGGCCCTGAGCTCAACACTGCAGCGCTTGCAACCTGCGGAGCTATTGTACCCTGAGTCATTCCAAAACTTATTGGCATTGGAGCAAATCAAAGGCAGTCGTCGGCGCCCAGACTGGGAATTTGATTTAGACACCGCCAAACACCTACTTTGCCAGCAGTTTGAAACGCGCGATCTGGTTGGTTTTGGGGTAGAAAACGCCAAACTGGGCCTAACTGCAGCCGGCTGCGTCATGCAATACGTTAAAGATACCCAACGTACCGCCTTGCCACACATTCGAGCGATCACGCTGGAGAAAAACGAACATGTGGTGATCCTAGATGCTGCAACGCGGAAAAACCTCGAGCTTACCACCAACCTTTCTGGGGGAGTCGAAAATACTCTGGCACAGATACTGGATAAATCCTCTACCGCCATGGGCTCGCGCTTACTAAAGCGTCGCATTCATACCCCCATTCGCGAACGACAAGAGCTAAACTCGCGACTCAATGCCATTGCCAGCTTAATTGAGCAGCACCTTTGTATTGAAGTGTATGAAGCACTCAAAGACATCGGCGACATTGAACGCGTGGTGGCACGCTTGGCTCTGTGTAATGCTCGCCCCCGTGACTTAACGCGCCTGCGCAGTGCTTTACAGGCCTTACCACCACTGCATGACATTTTGCAGCAAAGTGACGACCAGCGTATTCAAGCCATCGTTAAGCACTCTCCGGCACTGCCCAAGTTACAAGATCTGCTAGAACGTGCCGTCATTGATAACCCGCCGGTACTAATCCGTGATGGCGGTGTTATTGCTGAGGGCTACAACAGTGAGCTCGACGAACTCAGAGCACTCAGTGCTGGTGCCACTGACGTACTTGAAAAGCTCGAACTACGGGAACGTGAGCGCACCGGCATCAGCACGCTCAAAATTGGCTACAACAAAGTACATGGTTTTTATATTGAGATCAGTCGCGCCAATTCACATTTAGTGCCACCGGAGTATATTCGCCGGCAAACATTAAAGAACAATGAGCGCTATATTATTCCTGAGCTTAAAGAGCATGAAGATAAGGTACTAGGCAGTCAAACCAAGGCATTGGCACTGGAAAAACGCCTGTATGAAGAGCTCTTTGAGCTCATCGCCCCTTACATTGAGCAGTTACAGCTTATGGCTGCAGCGCTTGCCGATTTAGACGTGCTCAACACCCTTGCCGAGCGTGCGCAAACATTGGATTATTGCAAGCCGCAACTGACCGAGGGTAACGAAATTGACTTGCAAGACAGTCGTCATCCCGTGGTTGAGCAAGTCAGTAAAGATCCCTTTATTGCCAATCCGGTAAAATTAAACCAAGCACGTAAAATGCTTATTATTACCGGCCCGAACATGGGCGGTAAGTCGACCTACATGAGGCAAACAGCGCTGATTGTGTTAATGGCGCATATTGGCAGTTATGTGCCCGCCAGTGCCGCTAAAATAGGCATCGTTGATCGCATTTTCACCCGCATTGGCGCCAGCGATGATTTAGCCTCGGGACGCTCAACCTTTATGGTAGAAATGACCGAAACGGCAACCATATTAAATAATGCCACGGCACAGTCATTGGTTTTAATGGATGAAATTGGTCGTGGCACCAGCACCTATGATGGCCTATCGCTGGCCTATGCCACAGCAGATTATCTAGCCAGTAATATTGCCGCGAAAACCTTATTTGCTACGCACTATTTTGAGCTTACGGAGTTAGCAGAGCAACAGTCTGGACTGGTAAACGTCCACCTTGATGCCATTGAACACAACGACACCATTGCTTTTAAGCATACGGTAATGGAAGGCGCGGCGAGTAAAAGCTTTGGCTTACAAGTGGCTGGACTGGCGGGGGTACCTAAAGCGGTGATCAAAATGGCAAAGCAAAAGCTGGCACTGCTAGAGCAACATCAAAGCGTGGTGAGCGATGGCAATAATGTCGCCAACGTACCGCAGCAGCAAAGCTTAGCATTGGCTCCTGAGCCTGAGCCATCGGAAGTTGAGTCTATGCTGGCAGAAGTAGACCCCGATGACATGACGCCAAAACAAGCACATGCGCTGTTATATCAGTTAAAATCGTTACTGTAAGTCAACAACGAAAGTAACAAAAAAGCGGCTGTGAAATCACAGCCGCTTTTTACTATGTTAAAGCAATTAGCTCGATTAGAACTTATGGTTGTACTGCACACCAAAGATGGTCGCATGGCCTTTAGAGCGGAAGCCCCACTCGCTGCCTGATTTATCTTGCTCGACAAAATGTTGAGTTTTACCGCGTAACACACTCACACCCACATCTAATGTCGCTTGGTTAGCCATAGTGTATTCTGCGCCAAATGAGTACCAAGTACGGTCAGTGTCTGGAATGGAAATAGATAGGTGATCCTGATCGGCAGGAGACTCATCATAAGCTAAACCGGCACGTAACTTTACCGACTCGCTAAGTTGATAATCGCCGCCAACAGCAAAACGCAAAGAGTTAGAGAAGTTCTCTTCTTTAGTGAATACAGTACCTGCACCACCTACCTCTGCGGCAAGCTCGTCGAAGCTATTCCAACCCGTCCATAATACGCTGTAGTGGAGGTTCGTTTGTTGGTTTAACTGATGAGTACCTGAGATTTCAGCAATTGCAGGCAGGGTAATGTCAACCGAGCCGGGTAGAGACTGGCCAGCTAAGCCGCCTAGTGCTGCGGGTAACTGGTTGCTAAAGCTGCCTTCAAAGGTAATGTCCGTTTCACTGCGGTAATGAAAGCCAAGGCGGTTAGCGTCATCAATTTGATAAGCCACACCTAGGTTCCAGCCAAAGCCTTGGTCATCACCTTCTAGGTACACAGCATCAGTGCTGGCAGGCAATGGCGTATTGGTGGCACCTAGGTTACGGACGATTTTTGCGTCAGCATAGACATGGTTAATACCGAATGCCACACTCCACTGCTCATCAACCTGATAAGAAGCTGAGATCCCAGTATTGATGGTAACAATTTCAGTTTGACCGGCGATTTGGCCGGCAACATAGTCCTCATCAAACTCAGTTGACAGACCAAACTGTGAATACGAGCCAACACCAATTGACCATTTATCGTCGTATTTATGTGTTGCGTATACCGCTGGGATCACCGCGCTTGGCGCAATGCTATTATCGTTTAGGGCTGCAGCCGGAACGCCATTGTTAGTACTAGTGCCTGTTAGGCTGACATCAGGCTGGACATACATTAGCGCCGCTGAAACCTGAGTACCTTCAAGCTTTGACATCAACGCTGGGTTACGGGCAACCACTGAAGCATCATCTGCAACAGCCGCTTCACCTGCATAGGCACGACCTAAACCTGATACATTCTGCTCTGCTAACTGAAATGCCGCAGCAACGGCGTGTGAAGAAGATAGGATAGCGCCCGAAGCGATGATCCCCATTAGTACTTTATTCATTCTCAAGATCCCCTGTAATTCAGTCACTGTGTAATTAGTCACTGCAATGCCAGCAAAACCAAAACTCACAGCGCTGAGTAACTACTCATTTTTAAACTGTTTGTTTCCATATTGTTGGCAAAATAATAAATTCACGACACCCTACCTAAAAGTTATGGAGAAATCTTCTTTTTTGCGATTTTTAGGTGATTAAGTGGACATTTATCGAGCAAATTATGCACTTTATAAACTCATCGGAGGAGGTAACACCCACCCAAATGATATTAATTCTCAATTTCATTGCCATATTCACCGCCTTCCGATACACTTACCTACACCTTGGGGTTAAACACTTGGCAACAAACTACTATCGTGTTTGCCATAGCAAGTCTGTGGGTGTTAAGTAATTTACTGTTTACCAAGGGTTAGAGTGAGTTTTAGTGGTGATACCAACTAGGGAGTGAAGTATGTTATTGCTATTCGTTTTAGCCGCATTATGCTTTTGCGGCCTAAGTGTGTATACCCTGTGTAAAGCCAATTACTGCGCCTGCAAGCATGCTGGCGAATGTGACAACCCAGTTAGTCGCTATTGGCTCGTCGCCATCGCCAGCGCCATGGTGTCGCTACTGCTTTGTTGCCTCGCCTTTCACAGCGAAACCGGCACTCTGATTTGGCTATTAATGATGGCCAGCACTCTCGCTGGAGCATTACTCTCTGAGCGCTGGCAGCACCTTAAACAGCGCTGTAAAAACAGCCTTTTTACCACCTCAGTAAGCAAGTAAAGCGGTAATTCCACAGAATACCATCACTGCAAGGAAAACTGCTTTACAGCCAAAGCACTAACCTCGTTAACATTACCAGCAATAAAATAGCTATCAGAATAAAAAAGCAACCAGCAGCACCACCCCCTCCCTCATCACACCCTCAAGTCAGCAGCCAATTAACTTATTTAGCGCCGGGATAGCGCGAAAAAGCATGTCAGGGCCAAGGATGGCCCTTACATGCTGGTAACGTTAACATTGGCTGGTTACTTGAGGTTCCCGGTGTGATGTTGGGAGCGCCCTTTCTTTTGCTTACTTTTCTTTGGGCGACAAAGAAAAGTCAGTCGGCGCCCATGGACGGGCGCAGAACCCCGTCACGAGAACAAACACCAAAACTCTCCACAAAGACAACTACACCAACAACTGCTCTTTAAGCAGCCGCGATAAATTAATCTGATAATCCAGAGGCCTTACACTGGCAATAACTTTGACATCGGAGTGACTAAGATCTAAATCTTTCGCCGTCACATGGTGCAGGTGTTTGGTGTTATAAAAAACGCGCACCATAGGCGCTGTAGGTGCGCCTTTATTGCCCTCGAGCACCAACCCTAAACGTTCATTAGTTAACTTTACGATGGTGCCAACCGGGTGCACGCCCATGCATTTAATAAACCGCTGCACTAAGATAGGGTCAAACTGAGTTTTATTCGACAGCAGATAACGAAGCGCATTGATGGGTTCATCAGCCTCTTTATGATGCTGATCGGCGGTGATGGCATCATAGACATCGACAATGGCCATCATTCGCGCCGCCGTACTCAAGGCGTCACCTTTTATCTTGCGTGGATAGCCAGTGCCGTCTAAACGTTCATGGTGATTGATGATCATATCCAACATAATGGGCGTAATACCGGCTTCGCCTTTACTCATCCCTAAAGACTGAGCAACGTGTTTTTTAACGGCTTTATATTCCAGCTCAGTGAAGCGGCCAGGTTTGTTAATTAACCCCTGGGGCAATTTAGCGTGACCAATATCGTGTAACATGGCCCCCATTGCGAGCTGCTCAATAATGTGCTGCTGCAGCCCCAGGTGCTTTGCAAACACGGTGATTAAAATGGCACAGTTGGTCATATGGCGCCAATTGTAGGCATCTTTATCTTTAATTCGCGTTAAGATAGCCATGGCATTGGAGTTGCGCAGCACCGACGCCACGATGTCTTTACTCACTTCATTAAGCAACGAAATATCGACTTTCATCCCCGAGGTGACATCACCATAGAGGCTTTGAATTTGGCGGTTGTTTTTCTCAAACTTTTGCATTGCCACAGCAAATTCTTGCTGCAACGATTGCTCTTTTGATGTGCTCTTGGCTTTGTTTTTTATACGACTTTTTGCAGTAGAGAGGCTGCCATCCGTACCTTTTTTGGCTGTTGTTTCAGCCCCAGGTTGCGGCTCTTTGTCGGGCTCAGGTTGTTGATACTTTTCAGGTACCGGAATATCGCTTTGGGTAAAGTCGATTTTCAGTTCCAATACACCTTTTTCGATTAGCTTTTGAATGATGGCTTTATCTCGCACCATGCCGCGAGATTTTATTTTGACCCCAGCATCAGACTTATGTCTATGAACGCTGTCCACAAACATACCAGGTTGAAGATCTTCGATGGGGAGGACAATCTGCATAAGTCTTTTAAAACGTGGTTGGGCCAATAAATATTAATACCATTGAACCCGAAAAAAGACCATAATTTTAAGAAAAATTCGCACAAAGGTATGGTAAGTGTTTGCTGCTTAGTGGCTTAGGAAAGTGCGAAAGAGGAAAAAGGTATGTGGTTAGTAAAACAAGAGTCATGAGGTAAGCGACTTACCTCACAACCACGATCACAGTGTTAGCCATTACTCTTGAAAGTAAGTGCCCCAGCCGTCGTATTCAATTCCAGCATCAGTGGCTACTTGTTCCAACTTGACCACATCCTCCATGATGACATCGGTATCAAGCTCAGCTTCAACCACAACATCAAAGCCCCAGATCTTCTCACCGTCTTCAAGCTCTAGTTCTGCAGGCTCTTCAACATCGTAGCCTAGTTTGAAGGCAGCTAAGGCAGCCGCTTCAAGCTTTTCAAAATCTTCGCTAACAAAGTGGTGTTCTACTTCATAGAGGGTTTCTGGGTTAGAACCATCTTCCAGTAATGAAGAGACAATGTCTTCGCTTATTTCACGCCAGTCTTCCATTATTCATCTCTCGCTGTTGCATCTAATTGCGCTATTCTGTCTGCCATTTTAGCATGGATCCGCGCTGCATGTTCTCTTGCAGGTAAATCCGCATCCAAATATTCTGGCGCCATGATATCAATATACACCTTACCGTTATTCCAACGGTTAAGTTTAATTTTATTATGAGTTGAGCTCATACAAACCGGTACCACAGGCACTTTGGCATTCATGGCCGTATGAAATGCGCCGGTTTTAAATGGCAGTAGCCCACGACCATAGCTGCGCGTGCCTTCAGGGAACATCCACACAGACAGCTGCGTCTCAATGATTTTTTTGGCAGAACGACTTAGGGTATCCATAGCTTTGCTGCGATTACCTCGGTCGATAAGAATATTGCCAGAAAGCCAATACATTTGACCAAAAAATGGGATCCACTTTAAGCTCTTTTTACCCATGCTCACCGTATTCTTTGGTACGACGGCCGGTAAAGTAAATAGGTCATAATTATTCTGGTGATTGGCAACGTACATTACCGGTGCTAACTCGAGCGTGTCTGGGTGCTGAGTAATGACCAACTCGACGCCTATAAGTCGCGACATTGAGCCATACCACCTTGAAATAATATGAACATTATTAGGGTGAAATGGGCGCACAATGCATAACAATAACCCCATGGTGGCGCTAACCACGATAAATAGGGTTAATAAAATGATTCGAATGACCGCAATCAAGTTTATCGCTCCAACTATAAAAACAGCGGCATTATAATCAAATTAGCGAACACTTGTAAGCTCAGTTTTAACTAGATCGACTCTTAGTCTTGGAAATCGTTGAATTGTAGGCAAAAACAACAATGCCGCTAAATAGCGGCATTGTTTGGATACACGAATTTTTAGCCTAAGAAAACTAGCTCATGGCGTTTTGCAGCTTCTTCATTGCTGACTTTTCTAACTGACGAACACGCTCAGCTGAAACGTCGTATTTTTGTGCTAGGTCTTGCAAAGTGGCTTTTTCATCGGCAAGCCAGCGTGCACTAACAATGTCTTGAGAACGCTCGTCTAAGGTTTTTAATGCTGCAAACAAGCGGTTATGTGATTGCTCTTGCCATTGCGCTTGTTCCACTTCTTCTGCCACATCACTGCTGGTGTCAGTTAAGTATTGTACCGGTGAAAAGGTGCTAGATTGGTTATCATCATCGTCAGCAGACAGATCAAAGCCCATGTCTTGCCCCGCCATACGAGATTCCATTTCGCGTACTTCTTTTTCACTCACACCTAGCTCACTAGCAACGGTGCTTACCTCGTCTTGGTTAAACCAACCTAGACGCTTTTTATTCTTACGTAGATTAAAGAACAGTTTACGTTGTGCTTTAGTGGTCGCGACTTTCACGATACGCCAGTTTTTCAGTACGTACTCGTGGATCTCTGCTTTGATCCAATGTACTGCAAACGACACTAGGCGAACACCAACACTTGGGTCGAAACGTTTAACGGCTTTCATCAGACCAATATTACCTTCTTGGATTAGGTCGGCCTGTGGCAAACCATAACCAGAGTAACTTTTCGCGATGTGAGCGACGAATCTCAAGTGCGACATAATGAGTTGCTTTGCAGCATTAAGATCACCTTCTTCCTGAAGACGGGTCGCTAAGCGCTTTTCTTCCTCGGCACCAAGCATAGGGATAGTGCTAACCGACTGAAGGTAGCCTTCAATGCTTGCGCTTTGCTGTCCAGTTAGTGCTAGTGCGTATAAATCTTTACTCATGTTTCACCTCAGTGATAAAGCGTTTCGTGTATATTTAGCACTCTAACATCTAGAGTGCTAAATGCAATCTACTTTATTTGATTTTTAAAATCAAGTGCTAAAAGACACAAACAAGGAAAGAACATAAAACCCTGTTTTTAAACAATAAAATTGAGATTCAAAGTACTTTATTTAGGTTATTATTTTTTTATGACAGTGCTAAACCTAATAAGTGCAGTGCTAATAACGGCAATAAAGCCATGCTAAATTAGCACTAATTGCAGTCATCACACCTTTTCTGGTTCTATTTCCTTGATGTAGCGATAAACCGATAGAAATGACCCCACAAAGCCGAGCACCACAGCAGTCGCTAGTAGCACCAACAACTCATTGCCAGCTAGCCCTTGTAAGGTAAAGTCACTTTGGTAGACACCGGCCACCATAGTCACAGCTGACTCCAGCCACCACAGCATTAAAGCAACGCAAATAAAAGCAACTAAGCCACCGACAATGCCATACCATATACCAGTCCACAGAAACGGCGCCTGAATGAAGGCGTTGGTTGCGCCAACTAGCTTTAATACTTGGATCTCTTCCTTTTTATCCATAATCGATAACCTTATGGTATTACCAATAATTAAGATCACCGCACTGAGCAGCAAAAAGCCCACGGTAATAACACTTTCTTTTAATAAGGCGAGCAAGGCGTTTAAGCGCTCTAACCACTCGATATCCAGCTTGCCAAACTCAACTTCACGCTCTTTTTCGAGTTTTTCTAATAACTCGGCTGCCGCTTGCGGTTTACTAAAACGACTTGTTGGAGTGACCAACACCACGTTTGGCAATGGGTTTTCTGTTAAATAATCGAGCGCTTGGCCAAAGCCAGACATGGATTTAAACTCCTCCAGCGCAGCACGTTTATCGATTAATACAACCTTATCTACCTCAGAGTAGAGTGCTAAACGCTTCACCAGAGTTTGCGTTTGGGCTGCAGTCATGTGCTCTTTAACAAACAGCGAAATCTCCGAGGCCTCTTTAAAGCCACTACTGACTTGCTGCACATTTTTAACCACCACATAAAGCGTGGCAGGCAGAGTTAAGCTTAGCCCCAAAACTAGAATTGTCATCATCGACGCCAATGGGGTGCGCCACATTTCGCCAAGGCTTTGTACTCCTTGGCGAATTATCATCAAACAAAAAAAGTAAAAGTGATGGAAAATGGATTTATCTGTTTTTTGCGACTGGCCATTGTGACCTTTAAATAGCAAACTCATAGCATTCCCTCTGCTAACGGATCTTGCATTAGCTTGCCTTGATTCAAGGTTAAGCTGCGATAACGCATACGCGCAATTAACCCTAAATCGTGGGTTGCTATGAGCACGGAAGTACCATGTTGATTAAATTCTTCAAACAAATTGAGGATCTCCATCGACAACTCAGGGTCAAGGTTCCCTGTAGGCTCATCCGCCAGTAACAAAGGTGGAGAGTTTACAATAGCTCGGGCAATTCCCACCCGCTGCTGCTCTCCCCCTGATAACACACTAGGATGACAACGTACTTTGTCTAGTAGCCCTACTTTATCAAGTGCGGCATGAACCCGTTTACTGATTTGTTTATGGTGCATCCCTTCAATCACCAATGGCAACGCCACATTATCAAATACGTTGTAACGCTCAAGCAAACGGTGGTTTTGGAAAATAATGCCAATATCGCGACGGACAAAAGGAATTTTGCGATTCGGTACCGTATTTAAGTCAACGCCATTGATCGCCACCTTTCCTGCCGATGGTCGCTCCATCACACTGATAAGCTTTAATAAGGTACTTTTTCCTGCCCCACTATGACCAGTTAAAAAGGCCAGCTCTCCTTTGCCAAGCTCAAAGCTGACCTTTTCGAGTGCTTTATGGCCGCCGGGATAGGTCTTGCTCACGTCGTTAAACTGAATCATTTTGGCCTCTTATCATTATTATGCCTAACGGTAACTCGTTCCGCTCTAAGACTTTGCTTAGTGATTACCTGTCGCTGTTGTTGCTGCACCCATAAGACAAAACGGGCACTAACGCCCGCTGTGTAACTCATTACTCTTGGCTAAACAATGCCTCTATAAAGTCGTCACTTTTGAAAGTACGCAGGTCATCAATGCCTTCGCCTACACCAATGTAGCGAATGGGCACTTTAAACTGATCGGCCACCGCAAAGATAACCCCACCTTTCGCAGTACCATCCAGTTTAGTCAGCGCAATCCCTGTTAAGCCCACCGCCTGATTAAATAACTTCACCTGGCTAATGGCGTTTTGCCCGGTGCCGGCATCAATGGTCAACATCACTTCATGTGGTGCATCTGGATCCAGTTTTTTCATTACTCGAGCAATTTTCTCTAGTTCTTGCATCAAGTTATCTTTGTTTTGCAATCGCCCTGCCGTGTCGGCAATCAATACGTCGACACCTCTGGCTTGTGCCGCCTGAAAGGCATCAAACACCACTGAAGCAGAATCGGCACCGGTATGCTGGGCCACCACAGGAATGCTATTGCGCTCGCCCCAGACCTGCAACTGCTCAACGGCTGCAGCACGGAATGTATCGCCGGCAGCTAACATGACCGATTTGCCTTCGCTTTGGAACTGCTTAGCCAGCTTACCTATGGTGGTGGTTTTGCCCACGCCATTAACGCCAACCATCAAAATCACATAAGGCTTCTTATTTGCTGGGATCTCTAATGGCTGTTCAGCCGTTTTTAAAATCTCCGCCATTTCCTTTTTCATCAGCTCATATAAGGCTTCACCATCTTTAAGCTGCTTTCTGTCAGCGGCATCAGTGAGGCTATCAATTAGCTTCATGGTGGTTTCAACACCAATGTCGGCTGTTAATAATTGAGTTTCTAAATCCTCAAACAGCTCATCATCGATTTTCTTACCTTTGAATACGGAAGCAAAACCAGAACCAATGTTGGCTTTGGTTTTTAATAAGCCTTGTTTTAATCGGCTAAAAAAGCCTGCTTTTTTCGGCTTTTCTTGCTCTTTCGCCAACTGTGCCTGACGCTCTGCCTCTTCACGTTCAGCTTGTTCTTTCGCCAGCTGTGCCTGACGTTCTGCTTCTTCACGTTCGGCTTGTTCTTTCACCAGCTGAGCTTGACGCTCGGCTTCTTCACGCTCGGCCTGCTCTTTCGCCAGCTGAGCCTGACGTTCTGCTTCTTCACGCTCAGCTTGTTCTTTCGCCAACTGTGCCTGACGCTCGGCTTCTTCACGCTCGGCCTGCTCTTTCGCCAGCTGTGCCTGACGTTCTGCCTCTTCACGCTCGGCTTGCTCTTTGGCCAGCTGAGCCTGTCGCTCTGCCTCTTCACGCTCGGCTTGCTCTTTCGCCAGTTGTGCCTGACGTAGTGCTTCTTCACGCTCAGCTTGTTCTTTGGCCAGCTGCGCTTGACGCTCGGCTTCTTCACGCTCAGCTTGTTCTTTCGCCAGCTGCGCTTGACGTTCTGCTTCTTCACGCTCAGCTTGTTCTTTGGCCAGCTGTGCTTGACGCTCTGCTTCTTCACGCTCGGCTTGTTCTTTGGCCAGCTGTGCTTGACGATCTGCTTCTTCACGTTCAGCTTGTTCTTTCGCCAGCTGTGCTTGACGTTCTGTTTCTTCACGCTCAGCTTGTTCTTTGGCCAGCTGTGCTTGACGCTCTGCTTCTTCACGCTCGGCTTGTTCTTTGGCCAGCTGTGCTTGACGATCTGCTTCTTCACGTTCAGCTTGTTCTTTCGCCAGCTGTGCTTGACGTTCTGTTTCTTCACGTTCAGCTTGTTCTTTGGCCAGCTGCGCTTGACGTTCTGCTTCTTCACGTTCAGCTTGTTCTTTCGCCAGCTGTGCTTGACGATCTGCTTCTTCACGCTCAGCTTGTTCTTTGGCCAGCTGTGCTTGACGCTCTGCCTCTTCACGTTCAGCTTGTTCTTTGGCCAGCTGTGCCTGACGCTCTGCCTCTTCACGTTCAGCTTGTTCTTTGGCTTGCTGCGCTAGTTGTTCGGCCTGTTGCTGCTCTTGCTGTGCTTGGCGTTCAGCTTCTTGCTCTGCTTTATCTGACTTACCAAAACCTAACCAAGATAAAAACTTATTTTTCTTTCCCATATTCACTTCTGACCGTGTTATTAAATTGCATAAACCCAAAGCAAAGTTGCGCTGATATTGATACACTACTCATCGTTTCCGGACTCATCAGTTGCTCTAAGGCAGCAAGACCGGCATAACCATTGTTTTGGGCTCGAGAGATTGCCAGCAGTGGCAACCTAAATATGTATGATAAAATTGCCAGCAAGTGTACCACGATCCTCGAGGATGAAAAATCCTGAAGCAATAAACCACAGCTATTAATACAGTAACGTTAACATGAGAAGAACAAAGCCGAAGCAACATAGCAAAGCAACAGGGTTTATTCGCATAATCAGCGGTCAATACCGCGGTCGTAAGCTACCTGTGCATGATATCGAAGGACTCAGACCCACCACCGATAGAGTAAAAGAAACCCTGTTCAATTGGTTGATGATGGATGTCCGCGATGCCAAGGTGATGGACTGCTTTGCTGGTGCCGGAAGCTTGGGATTTGAGGCGCTGTCACGGTTTGCTGCTGAGGCCACTTTTATTGAGCTTGACCGCTGTGCCGCCCAGCAACTGCAAAATAATAGTGAATTATTGCAGTTAACTAATGCCAACATTATCAACGCTGATGCATTAACCGAGCTTGGCCATAATCGTTCTGCGCAACAGTTTGATTTAGTGTTTCTCGATCCACCATTTAGAAAAAACCTCCTCGCACCTTGTTGCGAGCTGCTAGAAAGCCAGGCTTGGCTTGGCGAACAGGCCCTTATTTATGTTGAATTTGAGCGCGAGGCTCACCCCCAGTTCCCAGCTAACTGGACGATTGTAAAAGAAAAACAAGCAGGCCAAGTGACATGTCGGTTATACCGCAGAACATAACTTAGGTTATGCCCGAGTTGCGGATGTGACAGGCGCTCGGGTTTTAGCTATAATTTAGACTTTACATGCGCTATTGCTTCGGATTACAATACCGCACCATTTTTGAACCAATTGGCTATTTTGTAGCCAAATTAGAGCTTAGCTCATTAATTAGGTAGGTGAATTTTTAATGCCAGTTATTAAAGTAAGAGAAAACGAACCGTTTGACGTTGCACTACGTCGTTTCAAACGTTCATGTGAAAAAGCAGGTATCCTTTCAGAAGTTCGTCGTCGCGAGCACTATGAAAAACCAACTGCAGAGCGTAAGCGTAAAAAAGCGGCTGCAGTAAAGCGTCACATGAAGAAGCTTTCTCGCGAAAACGCACGTCGCGTTAAATTATACTAGTCAGTGACGGTCTTGCTGCAATGAGCTTATTAGTTACGCTGAAAGATGCACAAAAAGAAGCGATGAAGGCCAAAGACAAAACTCGTCTTGGTGCTGTTCGTGCGGTACTTGCTGAAATTAAACAGCGAGAAATCGACAATCAAGTAACACTCGATGACGCCGGTATTACCGCCGTCTTGGTGAAGCTGGTTAAACAACGTCGCGACTCTTATAACCAGTATACTGAAGCTGGTCGTGAAGATTTAGCCGAAATTGAAGCTAACGAAATCAGCGTACTAGAAACCTTTCTTCCACAACCTTTAAGTGACGAAGAAGTGGTTGAGCTTATTGATGCTGTGATTGCACAAACTGGTGCATCTGGCATGCAAGACATGGGTAAAGTCATGGGCGCCATCAAGGCTAAAGCCGAGGGTCGCGCTGACATGGGCAAATTGTCTGGCTTAATTAAGCAAAGACTAACTGCCTAACCCACATACTGAAGTATGATAGATTTAGCAAACCGAGCCCAGTGCTCGGTTTCTTCGTTTTTGGGCCATCTCCCCCTGAAACCCAACTCACCTTTGCTATCTGCGACATTTTATCTGGCAAATAATGAGAAGTTGATTTTTTATTTCTGATACTTGGTATAATGTCGAACAATTAGCGTCGACAACGGAACATACATGAAAGGTAAAATCCCTAGACAATTTATTGATGACTTACTGGCAAGAGCAGACATTGTCGAGTTAATCGATAGCCGTGTAGGATTAAAAAAAGCAGGAAAAGACTACCAAGCCTGCTGTCCTTTTCACAATGAAAAAACGCCTTCCTTTACTGTTTCACGAGAAAAGCAGTTCTATCACTGCTTTGGTTGTGGCGCCAACGGTAACGCCATTACTTTTATGATGGAGTATGAAAAGCTCGAATTTGTCGATGCCATTGAAGAGCTTGCCGCCCTAATGAACCTTGAGGTTCCCAGAGAAAATGCGCCTCAAGGGCCACAGCGTTCATTCGAAGAAAAAAAATCTGACTACGATTTGATGTTACAGGCGGCCAAGTTCTATCAGCACCAACTAAAACACCACAGCAATGCAGCCGCCGTCATCGACTACGTTAAAGGTCGTGGGCTAAGTGGTGAAACGGTACAAAAATTTATGATTGGCTACGCACCGCCAGAATGGGAGTCGTTATGCCAACAAGTGGCTCGCAAGCCAGAGCACAAACAACAACTGCTGGATTTAAAGTTAGCATCAGAGAAAACCCCTGGTCGTCAATTTGACTTTTTTCGCGATCGTTTAATGTTCCCAATCCGAGATAAGCGCGGTCGCGTGGTGGCGTTTGGCGGACGTATTATGGGCGATGAACAAGGGCCAAAATACCTCAACTCACCGGAAACCCGTATTTTTCATAAAAGCTTTGAGCTTTATGGTTTTTATGAAGCAAAACAAGCCCATAAAAACCTCGAAAAAGTATTAATCGTTGAGGGCTATATGGATGTCGTGGCATTGGCTGAACAAGGCATTGATTATGCCGCTGCTGCGCTAGGCACTGCCACCACGGCTGAGCATATGCAAACCTTGTTTCGCAATACCGATCGTGTGATCTGCTGTTATGATGGCGACCGCGCAGGTCGAGATGCCGCGTGGCGAGCATTGGAGCACGCGTTACCCAACTTAAAAGACGGTAAGTCACTGCAATTTGTCTTTCTGCCCGACGGCGAAGATCCCGACTCCTTAGTGCAACAAGAAGGCAAAGCGGCATTTGAAGCCCGCTACGAAGATGCCACCGATTACACCCAAGTCATTTTTAATAAGCTCCGTGAACAGTGCGACTTAACTAACGATGCCGGCAAAGCCAAGTTATTAAGTGATGCGATCCCACTGATTAATAAAATTCCCAGTGACTATTATCAAGAAACCCTGCTGGAGACCCTAGCACGGTTAATCGGTCGTACTCGTGAACAACTGAGCGCTAAGCTGGCAAGCAATAAACACCAACACAAAATTGAACGGCAATTTAAAGTGACCCCCATGCGCCGCGCAATTGGCCTACTGTTACAGCACCCTCAGCTAGGTAGGCAAGTGGAATATATGCCAGAGCTGGCTGAAATGGCCATCCCAGGAATTGAGCTGTTGTTAAAATTGCAATCACTGTGTATACAAAACCAACAGCTCACGACAGCACAGTTACTGGAGTACTTTCGTGAACAAAGCGAATTCAGTGCCTTGCAAAAGTTAGCGGTATGGCAACATGGGGTCAGTGAAGAGCGACTGGAAGCAGAATTTAAAGATACTTTTCAATTTATTGAAGATCAGTGTTTAAATTACCGTCATGAGACCTTATCTATTAAGGACAAAACCGAAGGACTAAACAAAGAGGAACGGCTTGAGCTGGCCTTGTTAACACAAGCGCTAAAACGCTAGAAGCCCTAGTCAATCAAGATTTTCGGTGCTATACTGTTCTATTCACTGCGTCATCAAAATTTTAGCTGTGTTTTAGCTGGCGCCTGTTGTATCAACTTTTCAGAGTGGAAGCAAATTTCTCTATGGATCAAACTCCTCAGTCACAACTCAAACTTCTGATTCAGAAAGGTAAAGAGCAAGGTTACTTAACTTTTGCAGAAGTTAACGATCACCTTCCACAAGACATCATTGACTCAGATCAAGTAGAAGACATCATTAGCATGATCAACGATATGGGTATTCAGGTCTCTGAAAATGCGCCTGATGCTGACGAGTTGATGATGCAAGAAACCACAACAGATGAGGACGCTGCCGAGGCAGCCGCTGCGGCTCTAGCTACAGTAGAAAAAGAAATTGGCCGCACTACCGACCCAGTTCGCATGTACATGCGTGAAATGGGTACTGTTGAGCTTCTGACGCGTGAAGGTGAGATCCAAATCGCAAAACGCATTGAAGAAGGGATCAACCAAGTACAAATTTCTGTTGCTGAGTACCCAGAAGCGATCACTTACCTACTTGAGCAGTGGGATAAATTTGAAGCCGAAGAAATGCGCTTAAGCGACATTGTTTCTGGTTTCTTTGATCCTAATGCCGTGGAAGATGGTGATGCTCCTATCTCGGCAACTCACATTGGCTCTGAGCTAAGTGACGAAGATTTAGAAGACGAAGATGACGACGTCGATGACGATGACGACGAAGAAGAAGGCGATTCAGGCCCAGATCCTGAAGAAGCTCGTGAACACTTCGAGCGCCTGCGTTCTTTGTATAACAATGCCCGTGAAATCTTTGCCAGCAAAGGCCGTTCACACCCAGATGCACAAGCCGCGATTAAAGAAATCGGTGATCACTTCCGTACCTTCAAACTAGTACCGAAGCAGTTCGATCGCATGGTCAATAACATGCGTGACATGATGGACAAAGTGCGTGTACAAGAGCGCATCATCATGAAACAAGCGGTTCAAGTAGCGAAGCTACCAAAGAAACTGTTTGTTAAGCATTTTGCTAATAACGAAACCGATACTGCTTGGATCGATGCTGAAATCGCATCAGGTGAGAAACACTCAGTAAAACTAGCTGAAGTGAAACCTGAAATTGAGCGTTGCATTAATAAATTGAAAGCGTTTGAAGAAGGCACAGGCCTGAGTATCGAGCGCATTAAAGACATCAACCGTCGTATGAGCATTGGTGAAGCGAAAGCTCGCCGCGCGAAGAAAGAGATGGTTGAAGCCAACTTACGTCTGGTTATTTCCATTGCGAAAAAATACACCAACCGTGGCTTACAGTTCTTGGACTTGATCCAAGAAGGTAACATCGGTCTGATGAAAGCGGTAGATAAGTTCGAATATCGTCGTGGTTATAAGTTTTCAACGTATGCTACTTGGTGGATCCGTCAGGCAATTACTCGATCGATTGCTGACCAAGCAAGAACCATCCGTATCCCAGTACACATGATAGAGACGATTAACAAACTCAATCGTATCTCTCGTCAAATGCTACAGGAAATGGGTCGTGAGCCTAGCCCAGAAGAGTTAGCAGAGCGCATGGTGATGCCAGAAGACAAAATCCGTAAGGTGCTGAAAATCGCCAAAGAGCCAATTTCCATGGAAACGCCCATTGGTGATGATGAAGATTCACATCTTGGTGACTTCATTGAAGATACCACTATCGACTCACCAATTGACTCTGCCACCATGGAGAGCCTACGTGGTGCCACCAACGAGGTGTTAGCAGGACTAACAGCACGTGAGGCCAAAGTACTACGGATGCGTTTTGGTATCGACATGAACACCGACCACACGCTTGAAGAGGTAGGTAAGCAGTTTGACGTTACCCGTGAGCGTATTCGTCAGATTGAAGCCAAAGCGTTGCGTAAGCTACGCCACCCATCACGCTCAGATCTGTTAAAGAGCTTTTTAGATGTTAAAGGCTAACAGATAGCAGAATAAGACTAGGCCGCTATGTAGCGGCCTTTTTTATAGTTAATAGTAACCGCAACACAAAGGTAAACACTCATGGCCTGGATCCAAATCCGAATTGATGCTGATAAAGCCGATGCCGATGCCCTTAGCGACCTACTGATGGACGTTGGCTGTCCTTCGGTCACGTTTATGGATAGCCAAAATAACCCGGTATACGAACCTAAGCCCGGCGAAGTCATTTTATGGCCAGAGACCACAGTTATTGGTTTATTCGATGCCAGTCACGATATGCAAGCCGTGGTTGACTATCTACAAGCTCTGCATGATAAATCACTAAAATACAAGTTAGAGCAGCTTGAGGACAAAGACTGGGAACGCGAGTGGATGGATAACTTCCACCCTATCAAGTTCGGTGAGCGTTTATGGATCTGCCCGAGCTGGCGCGATATTCCCGAGCCTGACGCCGTTAACGTGCTGTTGGACCCAGGTCTTGCGTTTGGCACCGGCACACACGCCACCACGGCACTGTGCTTACAGTGGTTAGAACAACAAGACCTCAGCGGCAAAACCGTGGTCGACTTTGGTTGTGGCTCCGGCATTTTAGGTATTGCTGCCATTAAGCTGGGCGCCGAGCGCGTGATCGGTATTGATATTGACCCCCAAGCATTGCTCGCTAGTCGTGATAATGCCGTACGCAATGGCGTTGCCGAGCAACTGGAAGTGTACTTACCAGAAAACCAGCCGCAGTTTACCGCCGACATCGTTGTCGCCAATATTCTTGCCCAGCCACTACGTGAGCTCCACCAAGTGATCTTAGGCTTCTTAGGTGAACACGGTAAGATTGCCATGTCAGGGATCCTAGCAGAGCAAGCACAAAGCGTTGCTGATGTGTATGCCCCTTTCCTGAATTTGGATGAGGTGGCTCAAGAAGGCGAATGGACTCGGGTGAGCGGAGTGAAAAAGTAACGCAATCACGGCTCAAAATTGCAATCTCGCACAACCGCAAAAAGTTAGTAGTTTATAACTGGTAAAGCCTGTATTTAACAGGCTTTACGCATTTTTTACAGGCCATTTTTTGCAGACAGAAAGTCCACAGAAAGTCAACTTTGTATATTTTTAGAGCAAATCATCATTACTCTCAGGTTGTTATCAAAAGTCAACCCATCAAGCTCAAAAAAAAAACAATTATGTTCAATTTATAACCTTTGATTTTTGCAAAAAAAACCGTAAACTTAGCGCCCCTTGAAGAAAGGCGGATTAAACTGAAGTGCGAATTGGTCCATACCAACTTGAAAACAATCTTATCGTAGCGCCCATGGCTGGGATCACCGACAGACCGTTTCGGCAGTTATGTCGTCGACTTGGTGCCGGGCTGGCGGTTTCGGAAATGTTGTCTTCAAATCCAAAAGTGTGGAAAACCGATAAGTCGCAAAATCGCATGGATCACAGTGGTGAGTCGGGCATACGTTCGGTGCAAATAGCTGGCGCTGATCCAGAGCTGATGGCGCAAGCGGCTCAGTTTAATGTAGCAAATGGCGCGCAGATCATAGATATCAATATGGGCTGTCCCGCTAAGAAAGTGAACAAAAAACTCGCAGGCTCTGCATTATTACAGTATCCCGAGTTAGTAGAAGAAATTGTAACAGCAGTCGTGAATGCTGTTGATGTACCAGTTTCTTTGAAAATTCGTACTGGCTGGGATACCGATAACCGTAATGGGGTTGAGATTGCGAAAATTGCTGAACGTCGAGGTATTGCCTCGCTTGCCGTACATGGCCGTACGCGCAAATGCATGTACAAAGGGGAAGCGGAGTACGCCACGATAAGAGAGATAAAACGTTCAGTATCTATCCCTGTGGTTGCTAATGGTGATATCACGTCGCCAGAGAAAGCCAAACAGGTTTTGGATTATACGGGCGCAGATGCCATCATGATTGGTCGAGCCGCCCAAGGTCGTCCTTGGATTTTCCGAGAGATAGACCACTATTTGCGCACCGGAGAGCACTTGCCTACACCTGAGATAGCAGAGGTGAAGGCAATAATGATGGAGCACTTAGTGAACCTTCATCAATTCTACGGTGAGCCAATGGGAGCGCGTATCGCACGCAAACATGTGTCTTGGTATTTGCAAGCCCATGACCACGAAGGTCAATTTAGGCGGGTATTCAATGCCTTGGAAACGCCACAAGCGCAAGTCCAAGCATTAGAAAACTATTTTGAAACATTGGGGTAAGTAACACCACTTTCCCCTACAGGCTAACTAAGAAAGAGACATAACGATGTTTGAACAAAATGTGACTTCTCCATTCATTACTAACGCTCACGTTCAGTCACAAGAGAAACCGCAACCTTTGCGCGATGCAGTAAAAAAAGCTGTGCACCACTACTTGAAGCAGCTTAATGGTCAAGACGTGCAAGACGTTTATGAGTTAGTTCTTTCTGAGCTTGAAGCACCTTTGTTAGAAGAGGTGATGACTTACACTCGTGGTAACCAAACGCGTGCGGCGATCCTACTAGGTATCAACCGTGGCACACTGCGCAAGAAGTTGAAAAAATACGGCATGAACTAGAGCTAGCTAAATAATACTAGAGCTGTTGATCTTTTAAAGCCCGATGCTCAAACGAATCCGGCGAATATACAGATCAACAGCTTCTTAATAAGAATCATCAGCTGAATTCAATCTAGCTTAATTAGTAGTCCTTTATATCAATTGAGTTCACTCCAAGCAAACTTCCTAAATAAAGCTTATGTAGGCTCCGTACCGCAAATACCACCTACCACTTCGTTGGTATCTGTATTTTCAACCCAGAACGTCACTGCATAGTTTACAAGCTTTCTTCTTATCAAGTAACTATTGCCTGCTTTAGCATCTATCCAGACGCAGCCGTTTGCGTATGAGTTCTTATAGCGATATTGGACTTCTACCTTGTGGACACCGCTTGCAACATTTAAAACATCTGGGGCAGGATAAACATTCCCGGGAAGCGCTAACATTTCTCCATTAAGAGACTTTATTACAACACGCTGATCGAGCCCGGTTAAAAACGTATGTTCCTTTTCTGTCTCTGTTTTTATCACCGCGAAACTGCTTTTTTTTGAGACATCAACTCCCTTTTGAATATGCGTGCTAGCACAACCTGATAAACCCAGAGTGAGCACTGCTGCAACGATTTTTTTCATATAACCTCTAAATAAAATGTCTTAATAATCTACGCTTAGTGTTAGCCATAAAAAATAGTTAAATAACGCTATCCCTGATTTATGACGTAAACTAAAAAACTAGTTTGGATATAAACATACTTTTAGTGAGTAGGACTAGCGGAATTGTAGTTTCCCCATTTTAAGCAGCAGTTATTAGTAGAACTAGTGAACCGCTTTCGTTAAAAACTTGGGTGGGATCCAGCCAATGGCCATAATTTGGCCTTTCGTTGTTATATATTCAAACTCATTCATTAGCAAGTTTTTGTGCCTACTTAACGCATGTAAATCTAGTGCGTGGCGACATGCATGACGAACTGTGCTGTTAAAAAGTTCGTTGTAAGTGTTCTTAGTAGGCTTATTTAGCTAGGTATACAGCAGTATCATTTTCTGCTTCAACATCGCAGGAGCTGACTGTCTAGATATCATGATTTGCGCATAGAAAATGCCATTACTTTATTTTTATTACATCAGAACTCTCTACTAATAACAGCCCCGATTTTCTGGAAGGTTACAGCGCCCTTAACTTTCTTAACTTAACAAAACTAAATACGGTTCCTTAGTGAAAGTGGCTTGATGAAACTGCTTTATACTGGGACAGTGCATACGTTGAAAGCTTGACAATGCCAACCCAAAATTGAAACATGGTATTATCGCAGTAGGCGACCTACTTTGATACTCTCCTCTAAATAAATACATAGATATTTAGGCGTTATCGTTTGAAACAGAGTTTTGCTTCCCTCACTCTCCCCCTGTATAAGCTACTGAAAAAACTCGGCGTTTTACTCTTCCATCATTATTCACAATTTTATATCTATACTTTCCTGGAGCGAGAAAAATCCAACTAGAGTCATTCTCACTTTCCAAAAATCTTTTTGCGGCAGGAGTGGCGGTGTTACTTTCATTTGAATAATACACTGAAATTAAGCATGGAAAGCTATTATTACACTCTCTTTTATCTACCTTTATTGGTTTGTATTTTTTATTTAAGCCCAACCAAGAGGGCCTTCTAGTTTGTGGATCAATAATAGTTTTATGGATCACACTTACATCAACCCTATCAGGTCTATCACTCCAAATATTCCCTTCTTTATCCTGAATAAAATAAGGGAAGCGGATGCTTTGCTCAAAATTAGAGCAGCCATTTAAAAACCTTACTTGATCTACCGATAGAAGCTTTTTGTTAATCTTTCTCACCAACCGCTCAGCCATCCAACCGTTATTACGGTAAATATGAGAATAACCAGCTAACACCACAACCTTGGCCGTTTTATTGTCATTAACTATACTTGCAATAGATGTCGCCTGATACTCCTCCCGTGCTTCTCTGCCTCCTTTGGGGAAATCATCATAAGCAATTAGAACAAAGCCTAATTTCTGCGCTTCCCTGATAATTTCGGCCATCAAAGGTTCACTCGTGTAGTAACCGAAATCACCATTTGCTTGAGGCACCCAATTTCTTAACACCTGACTTGTCTCAATTCGATCAGAAAGAGCTTCAATAGCTAAGTGGGTAAACCCACTTCCTTTTAACATACTTAATATTCTTAAGTTAAAACTTCGAGTTGATAAGCGCGTATGAGACTCATTAATTAAAAGTAGCTCAGTGTCATTTAAAAGTGTGCTTAGAGTCTCTATCGCTGCTACAGCTGAGTCGCTATCGCCTGGGCACTGTTTGGCCTTACCATAGTTAGGCCTTACTTTATATAACCTACTCTCAGCATCTATGTATCGACCATAAAATGTGTCTACTGCAGCTATCTGCTGAGCAAACATCCACCGCTTTTGCAAGTCAGTCTGCTCTCTATCGATTAATGAATAGCTATTTCTTAGTTCTATATAATTTTCTAGTGATGGAATTGCTTGGTGCTTTTGAAATGCAGCTTTAAATTTCTGTTCTTGGAGGGGTGTGGAAAAACAGCTGAAAGAACAGCTAAGAAGTATAATAAAAATTGTAAAAGTTAAATACCTATTTGCAAAACAAAACAGCATACGCTTAAAGTTCACTTAATCTCTGAAAAATATTCTTCGCAAATGAATTCGCAATATCACCAGATAAAACATCATCCAGCCAGCCCCATGCACCATCTTGGTTACACTCGATAAAAAATGTCTGGCCTTTTTTATCAACTATCAAGTCTAAACTACCCGTAAAGAGCTTCATATTTTTCATAAATTTATTGATGCAACTGATAGTACTCTCCGGAAGCTTAATTAGCTCGTAATCTAGCTTAGATATACCTCTTCTCCAATCTAACTCTGTTAAAGAGCTTTCTTGAGAGTTTATTGAAAAAGCAAAGATATCTTGGTTAATCACAACAACCCTAAGTTCATACTCTTTATCAATTTCATTTTGAAAAAAATGAGGGTGATATTGTAAATCTTGTTCATCTAGCTCTCTTATAGTTGATTCGGACACACGCATGGTCATCACGTTTTGATAGGACTCACTGCCATCATCATGTACCTTGACAAAATTTCCACCCGAAAGAGACTTCATGATCAAACCGCTTTGACTCTCTTCAGAAAAACGAATTAAATCCTGCTTATGGTTTGTGATTAACGTGGTGGGAGTGCAAAAGCCTGAGTCATGGGCAATAATCTGCTGATAAGGTTTTAATAGGCAACTTTTAGCCTCTAAGGTGTTAATAGTGTAGCTTTTGTTAAAGCCTGAAAGTAGCTTAAACAAAGCTTTCCACTCTCTTGCTGCCCAGTGTTTACTATTATTATCATCACCCTTTAAGTAGGCGTGAGTGCCAGGTAAAATTTTATCTCGATCCCAAATCAAAAGCTTTTTAGGCAGAACTTGACCATCAATAACAACTTTTAGCTCATTATGCTGATTTAATGAGCAAGAAAACTTTACTCCATTCAAATAATCTAGCGTTATTACGTTTGCTTTAAAGTGGCTTTGAAGTCTTTTGGACACTCTGGATACATGAGGATCGTCCTCCGTGCCAAGTATTAGAATTGCTCTGTCTAAGTTGCTCATATGTAAACTTCTTCTAAATTCCGATAACAACAAAAAACTATCGGAAGTAACTAGTCAAATGGATAAATTAATCATCGGATCCATCAAAATCCATATTTCCATCTCCATCCTTATCCCCAGTGGTATAAGTATTCATTGAAGCCTTTTGCTGCGCCGCACCACCAGCAATTTTCTCTAATTCCTCAGCGTGCAATTCTTGGAAAGCGGCTTCTGAATGTTCTCTATGTTTTAAAATAAATGACATTGTATATTCCTTAAAAAAATTCTGTTGTAGAACTTATATATTTGTAAAGCTACTCATTAAATGAGCAACACGACCAACATAACAACAGAAAAACACAAAAGCAACAACTGTTAACATCAATTAAACACACCACATAAACAAGCTAAACTAATTAAGCGGATTAAGCTTAGACCAGGCGCGATGCATGGTTATAAAGCTGCACTCGTATTGACTCACTAAGTAATTTTTTAAGATCGCTGCACCGTTGGCCAGCTTACCACTGGTGCCTACTGAAACTATCAAACCTAATATGTCGCTGCGTGACACTTGGATGTTCTGGACTTGCTCTTAGCCGAAGCACAGTCAATAACCCCTTACAATTTGCAGCAAAGTAACTGAATAGCCCAGACAAAAAGCTATAAAACGGACATTTATCCTTTCTTTATCACTTTTTTCTCACCTTTATCACGGCAATATGCATCGTCTTCTGCGCCATAATGCGTTAAAATAGCGTCTTTCTAAGCTAGCCCTTAACTAATCATTGAGGAAACCTGAACCATCATGGATATACATCGTCCAATTCGTCGCGCCCTATTAAGCGTGTCAGACAAAACCGGTATCGTTGAATTCGCCTCAGCCCTTGCAGCCCAAGGCGTTGAAATTTTATCAACTGGCGGTACCTGTAAACTCCTTGCAGACAACGGCATTAAGGTAACAGAAGTTTCTGATTACACTGGCCACCCAGAGATCATGGATGGTCGCGTAAAGACACTTCACCCGAAAGTTCACGGCGGTATTCTAGGACGTCGCGGCCAAGACGAAGACGTGATGACTGAAAATAATATTTCAGCGATCGACATGGTAGTAGTCAACTTATACCCCTTCGCACAAACAGTTGCGAAAGCTGACTGCTCACTGGAAGACGCTATCGAAAATATTGATATTGGTGGCCCAACTATGGTTCGTGCCGCAGCAAAAAACCACAAAGACGTTACCATTGTGGTTAATGCCAAAGACTATGGCCGCGTAATCAATGAGATGAAAGCCAACCAGGGCTCAACTACTTATAAAACCCGCTTTGACCTTGCTATTGCCGCCTATGAGCATACCGCACAGTACGATGGCATGATTGCCAACTACTTCGGCAAGATGGTACCAGATCACACCGAAGAAGCTGCCGAGGAAACCAAGTTCCCACGCACCATCAATATGCAATTTACCAAAAAGCAAGACATGCGCTACGGTGAAAACTCACACCAAGACGCCGCTTTCTATGTTGAAAACGACATTGAAGAGGCCTCAGTTGCCACCGCGAAGCAGCTACAAGGTAAAGCGTTATCTTACAATAACATCGCCGACACTGACGCCGCGCTTGAATGCGTGAAAGAATTTGAGCAACCGGCGTGTGTTATTGTGAAGCACGCGAACCCGTGTGGTGTTGCGGTAGATGACAATATTCTTGCCGCCTACGACCGTGCCTTTAAAACCGACCCTACTTCAGCGTTTGGCGGTATTATTGCCTTTAACCGTGAGCTAGACGGCGATACCGCAGAAGCCATTGTTGCGCGCCAGTTTGTAGAAGTGATTATTGCTCCAAGCATTTCTGAAGAAGCGGCACAGATCGTGGCAGCGAAGAAGAACGTACGCCTACTAGAGTGTGGCCAATGGTCAACCAAAACCACCGGCACTGACATCAAGCGCGTCAATGGCGGTATCTTAGTGCAAGACCGTGATCAAGGCATGGTGGGGTTAGATGACCTGAAAGTGGTTTCTAAACGCCAGCCTACTGAACAAGAGTTAAAAGATCTGTTGTTCTGCTGGAAGGTCGCTAAATTTGTTAAATCCAATGCCATTGTCTATGCCCGTGATGGCATGACCATTGGTGTGGGTGCGGGTCAAATGAGTCGCGTTTACTCGGCTAAAATAGCCGGTATTAAAGCGGCTGATGAAAACTTAGAAGTGCCGGGGTCGGTAATGGCTTCAGATGCCTTCTTCCCATTCCGCGATGGCATCGATGCCGCGGCAGAGGCCGGCATTACGGCGGTTATTCAGCCCGGCGGCTCAATGCGAGATGAAGAAGTCATTGCTGCCGCTGATGAAGCGGGCATGGCCATGGTCTTTACTGGCATGCGCCACTTCCGCCACTAAACATTAAAGCGCGAAACTCACCGTTTCGCGCTTTTTGTTTTCACTCATTTCCAGTACTCTGGTGATAGCATAATCATAACAGAATGAAGGAAACTAATGATGAACCTAGGTATTAAGTCTCTTATCGCTGCAGCGGTTTTTACTACCCTAGTAGGATGCCAAGCGACGCAATCAGATACATCTGCACAGCTACCAAGCGCTATTGTTAAAGCAGTCGATAACGATAACCGTAGCGACAACTATCGCGCCCGCGACCAATATCGCAACCCAGCCCAAACGCTGGCGTTTTTCGGTGTTACTCCCAGCATGACAGTGGTTGAAATCGCCCCTGGCGGCGGTTGGTATAGTGAAATCCTAGCACCATTAGTAAAAGGCCAAGGCACCTACTATGCCGCCCACTTCCCTGCGGACTCTGAGGTTGGTTATTATCAGCGCTCGCTGAAAGGCTATAAAGAAAAGGTCGCCACTAACCCTGATTTCAGTGAAGTGAAGATCACCGAGTTTGCACCGGTAAGCCACTCCGACATTGCCCCAGCTGGCAGTGCCGATATGGTGTTGACGTTCCGCAACGTTCATAACTGGTATATGGGCAAAGGCGATGAAGGCGTATTAAGCGCATTTCAAGCGTTTAATAAAGCCCTCAAGCCAGGTGGTATTTTAGGTGTGGTTGAACACCGCTTGCCAGAGCATCGTAAACTGGCTGATCAAAAATCATCAGGCTACATGAAACAAAGTTATGTGATTGATATTGCAAAGCAAGCTGGATTTGAATTAGTAGAAAGCAGCGACATTAACGCCAACCCCCTAGATAGCGCCAACCACCCTAAAGGGGTATGGACACTTCCTCCTCGTCTAGCACTGGGAGAAGAAAAAGCGGCGCAATATAAGGCGATTGGGGAAAGCGACCGCATGACCTTAAAATTCAAAAAGCTTTAATAGGAAAACTTCGCCATGAATGTACTTGTCATTGGCAGCGGCGGACGTGAGCACGCGCTTGCGTTCAAAGCCGCACAAAACCCCGCTGTGAAAACAGTGTTTGTTGCACCAGGTAATGCTGGTACAGCCCTAGAACCTAAGTTAGAAAATGTCTCAATTGCCGTTGAAGACATTGATGCATTAATTGATTTTGCTCAGCAAAAGCAAGTAGAGCTTACCATTGTGGGTCCTGAAGCCCCGTTAGTACTGGGTGTGGTCGACCGCTTCCGTGAAGCGGGTCTGGCCATTTTTGGTCCAACCCAAGCGGCAGCGCAGTTAGAAGGTTCAAAATCTTTCACCAAAGACTTTTTAGCTCGCCATAATATTCCTACGGCGGCTTATCAAACCTTTGAAGAAATCGAGCCAGCCATTGCCTATGTCAAAGCACAAGGTGCTCCCATTGTCGTTAAAGCCGACGGCTTAGCCGCTGGTAAGGGCGTTATTGTGGCAATGACGGAAGCCGATGCTGAAGCCGCTATCCGCGATATGCTGGCTGGTAATGCCTTTGGTGAAGCTGGCAGCCGCGTGGTAATTGAAGAATTTTTAGAAGGTGAAGAAGCCTCGTTTATCGTTATGGTTGACGGTAAAAATATTCTGCCATTTGCCACTAGCCAAGACCACAAACGCGCTTATGATGGCGATGAAGGGCCAAATACAGGTGGCATGGGTGCATACTCTCCTGCCCCAGTAGTAACCCCTGAGGTTCACGACCGCATTATGGCAGAGGTGATCAACCCAACCGTAGCGGGTATGGCTGCTGAAGGTCATCCATACACTGGCTTTTTATACGCAGGCTTAATGATCACCGCTGACGGTACACCCAAGGTGATCGAATACAACTGTCGTTTTGGCGACCCAGAAACCCAGCCTATCATGCTGCGTTTGCAGTCTGATTTAGTTGAGCTAATTGAAGCGGCGAACCGTGAAGAGTTGGACAAAACCACCATCGACTTCGACCCTCGCGCTGCAGTAGGCGTAGTATTGGCGGCTAAAGGCTATCCTGGTAGCTACCCTAAAGGCGATGTTATCTCAGGTTTACAGGTCAACTACCCTGAAGGCGAAAAAGTATTCCACGCGGGTACCAAAACCGATGCCGAGAACGTGGTTACTGCCGGTGGCCGTGTACTATGTGCAACGGCACTTGGACACACCGTGACTGAAGCGCAAAAACGCGCCTACTCTTTGGTGAAAGACATTCACTGGGATGGCGTAGAATATCGTACTGATATCGCTCACCGTGCGGTTGTTCGGGAAAGCTAAGCAACAGCGCTAACCCCCAAACTAACATCAGGCCAGCAACTATGCTGGCCTTTTTAGATCTGCTATGCTACGACTTTTGATATCAAGCCGCTTAATTAAAAGCTCTATTTGAGGTAAGAAAACTCGGTCGATAACTAGGCGAAATTTTTGCTATTTAGTTGTTCTAAATAAGGAATTTTTAACGCAGTTAACGTCGAATTTGCTCCGTCAAATTGAGCAAGTATTAATCCGGATTGCTATCAGCATCACTAGGGGCACAGATGCAAGTTCAAGGCACACTTAAAAAGCTCAAATCCGAGCTGGTTGAACCGGTTCAATACCAACTCCCAGTTGGCGAGGATTTGGTTCCACTGAATGACTACTTTGGTAAACACATTACCTTAACCTTTAGCGGCAATATTTTTTGCAGTAATTGCGGTAAAAAAACCAAGAAAAGCTACTCTCAGGGCCATTGCTTTGTCTGCATGAGAAAGCTGGCAAGCTGCGACATGTGCATTATGAAACCTGAGACTTGTCACTTTGATCAAGGCACTTGTCGCGAGCCTGAGTGGGGAGAAGCAAATTGCATGATCCCCCACTATGTTTACCTTGCCAATACCTCAGGACTGAAAGTGGGGATCACCCGCCACTCACAAGTTCCTACGCGCTGGATTGACCAAGGAGCGACACAAGCACTGCCGATTTTTAAAGTACAAACCCGTCATCAATCTGGTTTAGTTGAAGTGGCACTGGCCGAGTTTATTGCCGATAAAACCAACTGGCGCAACATGCTAAAAGGCATAAACCCCGAAATAGACTTAAAAGCCAAAGCCGCCGAGCTAATCCCACACATTCAGGGCAAACTCGACGAACTGGCGGAGTTATTTGGCGCCACCGCCATTGAGGTTTTAGATGAGGAAGTGGTGGATCTTACCTTCCCAGTAACTGAGCACCCCAGCAAAATTACCTCGTTTAACTTTGATAAAGATCCTGTCGTCAGCGGCGTGTTACAAGGTATTAAGGGCCAATATCTTATTTTTGATAATGGCGTCATTAATATTCGTAAGTTTACCTCTTACGAAATCACTTTCTCTGACTCGTAAAACTCACTCCATGCGTCTTCTGCCAACGGCTTGCAGAAGACGTACCCTTGAATGCTATGACACCCGAGCTTGCGCAGGTAACGCTTCTGCACCGCCTTTTCGACCCCTTCAGCGACCACATGCAATTTCAGCGCTTTGGCCATGGCAATAATGGCACTGACAATTTCGCTGTTGCCGTACTCATCAGGGATTTTGGCAATAAAACTGGCGTCTATTTTTAAAGTATCAATGGGTAATTTGGTTAAATAACTCAACGCTGAATAACCGGTGCCAAAATCATCTAAGGCGAGGCGGATGCCCAGCTCTTTTAATTTCTTCAGGGTGTATTTCGCTTCATGTAAGTTACTTATAAAGCTGCTCTCGGTGAGTTCCAGTTCCAAGTATTTACCTTCCACCTGGTGTTTATTCAAGGCCTCGAGAATGCAGCCATAAAGATCCCCCTGACTAACATGAGAGGCGGAGATATTAATGGCAATACGCTCAATATCGATGCCATCTCGTTGCCATTGCGCTAGGTGCTGACAGGCTTTATTAATCACCCATTGATCCAGTTGAATGATAAGCCCAAGCTCCTCAGCCAAGGGAATAAACTGCCCCGGTGAAATCGTACCAAGATTGGGATCCTGCCACCGCAGCAAACACTCAACGCTGGCAATTCGACTACTGCTAAGACACTGAAGCGGTTGAAAGTGCAGTTCAAATTCGTTGTTCTCAAGCGCTTTTTGGAAGCGACTTAACATCGACAAGCGCTCAAACGAACGGGCATTCATTGACGCTTCAAACAGCTGGAACGAGTTGCGCCCCACTTCTTTGGAGCGATACATGGCAACATCCGCGTGTTTTAACAAGGTTTCAGAGTCGTGACCGTCATCGGGGTAAATTGCCGCGCCCATGGAGGCGGTGGCAGCCACCTGCATATCTCCTAATTGGAATGGCGCCGAGAGCGCCATCAAAACCGAGTCAGCAAAGTCTGTGACCTCTGACATGCCATTGACTTCGGTGAGCAACACCACGAACTCATCGCCGCCCAACCGCGCTAGGGTGTCACCCTCATTTAAGATCCCTTTAATTCGCTCGCTGACTTGCACTAATAGCTCATCACCAGCACTGTGGCCGAGGGAATCATTGACTTCTTTAAAGCGGTCGAGATCGATGAACATAACGCTAAGTTGCTGCTGGTAACGGTGTGCCGAAGCCAGCGCCATCGAGAGCCGATCATAGAATAAACGTCGATTCGGTAAGCCAGTTAATTCATCAAAGTAAGCTAGCCGTGCTATCTTCTCTTCGGCATTTTTACGCTCGGTAATGTCACTGAAAATCGCCGCATACAATACTTCTTCGCTAGAGGGCTCTCTGATCTCAATGATGGTCAACCACTCAACATACACATCACCATTTTTTCTGCGGTTACAGATCTCCCCTTGCCACACGCCATTGCTTTTCAGCGCCTGCCACATTTGTTCATAATAGGTTTCATCATGCAGTCCCGAGCTTAACATATTGGGGTTTTTGCCAATCACCTCGTAGTCTTTATAACCTGTAAGGGCAGTAAAAGCAGGGTTGATCTGCATGATCTCGCCATTGCTTTTGGTGATCATAATGCCATCTAAGGAAGCATCAATGATACGGTTCGCGAGGTACAGGTTCTTTTGCGATTTTTGCAATGCAATATCACGCTGTACCAAAACCTTTTCCAGTTCACTGCAATAGGCCGTTTCTATTTCGGTCAACACGTTTTTCAGTGCTAGCAAGCCAATCACTTGCTCTGTATCAGGGCACTTAACCACTAAATGCCGGATAGAATTAACCGTCATTAAGCGGTAAGCGTCAAATAAGCTGTCTTTGGGGGTAGTAGCAAGCATAGGGTAACTGGCTAATTGCCAGCATGGCTGACGCCAATCGGGATTAAGAATAATATAGGCAATGTCGCGCTGGGTGATGATCCCGTATTCGTCTAACGCCTTATTGTAGATCAGCACCGCAGTGAGCTTATGCTCGCGCATAGTGGCAATGACCACAGAAACGCACTCTTCGCTGTCGAGGATCATGACATTGGCATCATAATGCTGTTCAATAGGGCGAAAGTGTAAATAGTGGTCAAGACCTTGGCTGCGGACAATATCAGACAGGGAAACCACACCACATGGCTTACCTTGGTCATCGACCACCAGCAGATGACGGATCCCAAGCTGATGGAATTTTACCGTGGCTTCACTGAGGGTTTTATCGATGGTGATACGCTGAACCGGTGTGGTCATCACGGTTCTAATGGCGCGTTGGGTAAAGTTTTTGTCGTTAAAGTCTAACTTAACACAATCCGACTCCGTCCAGATCCCGACGATGTTGTCATCTTGAGTAATAAAGATAGAGCTCACTCGGTTAGCACGCATTTTTGCCACCGCATCGTATAAGCTGGTTTGTTCATCACAACACAACAGCTCATTGGTAAACACTTCTTTAATCTGTAACTGGCGCGAATCACCAACCATAAGCACACTCTCGCAATATTATTGAGCTTTGCAGTATACTGACAGCTCCCAATATGGAGTTTGACTGAGAACAAATTATGGCCAAAAAAACCTACCCACGACTGCTGGTATTAGACCAAAGTATTGAGTTTATTGACTCTGAAGCCGCGTTTTTCGATAGTCTACACGGCCTTGATGAAGCGACTAAGCGTGATACCTTTTATATCTTAGAAGACGGTCAATGTTTTGATTTGGCAGGGAATAAGGTCACCACTCTGGGAATGGCGGAGTTGACAGCCTTAGTGCAGCAACAACTCATTGCCGAAGGCCAGTGCTGTGTCAGTAAACTGCAGCTACAAGATGTCTCTCAAGCGTTTAGCCTGCTGTCTGAATGGGCGTAAACTAGCTGTCTTCCACCAGCGCTTTTAGGTGCATTACAGCACTACGACCCAGAGACGAAAAATCATAGCCACCTTCAAGGTAAGAAATAATCCCCAAACAACCGTGCTGCTTGGCAAACGCCACGACTTGCTCGGTAAACCAGTGGTAGTCTTGCTCGACAAACTGCAAACCACCCATTTCGTCTTCCAAGTGGCCATCAAAGCCGGCACTGATAAAAATCAATTGTGGCGCAAAGGCTTCAAGCTTCGGTAGCCACTGTTGTAAAAATAACGCTTTTAGATCGTCACCACCGGCGCCTGCCGGCAAAGGTGAGTTGATCAACGATTGGTGATTTTCGATGGCGGTATTAGGGTAAAAGGGGTATTGGAACAGTGAACAAAATAACACACTGTGATCTTGGTTAAAGATATCTTGGGTACCATTCCCATGGTGCACGTCAAAGTCTAAAATAGCGATCCGCTCTACCCCTTTGCTTTTGGCGTAGGCTGTGGCAATCGCGACATTATTAAAAACACAAAACCCAGATGAGGTGCTTTGATTAGCATGGTGGCCAGGTGGGCGCACAGCACAAAATGCCGCTTCTAACTCTCCGGCCAGTATTTCATCCACAGCCAGCAATCCAGCCCCCACAGCACGCTCAATGGCTTTAAATGAATCGGGGCAAAGCCAAGTATCACCATCAAGCTCAGCCAGTCCCTGCTCAGGAACTTTATTCATCACTTCGGCTATCATCGCTTGGTCGTGCACCAAAGCATAGTGCTCAGGTTCTGCTTTCGGTGCACTTTTGTGCTCCAGAGCAATATCCAACCCCGAAGCCAACAGACGATCGGAAATAGCATCTAGCCGTGCCGGACACTCAGGGTGATCGGCAATCATCTTATGTTTTCTACAATTCGGGTGGGTAATAATGGCAGTGCGCATGATGAGCTTGGTCCTTTGACTTTGCAGTCCTATAAAACAGATTACCTGCGCTAACTATAGCAAAGCCCGTACAGACGGGCTTTGCTACTTTGGTCGCGTTAATGACCAACGTCTTTGGCATGGAGCGCCAAATCATGAAAATCAAAACTAAAATCGCTGATCTTAGGGTTCACAAACTCCATCTCGGCAGTACTCACTTGCTGCGACTTATCAACAGTAAAGTTGATGTAGGCATCTGCTTCGAGTAAAGGTTCATCCCAGCGCACCACAAAGGTATTGCCACTGTGATGCTGCAAGGTCCCCTTGAGCTGTTTGGTATGAGTGAAATCAATGCGTAAATCACCATCCAATAACTCAATAACCACATCACCGTACCAGTCGCTGATTAATGTGCCGGTGTAGTGCTGTAGTGGTAAGGCCGGTTGCGGCTCGGCAACCTCAATAACGCCGGCTTGAGCATACAGCTCCTCGCGCTTGGCAAAATAGTCATCGGCGATCAGGGTGACCCAATCTTTCTCTTCCAGTCCAAGGGCGTCTTCAAACACCTCATTAACGATAGCCGATAACGCTGGGTATTTTTGCTGATTCGACAATATCACCACGCCTAGCTTTTTCTCAGGGATCATCGCCACTTGTGACACCATGCCCAAAATGCCGCCGCCATGGCCTACTTTCTTATAGCCAAAATAGTCTTCAATGCCCCAGCCTAAGCCATAGCCTTTAAATTGTTGTTGGTACGTTGCTGCCGCTTTATTTGAGGGTAAGCGCATAATGTGCGGATGCCACATTTGCCGTTGCTGATTGTCACTGAATAGCACCTTTCCAGATGGCATGACTCCTTGATTTAACTGAGTTTGTAACCACTTAGTCATATCATCAACATTGGAGGCAATGGCACCTGCGCCACGAAAATCTTCGAGATAGTTAACAAAAAACGGCGTCAGCTCGCCGTCCATTGGAATATGGCCAGTCGCCCAGTTGGTATTGCTGCTGGGAATACGTGAAAAACCAGCCTTGGAGTCATCCATGTCTAAGGGCACAAACATTTCTTGCTCAACAAAATCACGCCAATCTTTGCCACTGACTCGGCTTACCACCTCCCCTGCCATAACAAACATTAAGTTGTTGTAGGCGTATTGACTGCGAAAGCTTGAGCTGGGTTTTAGCTTAGCAATGCCAGCAATTAACTCGGCCATGGTCTTATCGGTATCAGGCCAAATCATTAAGTCACCGGCCCCAAGCCCCAATCCACTGCGATGACTTAATAAGTCGCGAATGGTCATTTCTCGCGTTGCATAGGCATCATAAAGGGTAAATTCAGGGATGTGTTGAATCACTTTATCATCCCAGTTGAGCTTGCCTTGATCCACTAACATTGCCAGTGCCGCCGCGGTAAATGCTTTGGTATTCGAAGCAATACCGAATAAAGTATCGGCATTCACCGCCGTGGGGTTGGCTAAGTGGGTAACACCATACCCTTTGGTCATAACAACCTTGCCGTTTTCCACGATACCAATCGCCAGGCCTGGAATATCAAAGCGCTCCATAGCCTGCTTGACAGCCTTATCGACATCTTGTTGAATCACCGTGGCACTGGCCACCGTGCTTAGAGCGCTAACAGCCAGCAGCCCAGATGATAGTAACCATTTTTTTATTTTCATTGTTTATCCTTGAGTAAGCTTAAGATGATATGGCACTGCCTCATTTCGGCAACTTACCATGGTCATTAAAAGTTATAAATTGCCAGCTCCCTTGCACGCCTAGTGGTATCAGGGTCTATATGGTGTTGCTGATCTGCAATCGCGTTAATATAGTCACTCGGCAGTTGGTGCTCTCTGGCTCCCGCCAAAACATGCTGCACATACCAGTCATATGGCAGCTGCTGCTCAATAAACGTATTGGCAATATAGCACCATGCCTCGACATGGCCGTAACCCAGATGCTCAACCGCTAAATTGCGACAATGATAGCGACTGCCCTCAATTTCATCGAGACGGCGTTTTTCAGCATGATTTAGCGCATACAGCACGCCATACACTTCACTGCTAGGATGGCAAGTAGTAATACTGCACTTAGCTGAGCCATCGGTGCTGAGCATATCAAAGGTTAAGCGGTAACCGCTCAGTTTGCCGACCCCCAACAGCTGCGCCTGCGGTAGACGCGCTAACAACCTTGCGGTTGACATATTCGAGCCAAAACTAAAGTTAATTATATTTCTATCCGTCATTACACCACCAATCTTACTGCAAGCAGCAACAATATCACACCAATGCCGCGGTCAAACCAATGCCCTGCACGATGAAAAAACGCCCGCACCTGCTGCTTAGATAATATTAAAGACAAAAACGAAAACCACAGCCAAGTCGCCAGCGCCATATAAAGGCCATAAAACAGCTGCACCCCAGTGGGCGTACTGGGTTCAATCACTAGGGTAAAAAGTGAAAGGAAAAACAGCGTTGCTTTTGGGTTTAGGGCATTAACCAAAAAGCCGCGTTTAAACGCCAGCCAATGTGACTCAATAGCCGCAGCTTTAGCCGTGTTTGCTTGTTGCGGCTGCGGTTTAGCCGTGCGCAACGCTTGCACACCTAGGTAAGCTAAATACGCTGCCGCTAAATACTGTACACTGGTGAATAACAACGGCGACTGTGATAACAACAACGCCACACCTAAGAGGCAGTAGCTGACATGCACGAGTATGCCAACGCCAACTCCAGCACTGGTCCACAGCGCGTTGGCTCGACCTTGCTGGACACTTTGCTTTAGAACTATTGCAAAGTCAGGACCTGGACTGGCAACGGCAAAAAAGTGCGCCAGAGCGATTAAAATAAACTCATCCAGGTAAGCGAGCATGGGCGTGCTCCTGTAAGGCTAACAAGTCACCGCGTTCTGAGTTGTTAATCAGGCTGCGAATTTGCTTAGTGGCTTTTTTAAACTGTCCGACTAAATGCGACTTTAAATGCTTGTGACCGTGCTTCTCCCCTTTGAAGTAACACACCAAGGCATGCACAAAAACACTTTGCTGCTCGGTCAAAGCCGCTTGCCGATTAGCATAAGGGTTATAACATGAGCCACAACCACCGCGGAAATGGTACACCGTATTCGATACCATAACACCAAAACCAAAAAAGCTTGCCAAGACATCACACGCAGCATCGATTTGTGCTTCGCCCCCCGGTGGCAACACGCCACGCTGATAAATGAGTACTCTAGCAAGGGCACCGGCAAAACTGGCCACTAAGTCCTGGGGTTGATTAATCTGATTAGGATTAAACGACACCTTTACGGCGTCCGCAGGCCCTGCAACTTGAGCGTTTTCACCTCTTAATGGCGTCCCCAGCTGCAATTTTGGCATGGCTCCTGCCGCACTCATTTGCGCCGGACTGACAACCTGTATGGGCCAATTTTGCAACCCCGCATAGCTTTTAACCCGGGCAAACACTACGCTTGCCATTTCTTCAATGCTAGAAACCGGCTCAGGAAAACACTCTACTGTGGGTGTAATGATCTTGCTTTGGCTAAGAAAATACTCACCATCAAAGTGTTCAAACGCCCACACAAAAGTATCAATAAGCCACTGGGTTTCCTCTTCACTTAACAAAGGCGAAGATTTAAATAGAGATAACATAGCTAATAATTCAGTCTTTTCTGGAATAACCCCTGATAAATAGCATAAACTCTGATCTCAATGCAAAACCTCGGGAGTAGAACATGCCCCACTTTGTGCTCGAACATTCAGATAACTTACCTATTGAAACCGCAGCATTGGTTTCACAAGTGCAACAATTTGCTTGTGCTTATGGCCTGTTTGACCCAGCCTCAGTAAAAACTCGCGCCATGGCATTTGGTGATTTTCAATTAGGAAATGACAAGCAAGGTTTTATTCATTTGCAAATTCATTTAATGGCGGGCAGAACCACGGCGCAAAAACAAGATTTGGCAGAGGCCGCACTTAAGTTGTTACAGGCTAAGGTCCCTGAACAATTTGCGTTATCGGTGCATTGCTACGATTTATTACCCGAGATATACCGCAAAAACTAATTTTTTATTCGAGTTAATTGATTATGAAGTTTCCATGTAGATTGGAGAAATTTTTGAGCCATGTTGCCGAGTTACCGCGCAGCAAAGTAAAAGCAATTATTAAAAAAGGGCGGGTTACCGTCAACGACGAAACCGTCAAAAAAGGCGACATTCAGGTACGTGCTGAAGACCGTATAACACTGGACGGCGAACGGCTAGAGTACCTTGGTTTACGCTATTTCATGCTCAATAAGCCAGCCGGTTATGTGTGCGCCAATAAGGACGATTTATACCCAACCGTGTTTGATTTGTTGGACGAGCCGAACTTAAAAGATTTTCATGTCGCAGGTCGCTTAGATATAGACACCACAGGATTAGTACTTATTACTAACGATGGCGAGTGGTCGCATCAAATCACCGCCCCTAAAAAACAAAAATTTAAAACCTATGTGTTAGAAAGCCGTGATGAGCTGACGCCTGAGGCACTGCTTGATTTACAACAAGGAGTTGAGCTTCACGGCGAAAAGCACCCCACTTTGCCGGCAAAGGTTGAGCAACTTGATAAGTATGCATTGCGCTTGTCTATCTGCGAAGGAAAGTATCACCAAGTGAAGCGAATGTTGGCTGCAGTTGGCAATCAAGTTGTTGAACTTCATAGAGAAAGCATAGCCGACATTGAGCTAGATCCAGACCTTGCGGCGGGCGAATATCGGCCATTAAGCGATGCCGAAGTTGCGACCATCAACGGCAACTAAGCCACTCTGCGGCTCTAATATAGGGCCTTCATGAGTAAATATCATCACGAAACTGGGGCTTAGACGCCCCACGCTACTTACAACTTGCCCCTAAACATGCTAAATCATAAAACAGTAGCATTTTCAGGGGGCATACTTGTGTTTTCTCGACTTACCTTAAAAACAAAAATAATCACTTTTGCTAGCGCCATTTTTCTCTCGTTATTGGCCGTTGCTTTTGTCGGGCTGCAATCACTGCGCCACGCCAGTGAGAGCGACAATATTGCGCGTATCAATCAATTAATGAAAAGCACCGTCAATATTGTTGAGCAATTTGAGCAATTTGCCAGCCAAGGTAAGCTCACTGAAAGCCAAGCTAAGTCCTTGGCTACGCAAGTTCTTCGCGAGAATAAATATCATGATTCTGAGTATGTTTATGTCGTCAATACCGAACTAGACTTTATCGCCACCCCCCATGACCCACAGCTTCACGGCACCAGCTTTAACGATTTTAAAGATGCCAACGGTAACAGCATAGGTGCCATGGTAGAGCGCCTGGTTGGTAATAAAGTAGGACAGATCATTACTTATAACTGGAATTCTGAACGACAAGGCGAAGTGGTCGACCTCACCTCTGTGGTGCAAAAAACGCCAGGATTTGGCTGGTACGTCGGCACCGGAATAAGCTACAAAGAGGTCAATGAACGCTATTGGGATACTGCGATTTGGTTAGTCGCTTTATCCCTCGTGGTAGCCGTAGCACTGACCTTTGCACTGGCAAGATTTGGCTTGTCCCTTAACAATAAGCTTGGCGCTGAAATCAATGACGTGTTAGCGATTGTGAAGCAAGTCTCACGCGGTAACCTGACCAGCTCCATAGCCACCAATCACTGCAAAGACTACAGTATTCTCGCTGCTATGGCGTATATGCAAGATGGTTTAAAAGGTGTCGTTGAAGGCTTAAAGCTAGCGAGCCAAGCACTGCAAAGCCAATCCCATGACAGCGAAATTCGCTCCGAGGAACTAGAGCAACTCACCAAAAGCTTAAGTTCAGAAACCCAAATGGTTGCCTCCGCCATTACTGAGCTTACCGCCTCAGCGCAAGCCGTTGTTGAGCACGCTGAGCAAGCAGCCGATTTTGTCAACGATGCCGAGCAACAAGGTGATGCCGCAGATAAATTAACGGCGCAGGCTGCCAATGAAATTGCCCTGCTTGAGCAACAAATTGACAGCGCTGGTAATAACATTCAGGTACTCGATGAAGAGGTGGCAAATATTGCTAACGTTCTGACGGTGATCCAATCCATTGCCGAACAAACCAATTTATTGGCACTGAATGCCGCCATAGAAGCGGCCCGCGCTGGTGAGCAAGGTCGTGGCTTTGCCGTGGTGGCCGATGAAGTCAGACAGCTTGCACAGCGCACGCAAAACAGTACCGAGGAAATACACACCATGATAACCAAGCTGCAAGGGGCAACCCAAGATGCCAAAGCCTCGGTGAGCCTCAGCATCACCACCAGTGAGAAGACCGTAGCCATGTCTACCAAAGCTTCTGAGGCATTAGCCCAAGTAGCAGACTCGTTAAAGTCGATTTCGCAGATGAGTCATCAAATTGCCCATGCCGCAAAAGAGCAGCTGGATGCCGGAGAGGACACCGCACAACGCGTGGTTATCATCTCTGACACGGCAGATAAAACCGCCAGAGTTTCAGCTAAGGCGCACCAAGCAACAGACACCATAAAGTCGCTTTCTGGTAACCTAGAAGCTGAGATGGCCAAATTCAAAATATAAACTTCTTAAATTTATTATATAAGTCAGCGTCTTATGCTAGTGTAAACTTTATGACACTAATAACACATTAAATTGTTTAATTTATTATTCACCTTGTGTTTATTTAGTGTTAAGTTTATATCTATAGGAAGTATAAACGATAGTATTACTCACTTCAGTGTGTGCCTTGCAGTTTTGTCGTTATGCACCTATTAAGTTGTAATTATCATAAAATACCAACAAACCATGTTCGATTGCTTGAACTACTCAAGCCTACTCAATAAGGAATATGAAAATGCAAAAACTTAATCTAAAAGAATGTAAGAAAGTGTCTGGCGGCGGTATCTTTGAACCTGATCATCCACAATCAGCAGACTCAGCGAAGAAGGACTAAGCTCCTCGCAGTACGCTATGAAAAAAAACTTTTCTATTAAAGACCTACTGTTACCGTATGCAGTGATCGGGGTAGGTCTTTTTGTGTTGTATGATATTCGCTATCACTTCTTTTTAATTTACCTTATGTCTGTGTCAGCGCTGTTAGTGGTTGGTACGCGATTAAAAGACATAAACATTTGTACCCTCGCTGTTTTAGTGGTGATCCCTTTCACTTTAGAGGTGGTGATATTCTCATCCGGTCTTGTCAGTTTATCTTCAAGTGAAAACAGTCGTTTAGTGCAAAACAGCATTATTTTTGGCATCCATTTCTTAATTAATCTCACGGTTGTTATCCCCCTCACCTATCGAGTTGAGATAACCAAAAAGCTGTTTCCGAAATCACAAGTAAAGTTTACCTTTGCCGATCAAGTTCTGCCATGGTTAGCTATTTTTGGGGTGTTTATTAGTTTTGCAGCCTTAGTGGAAAACTATTTACGCCATGCTAAAGGCGTTAATAGCACTATTTTCTTCTACAGCTTTGATGTCGCAGGCTATATTATCTACGCTTCCAATATCGGAGTGCTGACGGTGCTAACTGCAATCAAATACAAAGAAGCATACGACTACGCTTTGCCGAGTTTGAGAAAAAGGCGTTAATCGCTAAAGTATGGATTAGCCAACTCAATAGCCACGCTCTGCAGTGGCTTTAACACGCCATACTTTTGTTGTAATGCCTGTAACTCACCTGTCGCCATCATCTTTGTGAGCCCGTCACGTAACGCCTGTGCTAGTTCTTTTTTCTCTTTATTGACGAAAAAATAGAAGGCACTTGGGTAGGATAAATGGAAATCAGGCACTATCATCAGCTGGCTTTGCGCTTGTGCAATCAGTTCAGACTGTGCCTCTATCACAGAGCGGGGAAAGTAATCGCCTTTTTTATTCGCGATGAGGTTAAACATGACCTGATAATCGGCGATAGGACGCACTTTTAAGCCATTATAACTGAGTATTTTGGTATCCGGCCAATCATGACCCTGAACCGCAGTAAAGCGCTTTAAATCCTCTACAGAGCGCACATTTTTTATAGCCGGATAAATATCTTTATGGACCATCAACACCCGCTTACCAATTCGACCACCATATAAAGGAACCTTGATTGCAATGGCTATTTGCTCACGCACAGGGCTGGTCATTGACCAATGCAGATCCACTTTACCGCGACTCAGTGCCATCAAGGTGCGTTGTTGATGGGGGTGCACTTTTACATGCTCGAACTTGGCCTCAAATTCAGCAGCGTCGAGCGCGGCTCGCAGTAACTCATAAAGATACAAATCACGATCGTAAAGTGTTCGCGATTCTTTTGCCACATAAATCAGTTGTGCCGCTTTTGCCTGTGTGGCGACCCAGCTCGCCGCTAATGCTGACAAAAATATCGCCACCAACCTCATGCCCATAATAATCACCTAGATAAACTGATAAATGTCAGATCTATTTGAGTTTATCAATACCGTGCGAGCCTGCTTAGTCAACCTGTTTGTTGCAATTGCACCGTGGCAACAGTTGGCTTGCGACGGTTACAGACAAACAAGTAACTATTGCGGTAGCGCTTCGCCTCTTTCTTGGCATCGGTGGCTAAGGCCGCCACTTGATGGGAATTCACACAGTGCTTTAAGTCTGGTTTTACTAGGCCGATAGACAAAGTCAACAAGGGCACAAGCTGCTTTTGCCCCTCTCGGTTAGTGGCCCAATAGCCACCGGCATCAACATGCTCTGGGGTAAAAAAGGCTTTTGATTGACGTTCAAACTCGGTGATAATGTTATGACATAACTGTTTCGCTTCATCAGTATCAAACACCACCATAAAGTCATCACCACCAATATGACCGACAAAACTTGGCGACGAAGAGCATACCGCAACGGTCACTTCAGCCAACAACTTAATGACACTATCACCACTGGCATAACCGTATAAGTCATTAAACTGTTTGAAATGGTTTAAGTCGACATAAGCAAGTGAAAACTCATGACCGCCTCTAAGGCGTTGTTCAATGGCTTCATTGATAGCCACATTACCCGGCAGCATCGTCAGCGGGTTCGCATGCTGCGCATGACGGATCTTTTCCTCAGTAATATGCCTGAGAATATCTCGTAGCGGTGCCAGGCCTAAATATCGCCCTTCGCGGGTAATGATAATATGGCGACGAATGTCGAATTCATAGTCGGTGATTTGCTTGCTAACGTTGTCTAGCGGCTCTTGCTCATCAACAATTAATGGCTGCTTGTCCATCAATTTGGTCACCGACTTTTTATCAAATAATGCGTGACCGTAAGGGGCTGCAAATACCTCTGTCAGCTGATCGCGGTGCAACAGGCCTACCGGCTCACGTTGATCGTTCACCACAGCTAAGCTGGTTAACTCGCGGTCTTGCTCAAATAGCCGATGAGCATCGATACATTGGGTACAGGTATGAATTGCGTTCACGGCTTTGGCGAGCCAACCAATCGCCATAGATTGTTCTAGTTCGCTGCGTGGCTCACGTGGTTGCTGCTGTGATTGCAGCAGCTTAAGCTCAGTATCGGGGTGCTGTTGTGGTTTGGCTAGGAGGTAACCTTGAGCATTTACAATGCCCAACTGCTCCAGTAATTTGAGCTCTTCCATACGCTCAATCCCTTCTGCAATTACTTGGGTGTTTGTGACTTTGGCTAATTCGATAATGGACTTCAAAAACTCGCGCTTAACCACGCTTTGGTCGCAATGATCAATAAAGTAGCGATCCACTTTGACATAATCCGGTGCAAGTTCTGACCACTTTCTTAAACCAGAATACCCGGCCCCTAGATCATCAATGGCGATATGAAAGCCTAAATCACGGTAGTGAATAATGGTGGTTAATAACAGGTCGGCATCATCTACTTTATCTTGCTCGGTAACCTCAATGACGATGCGACTGGGGTCTAAGCCATACAACTGAGTGAGGTGACGAGTTTCGCCCTTGGGATGGGCAGGATCCAATAAGGCTTTTGGGCTAACGTTAAGAAATAACTTGCCCGGCAGCTGTAATGCCACAAAGTTTTTTATCGCCGATTCCCGGCAAACAATCTCTAACTCAGATAAGCGTTCACATTGTGCCGCCGTAGCAAACAGCGCATCAGGCATTTCCAGCTCTGAGCCCGCTTTACCTCGACTCAAGGCTTCAAAGCCTAAAATTTGCCGGCGATTCAAAGCATAAATAGGTTGAAATAGCGTGAAAATCGCTTTTTCTTTTATTATGTTGTTAAGTAGTTCGGTTCGCGAAAATCCCACAATGGTGTATCACTCTATGAAGATATTCGCGAACGTTAACAACTGTGTATGACATATATATGTCAACCGGGTGAAATCTAACCGGTCAGTGATTGAGGATTATTCATCCTCATGGTGTGTTTATTTTAGCGCTCGCTCTACTTGATCAAAATGCGCGATCACTTCAACCATTTCCATTTCTGCACTTTGATAATCTTCACTGCTGTTAAAGCCCTTTATGGCGATCGCTTGGACAGTTGCTGGGTGCACCAACAAATCCTTGGCGTGATAGCACACTGGGTCGTCAAACTTTGGCAACTTGCCATCGGCATGATAACCAGTTTCGATCTCTTCCAGTGGCAAAGTTGGAATAATGTCGGCCGCTTTATCTAAGGCATCAAGATAGGTTTGACATTGTGGATACTTAGCAACAAAGTCTTTCAATAAACTGCGAGATAAGGTCACAAGCTCTGCCGATTGTTGTGCTAATTGTGGCGCCTGTTGTTCAATTCGAATGTCCGCCAGCAATGATTCTGCTTGTGTTTTGTATTGTGCAAGCGCCGTGTTTGCTGTTTTTTTCTCAGCTTGATTTTGTTGCTCTAACTCAGGCTGTTTTGAGCAAGCGGTGAGCACTGACAGCGCCCCTAAAGTGATAATGAGTTTACGCATAACGCTCTCCTTTACTGATAACGATTATCATTATACACCCCTGTCATATTTTAGAAATAAAAAAAACGGCTAATATAGCCGCTTTTTTCGTATCGAACCGGAACAAATTTAAGGCATTGGGTCTAAATCGGCCCCTTCCTTTTCCACTTCTACCGGGATCAAATCTTCTTTGCTCACACCCATAGCAACTGCTACTGAGCTGGCAACATAAACCGATGAGTAAGTACCAATAAACACACCAAACAGCAAAGCCGTAGCAAAACCGTGGATGGTTTGGCCACCCCAAACAAACAGGGCTATCAGTACTAAGATGGTTGTGATTGACGTCACTAAGGTGCGGTTTAAGGTCTGGGTAAGTGAAATATTGATAATCTCTAGAGTGTCATCAATACGCACTTTGCGGAAGTTTTCTCGAATACGGTCAGATACCACTATGGTATCGTTGAGTGAATAACCTATCACCGCGAGTATCGCCGCTAAGATGGTTAAGTCGAACTCAAGACCTAAAATAGAGAACAACCCCATTGTCAGAATAACATCGTGAAATAACGCTGCCACAGCACCCACGGCAAAACGCCATTCAAAGCGGAAGGCAACATAAATCAAGATGCAAATCAGTGCCGTCAGCATGGCCAAGCCACCCTGCTCTTTAAGATCTTCACCAACGCTTGGGCCGACAAATTCAATACGGCGCATTACCACACTGTCATCGGCTTTTTTCAGCGCGGTAACCAACTGGTTACCCAATACCTCTGCTTTAACGTCATCACCACGAGGTGCCAAACGCACCAATACATCTTGGCTTGAGCCAAACAGCTGTACGGATGCATCGGCAAAGCCATTCTCAATCAGTACTTTACGAACTTTGGCTAAATCCGCAGGTTGCGAAAAGCCCACTTCTACCGCAGTACCGCCGGTGAAATCGAGGCCAAAGTTCAAGCCTTTCACCATAAACGAGCCAATCGAGGCAAGAATGAGCAACGCCGAGAAGGCCATCGCCAACTTGCGACCTGACATAAAACGGATAGTGCTTTTCAAGTTTAATAATTGCATGTCCGTCTCCTAGATTGATAGCTTAGTAATACGTTTGCCACCAATAACTGCATTGATGACGGCACGCGTACCGATAATTGCGGTAAACATCGAGGTAAGAATACCGATAGCCAAGGTAACGGCAAAGCCAGCGATTGGGCCAGTTCCCACTGAGAACAAGATCACCGCGGCAATCAAGGTAGTGATGTTGGCATCAAAAATCGTACTAAAGGCGCTGTCATAACCGTGGTGTACGGCTTGTTGTGGACTTCTGCCTTCCAATAACTCTTCACGAATACGCTCAAAGATAAGTACGTTAGCATCAACTGCCATACCTACCGTCAATACGATACCGGCAATACCAGGTAGCGTTAACGTGGCCCCTGGGATCATCGACATTACCCCGACTATCATGACTAAGTTTGCTGCCAGGGCAAGGTTCGCCACTAAACCAAAGCCTTTGTAATAAAGCAGCATAAACGCCAGCACAAAAGCAAAGCCAAGTACCACTGCGGTCATACCGGCCTCAATGTTTTCTTGACCTAGGCTTGGTCCCACAGTGCGCTCTTCCACGATCTGAATAGGCGCTACCAATGCACCTGCGCGTAATAATAAGCTCAGGTTATGGGCTTCAGCTGGGCTATCAATGCCGGTAATACGGAATGCGCCATTCAAACGTGACTGAATGGTTGCGACGTTAATCACTTCTTCCACTTTGATTGGCGGCAGTGCTTTACCGTTTTCATCTTTTTCGCCCGACGGCTTATATTCAATGAACACCGTGGCCATGCGTTTACCAATGGCGCGCTTAGTAAAGGCACTAATTTTTGCTCCGCCTTTGCTGTCGAGCTTAATGTTCACCTGGGGACGTTGATATTCATCCATACCAGATTGCGCCCCAGTGATGTGTGTGCCTTCAAGGATCACTCGCTTTTTCAGTACCACTGGGAAACCATCTTTATGTGGAATGACTTCGGTGCCCGGCGGAATGCGCCCTTGGGCTGCCGCACGAACATCGGCGTTTTCATCCACCTCACGGAACTCTAAGGTCGCCGTAGCACCTAGGATTTCTTTCGCCCGTGCCGTGTCTTGAACACCTGGTAACTGAACGATAATGCGCTCACCGCCTTGACGTTGCACATTAGGCTCAGCAACACCGAGCTGGTTAATACGGTTACGAATAATGGTTTCGTTTTGCTTAATGGCGTATTCGCGTAACTCTTTGTACTTCAGGTCGCTCAGACTTGAGAAGAAGGCTAAACTGTCACTGCTGTCATTCAAAAAGTTATTACCTGGGTAGCGCTTTTGCAAAAAGTCCATGGCCGCGTCTTTGTCATCTTCCGAGCGCATTTTTACTTGCACACGATCGCTGTTTGAGACTCGGCGAACACTGCGGTAGCGCAGCTTTTCTTCACGCAAATCGCTCTTGAAATCTTGTTCCATTTGCTCCAGCGCATTGTCCATGGCCGTTGCCATGTCGACTTCCATGGTAAAATGCACACCACCACTTAAGTCCAAACCCAGCTTCATTGGGCTAGCACCAATATTCTTCAGCCACTCAGGTTGTGCCGGAGACATATTGATAGCGGAAATATAATCATCGCTGAGGGTGTTACGCAGTATATCTTGTGCTTTTAATTGATCTTCAACGTTTTTGAAACGCACCAACACTTGGCCATCTTCCAGTGCTGATGATTTTACTGTTAGGTTGTTTTTTTGTAGGGTTTCATTGACTTGGTCTAACACACTCAGTGTTGCATCTGCGCCTTTGGTGCCAGAAACTTGAATGGCCGGATCGCGGCCATACAAGTTTGGTGTGGCATAAAGGATACCGATAGCAAGCACCGTTAGAACAAGTAAATACTTCCACATTGGAAACTTGTTTAACACAGGACTATCCCTTTATTTTTGTTCTTATAGAGACTTCATAGTACCTTTAGGAAGTACTGCTGAAACTGCTGACTTTTGCACAGTTACTTCGGTTTGATCATTCAGAGCGATCACTACAAAGTCTTTGTCATCAGCAACTTTGGTGATTTTGCCAACCAAGCCACCTTGAGTAAGCACTTCATCGCCCTTACCTAATGCCGACATTAGGTCTTTGTGCTCTTTTACACGCTTGGCTTGTGGACGGTAGATTAAAAAATAAAATACCAGACCAAAAATACCCAACATGATAAGCATTTCCATGCCGCCACCCGCTGGAGCGGCAGCTGCATTGCTAGCGTGCGCGTTTGAGATAAAAAAGCTCATTTCACTTCCTCGTTTATAAATTAATTATTTTCTGTTAAACCAACGTCAGCTAATTCCGGCACCGGAATACCGCGGCGCGCGTAGAAATCGGCGACAAAATCGTCAAATGTACCTTCTGATAAGGCCTTTCTCATGCCTTCCATTAAACGCTGATAGTAACGTAAGTTATGGATGGTGTTGAGTCGCGCACCTAAGATTTCATTACATTTATCTAAATGATGCAGGTACGCTCGAGAGTAATTCTTACAGGTGTGGCAATCACACTCTGCATCTAATGGGCTAGTATCGGTTTTATGCACGGCATTACGGATCTTAACAATGCCACCGGTTACAAATAAGTGACCGTTACGAGCATTACGGGTAGGCATTACGCAGTCAAACATGTCGATGCCCCGGCGCACCGCTTCCACTAAATCTTCTGGTTTACCAACGCCCATCAAGTAGCGCGGCTTATTTTCCGGCATCTTGTAAGCGCAGTGGTCTAAAATGTTCACCATGTCTTCTTTGGGCTCGCCCACAGACAGGCCGCCTAAGGCATAGCCATCAAAACCAATTTCTTCCAGCCCTTGCTGTGACTCGGCCCGGAGCTCTGGGTACATGCCGCCTTGAATAATACCAAACAGGGCTGCAGGATTATCACCATGCGCTTCTTTAGAACGCTTAGCCCATCTTAGGCTCAGCTCCATTGAGTCTTTCGCTTCTTTTTCCGTCGCAGGGTAAGGCGTGCACTCGTCAAATATCATGACAATATCTGAGCCCAAATCACGTTGCACCTGCATCGCTTTTTCTGGCGATAGCATGATTTTTTCACCGTTTACCGGTGATTTGAACAGCACACCTTCTTCAGAAATTTTGCGCATCGCGCCTAAACTGAATACTTGAAAACCACCTGAATCGGTTAAAATGGGTTTATCCCAATTCATAAAGTCATGCAGATCGCCGTGTTGCTTGATGATCTCAGTGCCAGGTCTAAGCATCAAATGAAAAGTATTACCTAAACAAATGTGCGCGCCAGTGTCTTTAACTTCGTCTGGCGTCATGCCCTTAATAGTGCCATATGTGCCCACTGGCATAAATGCAGGTGTCTCTACAACTCCGCGATCAAAAATCAAGCGGCCTCGGCGAGCCTTGCCTTGTTTGCGATCCAGTTCAAATTTCATGGTTACCTCGTTGTCGGAAAAACAGTCCAACTTTGACTAAAAAACAGGCTACCCCAGCATCCAGAGCAGCGATCTTTCGATTCTACCAAGAATACCTGCGCAATTCTAATATTGGGCCAAAAATCTAAATCAAAAGGTGCTAACGCAAAATGCCCAGCAGAGCTGGGCATTGGTAAGGTAGGCATTCTAGAAAAGCAGATTAATTATCTTGTTTTTCTAAAAACATAGCGTCGCCATAACTGAAGAAACGATATCGTTGCTCAATGGCAGTATGATAAGCCTTCATGATGTTTTCTTGACCGGCAAACGCACTCACCAACATAATCAAAGTTGATTCAGGTAAGTGAAAGTTGGTCACCATGGCATCCACCACGTTAAATCGATAGCCTGGGTAGATGAAGATATCGGTGTCACCGTACAACGGCGCAATTTCACCGCCATTGGCCTTAGCTGCCGACTCCAATGAGCGCACAGACGTGGTACCAATCGCAATGACTCTCCCGCCTCTGGCTTTGGTCGCTTTGATGGCAGCCACAACTGACTCAGAGACCTCAATATACTCCGAGTGCATAACGTGTTCTTCTACTGAGTCGACTCGCACCGGTTGGAATGTACCCGCCCCCACATGAAGCGTAACAAAGGCCATCTCTACGCCTTTGTCTTTCAGCTTAGCCATCAGCTCGTCATCGAAGTGCAGTCCGGCAGTAGGAGCCGCAACAGCGCCTGGCTTTTCTCCATAAACGGTTTGATAGCGTTCTTTGTCTTCTTCGTCGTCAGGGCGGTCAATGTAAGGCGGTAGAGGCATATGACCAATTTTATCTAAAATAGCCAAGACATTTTCTTCACCGGCAAACTTTAACTCAAACAGTTCACCATGACGCTGTACCATTTCAGCCGTTGCTTGGCCTTCAAGCTCAATCTGCGTACCAGGCTTAGGCGACTTGCTGGCACGAATGTGCGCAAGCACAGTATGCTCATCCACCACACGCTCAACTAATACTTCAAGTTTACCGCCACTGGCCTTTTGGCCAAACATGCGCGCCGGGATCACTTTGGTATTATTAAAGATGAGCAAATCGTTCGGGCTGATAAGGTCTAAGATATCTTTAAATACCTTGTGTCCAATCTCGCCACTGTTGCCGTTTAAAGTAAGAAGTCGGCTACTGGAACGCTCCTTCATGGGATGTCTAGCAATCAACTCATCAGGGAGCTCAAAACTAAAGTCAGCTACGCGCATACAAGGGCCTCAATAAAAAAAGTTTGCCAAGTCTAGTGCGCTGTTTCGGTGAAATCAAGTGCTTGTAACCTTACCTAAATACCTTTAATCTAGCGTTTCTAGCAGCGTGGTTATAATAGGTATTAATGTTCTTTGCCATTGCGACTTCGCCAACTAAATATTCTATAAGCTTTAACAGTAACTTAGGGGTCAGAGCATCAGTGCTTCAGCGATCATTGCAGGAAATGGCGAAGTGCTTAGTAATATCAGTGTGTGCCATCTATGATTTTAATTGCTGCAGTATTTGCATGAGGTTTTTCAACAGTGTCAAGACAACTAACGTTACTCATCGTTAATGCCAGCGACTCAGAACAACACACTTTAGTGAAAACGCTTAATGCCCTGGATGTCTTTACTATTATTACAAAGGCAGACTCACAGGATGCCTTAAGCTTGTTGAAGTCAGAACCCGTTGATTTAGTGATCACCGGCCTAGATGTGGGCAAGATTGATGGATGGCGCTTTTCTCGAATGATCCGCTCCGGTTTGCTTGCCACTCCTAAGCACACACCCATCGTACTTATTCCGCCAACGTATTGTGAACGCATAGCAGAAACCACAGCACGCAGTTACAGCATTGATGCCGTGTTGCCGTTTGAACGCCAAGATATGCTGCCACAAATTCTGGCCAATGTTCTTTCAACCCACTTAGAAAAAAGTAGCCGCTTAAATTTACTGCTGCTAGAGCCTGACCAACACCGTGCCAAAGAAATATGTGAGCATTTATCATTAAACTTTGTTTGTAGCCATGTCACCTCAGCCGATAAAGCCTTAGCGGCCTTTTTGCAGGGCAACTTTGCCATTGTATTAATGGATACTACGGCCGATCTCAGTGGCTCCGCTGAGGGCTTAGTTGCCACAATATTAAAGCATAAACCCAGTCAAGCCATCGTGACTATCATTGATAAACGCGATGCTGATCATGCTGAGCAATTACTGTTGCTTGGTGTCACTGATTTCGTCCGAGCCCCTTATGATTTGCCGTTTTTAAGTAAGGTCTGCGACCATGCAGCTAGACGTGAGGACTTTATGGTCAGTTATGCCGAGTTTGCCAACAAAGTCGAACAGCTCAGTCGCAGCGAGAATCGCTATAAAGATCTGTTTTCAGCCCACCAAAGAATACTGCTGCATTTGCGCACGGTGGTGGTCGAGCTTGATCTTAAAGGCACAATACGCTTTATTAATCCGGCGTGGGAATCCTTGTCTGGCTATGGTATTAAAACCAGCCTGAATACTCAGTTACAAGACTATATTGCCAAGGATGATCTTAACACCGTCAACGATGTTATTGAAAAGATTCAATCCGGTGAACGCCATTACGCTCAGATTGAAATACAGCTAAGCCATAAAGCCGGGCATTTAGTCTGGGTCGAGTGTCGCTTACAACTGATTAAAAATACTGCCAGCTCTGTGGCTATCACTGCCACACTGGATAATATCCATGAACGCAAACAGGCTGAATTTAAACTTCGTCACTTGGCACTGCATGACACCTTAACCGGGTTACATAATCGCTACTATTTCGATCAACAGCTGCAGCAACTTTGTTCTCAAGCAGCAACCAATCCAAGTGAAGAGCACGCGCTGCTGTATATCGACTTAGATCACTTCAAAATCATCAATGACAGTAAAGGTCACCAGCAAGGTGATATCGTGTTAAAAGAGATTTCTGAGCTGTTTGTTGGCATTATTGGTAAGCAGCATTTGTTTTTCCGTATTGGTGGAGATGAGTTTGCGGTACTGCTAAAACACACCACCTTGCTTGATGCCCATATGTACGCCGAAAGCATCTGTGTCGCCATTGAAGACCATAAGTTTCATTTTGAAGACAATGCCTACTCCATCAGCTGCTCCATTGGCCTGACACAAATTACCTCAGAAAATAAAGATCCCAATGAGTGCTTAAAGCAAGCCGATATAGCGCTTTACATCGCCAAAGATCTCGGTCGTAACCTAGTGCACTGTTACAACAAAGAAGATCAACAGAATCAAACTTTGCAAATTGGTTTAGAGTGGGGACACAGCGTGAGACAAGCTCTGCAAAATGGCGATGTTGAGCTCCATTATCAGCCCATCTGGGATTTTAAGCAGGAGCAAGTCGCTTACTTTGAGGCCCTATTACGCTTAAAGATTAACGATGAGCTAATTTACCCCAACCAGTTTATTCCCGCTTTAGAGTTACTGAACGACACTTTCTTAATGGATCAATGTGTTATTCGCACAGCCATCAAAGCATTGGCTGAGCATGACGTGTTCCAGCAAATTGCCATTAACTTATCGGCTCATTCGTTTTTGGACGACAGGTTACTCCCTCATATTCAAGCATGCCTTCACGAGTACGGTGTTGCTGCCCATTGTGTGATTTTCGAAATCACCGAATCGGCCAGCATTAATAACCTCAGTGCAACGCAATCGATGATTAAGCGCCTTAACGATCTGGGCTGTCATTTTTCTATTGATGATTTTGGTACAGGATTTAGTACCTTTAGCTACTTAAAACAGTTGCCAGCTCAACATGTAAAGATTGATGGCTCGTTTGTTCGCGACATGGTGAATGACCCAATTGACTTGGCACTGGTTAAAGCCGTCAATGACATTAGCCACTCTTTAGACAAGCGTTCGGTGGCTGAATATGTGGAAAACTCCGATATTTTTCATACACTTAAGGAGATAGGTGTGGACTATGGTCAGGGCTACTTTATTTCCCGTCCCAAACCCGTTGAGCAGCTGGATTTAGATTTAAAATTATTTTAGTTGAGAAAACAGCACAGTAACATTTTTATACTAAAGACCACTTTTACTTCTTGCAAAGTCCACTATAATTAGTGTTATCGGTTTAAAATGTCACCAGATAATAAGGTAACACCTTATTTTTGCTGACATTCAAAGGATTGAGTTACATCTTGCTATGGACTTCAAAGGAGGCACTATGTTGTCACTATCGCTGTTTTTACTCTTTGCAAATTTGGCTATTGCTTACCAGTGCTATCGCTACGCCAGCACTAAAGGCTATCCGGTAAAACTGTTCACAGCGCTGGGGTTGCTTCCATATTTCAACCTTGTGGTGTGGGTTTACCTACTGTTTTTACCTAATCTCATAACCGCTAAAAACATCGAGCAAACCTAATACTGCGATAGCGTCCCTAGACGCTTTCGCAGAAAAGACCGTATAACCTAAAGCCTAAAACCGATATTGCTCGGCAGAATCAATGATGTCAGCGGCCGTAATTTTGCCTTGTACACATTGCTCTACTTGCTGCTTACGGTAGATCAGTATTTGTTTTTGCTGCGGCTCACTGATAATGGCATAAACAAAGCTAATATGCTCATCATTGGGTAAACTTCTAAGCCCACCACCATAGTCACATAAACTGCGTGCAATGCTTTGTTGTAATTGCTCTTGAAATGCCTGTTGCTTGCGCTTTTGCTGTTCTTCTCGTTGAGCACGAGACGCTTCTAAATGGCTTTTCAGCTGCTGTTTTAACGCCTCTAACTTATCGCCGCGGTGTGTCAAATCATTGATTTCCAATTGAATCTTGTTCAGTTTCTTTTCTAGCGCTCGCGCTTGTTCCTCAGTGTCATGACGTTGAGCAAATTCTAGCTCCGCTTTTTCACGTTCTAACTCGCGCAATTTAATGCGATTTTCCCGCTCTTGCGCGATCGCTTCTCGGACTTTTTCGGCACTGTGTTGCACTTGCTCTGCCGCTGCCGAGTATGCTTCTGAGAAGGCCTCGGCGATGGGCTCTGCAATTTCAGCTTCGGCTATATTGATATCAAATTCAGGCAAATCAAACTCACCGATTGCAGCCATGGTATGAATACTGTCTATTTCTCCTAACCAAGGAAGCGAATGGCGGTGCTTGAGGGATAAATTAAAAATGACGCCTTGTTGCCGTAAATAATACCCTGATACGGCAACCAACTGATCCTGAGTATCGTGTTTCAGCGCGCTGCTCAGAACCCGCTCAAAAATGGCAACCTCACGCTTCATTGCCGGCTCTGGCACTTCTGTGGCGGCCAGGCTGGCACTAAAAGCGGCGAGTGCGGTGCAAAAATAAGGTAATAGTTTCATGGTTTTCCTCGATATTGAGCGAGCCTTGGACTCGGAGTTTGCTCAACTTGTTGTGTAATTTCATCTAACTGTAGCCGTAATAAAGCCTGATCTTGCGCTCGTTGTGCTTGAATGAGGTCGACGACATTAGCAATCGCTAAGTTGCGCTCTTTGCGGCTTTGTTCCACCACCTTAGTTGCCAACTGTGCCAAGGCATCACGCTCTAAACTACGCGACTGCTGTAATTGCTCCAACATCAGCTGAATGCTGCGTTGCTGCTTGCTCGCCTGCAGCTGTTGTTGCTGTATTTGCTGCTGTAAGCTTTGATTTTGCAACCACAGCCCTGTCACTCCTAATGCCACCACCAACCAGCCTGCAACCATGGTATACGAGGTTTTAGCCGCTGCAGGTAAGTTCACAGCGACGTGACGCGGCACAGTTTGTTCCTGATATTGCCGCGCTCGTGCTCGCCATTGCTCAGCTGCTGCCATCATTTCACGGTAATCACTGTTGCCCTGTAGCGCTGCCATTTCAGTTTCGCTTAACGCTTGATCATCGAGCCACTTTTCAAAAAGTGTGTCTAAATTAGCCATGATGGTCTACCTCAAGTTGTCCTTTAAGTTTTCCAAGTGCACTGTATAGCCTCGCTTTGACGGTATTAATGGATAAGTCTAATTGGTTTGCTATTTCAGCAAAGGTGTATTGCTGAAAAAACTTTAACTCCACAATGAGTCGCTGCTCAAACGGCAGCTCCCTGAGCGCATTGTGGATCTCAGCATTACTTTGCTGTTGCTGCAAACCACTGCTTGGACCGTCACTGACAGCTTGTGGCTCATCCGTCGTGACGCTCTGCAAATGATGCTTGCGCATATGATCTACGATCCGCGCATGAGTAATGGTAAACACCCAAGTAGAAAACTTGGCACTGCCATTAAAGCTGTGGAGGTTGCGAAACACACTGACAAAGACCTCCTGACAAATATCGGCCGCATCTTGGCTATTACCCACCAGCCGTAAACACTGGTTAAATACCCTTGACTGATGTTGCTGACAGAGCGACAACCATGCTTTTTCGCTGCCTTGCTGCGCACGTTTAATTAATTGCTTTTCACTGGTAAAAAACACGGCTCCACTCTTGCTGGCTTTTCTTAGTTAATCGTAGTCAATGATGAAAAAGTTGTGTGCAGCAGAGAGTTTTTTTTGCGAAAACAAAAAAGCACCACAAAATGCGGTGCTTTTCTTGTTCTGTCATGGTTTTTTATTCACGACATTGTTCGGCAATATAGTTGCCGACAAACTCGCTAAACAAACGAAAATCCCTTATCCGCCCAGTAGTGCGTCGCCAAATTAAGCCGATTTCGCGATAAGCATGGGGCTGAGGTGGCATTGCCACCAGCGGTTTGCCCTGCAATATTCCGGCATTAATGGCCATTTGCGGTAAGAACGTCACGCCATTTTTGTACTCAACCATGCTCAGCAAAGTATGTAAGTTAGCCGCTTCAAATGGATTGATGCAGGCGCTGCGGTTAAGGTGACAAGCGCTGAGCGCATGACCTGTCATACAGTGCTCCTTTTCCAACAAAAACACGCTTTGCTCGGGCAGTAAGTTGAAGTCTTCCAGTGGCTCTGGTACATGGTAATCTTGATGGCGTACTAAGCTGAAATGATCTTTCGCTAACACTTGAGTATGAAACTTCTCTGTCTGATACGGCAATGCCAGCATCGCCATATCAATGTGGCCATGTTCTAGCTTGTCTAATAAGTTGTCGCTGGTGTCTTCCACTAATACCAAATTAAGATCAGCAAACTCCTGCTTGCATGCTTGATACAACGGCGCCGCAATAAAGCTGGCAATGGTTGGGATCACACCCAAGGTTAAGTTTCCTGACAGCGGGTTTTTATAACTTTTCGTCAACTCCTTCACACTCATGGTGGCGTCAATAATCTTCCGCGCCCGCTCCACCACTTCTTCCCCAATATCAGTAAACATTAAACTGCGATTTTCTCGCTCAATTAGCTGACACCCTAAGGTTTCTTCGAGGTTTTGAATGGCACTACTGAGTGTCGATTGACCAATAAAACACGCTTCGGCAGCGCGACCAAAGTGTTGATGCTGGTGCACCGCTAACAGATATTGTAATTGTTTAATACTGGGTAAATTTGTCACAAGCTTTACTCTTCAGTTGATAGCAACAACAGCAAGACCAATTCGTTTTATTGCGTGAGCTATTTTAGGTATAGGAAGTTTCTCTCACTCTCCAGCTAATCACTATTGCGCTGTTAGCGCCAAATGCGCTCACGCAACTCGCAGATGAGCTGGTATTTATTCGGATCGGTATGCTATTCAACAGCACAAATAAAAAGACCCCAACACCACAGGTGTTGAGATCTTTTCAAGCTAAAAGTCTGTCTTTCTAAGCTAGCGCTCGATTAAACCCCGAACACTAATCTCAAAATGTAGAATATAACAATAGCAAGGGCTGCACCAACTGGCAATGTAATTACCCAAGAAACTACAATGTTTCGGATAACGCCCAGGTTAAGCGCAGCAATACCACGAGCCATGCCAACACCTAATACCGCACCAACTAGCGTTTGCGTAGTTGAAATCGGCAAGCCTGTACCGGAAGCGATAACCACAGTAGAAGCAGCGGCAAGTTCAGCGGCAAAGCCACGACTTGGCGTCAAGTGCGTGATGCCTTCACCAATGGTTTTGATGACCTTCTTACCTAGAATGGCAAGACCGGCAACGATACCAATACCACCTAGCGGTAAAATCCACCATGCCAGTGCTGCCTTCTTAACGATTTCACCGTCATTCTCAACAATGCTCACTACAGCGGCTAATGGACCAATGGCGTTAGCCACGTCGTTAGAGCCGTGAGCGAACGCCATACAACACGCTGTAAGCACCATCAAGATGGCGAATACTTTCTCAACGTTGTTGAAGTGCATTTGCTTGTCAGCATTTGGATCAATTTTAAGGCGAGCAATGGCAATTTTACCAATAATCGCAATCACCACCGCAATACCAATAGCAAGAGCAAAACCTTCTGCGGTGCCCATCTGAATACCGATGTGCTTAAGGCCTTTCTTGATGGTAACCAATGCCATCACAAAGCCCGCTAGACCCATATAAATAGGCACAAAGCGTTTGGCGTTTTCAAGCGGGTTTTTGGTGTCAAATATCAGCTTTTGCGCGCTCATAAAAATAAGGTAAGCGATAAAGCCCGAAATGGCAGGAGTGACTACCCAGCTGCCGACAATCCCAGCAACCTTGCCCCACTGAATGGCTTCGCTGCCAACGGCAACCAGTGCAAAACCAATGATGGCACCAATAATAGAGTGCGTGGTAGAAACCGGCCAACCTAGCATTGACGCCAACAATAACCAAGTACCAGCAGCAAACAACGCTGAGATCATCCCCAGTATCATCAGCTCCGGTATAGCAATAAATGGAGTAGAATCAATAATCCCTTTACGGATTGTTGATGTTACTTCACCGCCGGCAAGGTATGCACCAGCGAACTCAAAGATCATAGCAATAATAATTGCTTGTTTAATGGTAAGCGCTTTTGAGCCTACCGAGGTACCCATAGCATTAGCCACGTCATTCGCGCCAATACCATAAGCCATAAAGAAACCAACTGCCGCGGCAACTAGAACCAAGACTGTGCCGTAGGATGCAATGATATCCATAGGAAACCTTACTTTATTTTAAAAAGATCGATTTTTATTAACGAGCTAACATCAGCTCAAGACGAGAACCAACGCGCTCTGCAATATCAGCAAGGCCACCTACCCACTCGATGATCTTATATAAGAACATGGCATCAATCGGGTTTAAGTCAGCTTCAACTTGACGAAGCTCTTGGCGGATCTTGATTTGCATATCGTCGGTATCTTGCTCAATGGCATCCAGCTCAACCAGCATCTTTTCAACCAGCGCTACTTCACGGCCTTTAAAGCCAGTTTCAAGTAGTTCGTCGAATTCGTTGATGGCTTTCGATGCTTGCTTAGTTGCGTCAACGCAACGAGTCACATAAGCAAGAAAGTCTTCTTGGATAGATTCAGGGATCACCATTTCACGACCAACAACGCGACCTGCGATGTCTTTGGCCTTGTTGGCAATCTTATCTTGGTGGGTGATAAGTTCCAGTAAGTCAGTCCGTTCTACTGGCATGAATAGACCGCGAGGCAACTGTAAGCGCACTTCACGCTTTAAATCATCTGCTTCACGCTCAAGGTTACGGATTTCGAGACGGATTGCTTCCGCTTCAGTCCACTCCCCCTTGAAGACATGGTTAAAAAATGGGATCAAAGCCGCACTGGCCTGATGGACAATTTTTATATGCTCTTCAATTGGCTTAATAGGTGATTTAGCAAAAACCCCTAAAAACGCGTTACTAGGCATAACTGACCCTTAAATCATATTTGTATGCATGTGCAACGAGTAATTTTACAGCATTAAACGCCATTGTGAACGGTTTTATTGCAAGTTTCGCTGAACAGGTACTGAAATGGCGCGCCAAAGGCGCGCAATAATTTCCTGCTAGTTACAGAGTTTTCGCTATATCTTCTTGAGAAGTATGGCGAATATCTTTGCCGTTAACAAAGTAAATGACGTACTCAGCGATGTTCTGACAGCGGTCACCGATACGCTCTAAAGAACGTACAGACCAAATCAAGTCCATGATTTTAGGAATAGAACGCGGATCTTCCATCATGTAAGTCATGATCTGACGTGTTAATGCTTCATACTCACGGTCTACTTTGGCATCCGCTTTGTGCACTTCAAACGCTTTTTGCGCATCCATACGAGCAAAAGCATCTAACACATCGTGAAGCATCTGTGACACTTGACGACCCATGTTATCGATGTTGCCCAGCAAGTCTTGCTGATCTTTGGTGAACGAGTCCAGCGCTACTTTAGCAATACGTTCTGCTTCATCCCCAATGCGCTCTAAATCGGCAATGGTTTTAGCGATGGCCACCACTAAACGTAAGTCACTGGCAGCAGGCTGACGTTTTGCAATGATCCGCGTGCACTCTTCGTCAATGTTGACTTCCATGGCATTCACTTGGTAGTCGTTTTCACTGACTTTTTTAGCCTTATCAGCGTCATTGCTATTCACGGCATCCAATGCGGTATTGAGCTGCTGCTCAACTAGACCGCCCATGCTTAACACATGATTTCTTACGCTCTCCAGCTCTTCATTAAAGCGGCCAGAGATGTGTTTATTAATATTGTGTTCCATAGTGTGTCTCCTCGTAAGCGCGCTTTAACCGTAACGACCCGTAATGTAGTCTTCTGTTTTCTTCTTCGCCGGTGTAGTAAAGAGTGAGTTGGTGTCCGCGTACTCAATTAGCTCACCCATATACATAAATGCGGTTTGGTCTGATACCCGTGCGGCCTGTTGCATGTTGTGAGTAACGATAACCACAGTATACTTGTTTTTCAGGTCGCTGATCAGCTCTTCAATAACTAAGGTTGAAATAGGATCCAGCGCTGAGGTGGGCTCATCCAATAGCAGTACTTCAGGCTCAATCGCAATCGAACGAGCAATAACCAAACGTTGCTGCTGACCACCTGATAGGCCAAAGGCGCTATCGTGTAGACGGTCTTTTACTTCATCCCACAGTGCAGCCCCGCGCAATGATTTCTCAACCACCTCATCCAATTTACGCTTGTCTTTAATGCCTTGTAGACGCAAACCATAAACCACATTCTCATAAATGGATTTTGGGAATGGGTTGGGGCGTTGGAATACCATGCCAACGTTACGGCGCAGTGCTGCAACGTCAACGTTTTTGTCGTAAATATTGTGGCCTTTAAGCTTAATTTCACCTTCAATACGACAGCTATCCACTAGGTCATTCATGCGGTTAATGCAACGCAATAGGGTTGATTTACCACAACCTGAAGGACCGATAAACGCGGTTACCTGGCCTTTAGGAATTAACATATTAATGTTACTTAGAGCCTGATTATCACCATAGTAAAGATCTAGGTTTTTGATCTCTAGTGCAGTGAGTTCCGGGCTTAAGTTTTCTAAATCAAGCTTGTTGTTTGCTGCTGCTTGATTGACTTCTGGCGCTACTGTAATCATGTTTCTACCTATTAAAAATCTTTACTATTAATGTTCTAGTGATCTGAACTTTTCACGTAAGTGGTTACGGATACCGATGGCTGTAATGTTCAGCGCAATGATCACCGTAACAAGCAAGAATGCGGTGGCGTAAACCAAAGGTCTTGCTGCTTCTACGTTCGGGCTTTGGAAGCCAACATCGTAAATATGGAAACCTAGGTGCATAAATTTACGATCTAAATGAATATAGGGGAAGTTACCATCAAGCGGCAACGTCGGAGCCATTTTTACCACGCCCACCAACATCAGAGGGGCTACCTCACCAGCAGCACGGGCTACGGCAAGGATTAAGCCAGTCATAATGGCAGGGCTTGCCATCGGCACAATAATACGCCACAGGGTTTCTGCTTTGGTGGCGCCTAAGGCCAGTGAGCCATGGCGAACAGAACTTGGAATACGTGATAGACCTTCTTCTGTCGATACGATAACCACAGGTAAGGTTAAAATAGCCAATGTCAGTGCCGACCAAATAACACCTGGGGTACCAAATACTGGACTTGGTGACGCTTCAGGATAGAACAGTTCATCGATAGAGCCACCCAGCATATAAACAAAGAAGCCCAAACCAAATACACCATAAACGATAGAAGGTACACCAGCTAAGTTAATCACGGCAATGCGGATCATTTTAGTAATGGCGTTTTTCGCCGCGTATTCATGTAAGTAAATCGCCGCCACCACACCAAATGGGGTGACGATAACGGCCATCAGCATCACCATAAACACCGTACCAAAGATAGCTGGGAATACCCCGCCCTCGGTATTGGCTTCACGAGGATCATCGCTAATGAATTTACCAATTTGCACCAAATAATGGCCCGACTTGGCAAAAAAGCCCATGTCATTGGGGAACCACACATCCAACACTTGATACAACGGCAAGGTCACTTCCTCACCACGCATGTCACGAACAACCACTTGATCACGCTTAGCTTTCTTACGCAGCTCAAACAGGCGCGCTTCATGTACCTTATACTCTTCCCGCAGTTCAGCACGGCGAGCATTAAGTTCGGCAAGCTTTTCATCTGTGAGTTCGTTGTCTAGCTCATAGGCACGTTCTTCTAAGCGAATACGCTCTAGCTCGTAGTTAATATGGCCGATTTCACTGTTTTGTAGGTCTAGTGCTTCTTCATTGAGGTCAACTGCGCGCTCAACTAATTCATGCAGGCGATCTACCTTGTTGTCTGTCACTAGGTTGCCGTCTTCAATAACGCGCACTACATAACCGTAGAAGTTACCGTTTTTACTACGCTCAAATACCGCTAACTCCGCAGGCGTTGTTTGCGCTTGAATATCGGTTGAAAGCACCCAGCGAAAATCCAGCTCAACGTATTCACGGTTACCCGTTTTAAGTAGCAAGCGTTCAACAAATTCATCTTTGTAGTCAGATAAATCATAACCAGCCGCTTCCAGTCGAGACTTAGGTACCATCTCACGGTCATAGATTTCACCAATCACGGTTTGCTTAGGCACCGAACCTTCTAGTTGCATCTCTACCACTTGAGATGGCCAGAAAAAGCTCAGTCCTTTCCAAGCGATCATCGCCAGCAGGCCGATCACCGATATCAAACTGATACTGACCGCGCCACCTGTCATCCAGATCCACGGAGAACCTGACTTAAACCACTGTTTTATCATGTCATGTCACTCCAATTACATTGAGCTGTATTTTTCACGTAGCTGCTGTCTAACGAACTCGGCTAGCGTGTTAAATATGAAAGTAAAAATAAACAATACAAAGGCTGCTAAGAACAGAATCCGATAGTGTGAACTGCCGACCTCTGACTCTGGCATTTCCACCGCAATATTGGCAGCCAAAGTACGCATGCCTTGGAAAATACTCCAGTCCATAATTGGCGTGTTACCGGTGGCCATCAGGACTATCATGGTTTCACCCACGGCGCGGCCAAGTCCCATCATCACGGCAGAGAAAATACCTGGACTGGCCGTTAACAGCACCACGCGAATAAGGGTTTGCCACTGGGTAGCGCCAAGCGCTAATGAACCGTTCGATAGATGCTTAGGTACACTGAATACGGCATCTTCTGCAATCGAGAAAATCGTTGGTATAACCGCAAAGCCCATAGCAATACCGACCACGAGCGAGTTACGTTGGTCGAAGGTCAAGCCTAGTTCATTGGTAAGGTATTGACGCACGTTACCACCAAATAACCAGTCTTCGACGCCATTGCTCATGCCAAACGAAATCCAACCTACGATAAGCACCACCGGAATAAGTAAAATAGAGTGCCAACCATCTGGTACAAAGTGTCTGATTTTAGCCGGTAATTTAGTCCAACCAAACGCCGTAGCTATCATGGCAACCGGTAACAGCACCAGTAAGGCGACAATGGCCGGTAAGTGCGTTTCGATTAATGGCGCCAACCACAATCCGGCCAAGAAACCCAAAATTACTGTTGGTAAGGCTTCCATAATTTCAACCGTAGGCTTCACCACTCGGCGCAGCTCGCTCGACATAAAGTAAGCGGTGTAAATAGCCGATGCAATTGCAATTGGAACAGCAAACAGCATGGCGTACATGGCCGCTTTAATGGTACCGAATGAAATTGGCACCAGTGAGAATTTTGACTCGAAATCATCACTGGCTGATGTTGACTGCCAAGTGTAAGCCGGCTCTGGGTAACCTTCGTACCAGACTTCTTGCCACAATGCCGACCAAGTCACCTCTGGGTGCTCGTTCTCAATCTCGATTACCGTCATGGTGTCGTCGGCCAGTAATAACGCAGCATTGGCACGTGGCGCAATAGCAAACTTCTCTACTGGCTTATCGGTTACCTTGCCCTGCCATAAATGCGCTTCACTGGTGGTGTAATAAAGACCAAGTTCACCATCACCATTGGTAGTAAAGAAGGTGCGGCGGTAGTATTCGCTATACAGATTCACTTGTGCGCTTTTTGAGGTTGCAAACGCACGGATCTTGGCAAAGGCACGGCCTTCGTCATTATTTACTTCAAACCATTGCGATACCTCACCGTTATCGTTCGCCAACATTAACGAGTTTGCCCCAGCCAGCAGGTTCATATCCACTAAGTTCGCATTTTCTTCATTGGCTGCAAGCAATTGAAATAGCTCAACCTCTGACGCATAACGCGTGTCATAAACATAAATTTGGTTAGCTGAACGAATAAAGGTGCGAGTGGTGTCTGGTGAGATCAGCAACTCATCGACTCGACCATCGATATTTAATTCAGTACGCTCAACGGACCACTCAACTTCACCGGTAAACATGTTCTCTTCGGCAACAAAAGAAGCGAAGATCAGACGTTTATCCGCCGTTTGTGCCACTACTGCGGTTTTATCTTCATAATGACTAAAGGCAAACTGGCGAATGGCTTGGCCTTGCTCGTCTACCATCAGCTGCTTGGCATCAAGCGGATAGCTTAATCGTGGTGTGAGCACACGCTCATTGCCAGGAAAACTTACCTTGAACATGGGTTTTACTAATTGCACCTGACCATTATCTAGGCCGTATGCATATAGGCCAAGGAAAGGCATGCTCTGTGCGAACGCAGTCACGTTACCCTCAAGTTCAACTTGTAAGCTATCAAGTTTTTTGCCCGCGTTTTCACCTTTAATTTGGTAAAAATCAACGCTGCCTTGCTCACCTAGCAAGTATGCGATTTCAGTCTGCTCTTCAAGACCAATACCTTGATAGGACTTACCTTGAGTAAGCTGAATGTTGGTACGCTTTTCAACGGTTGCTGATTCAAACACCGGCTGTACCACGTACAACAGGTAGAAGAAGATCAGCAATAATGCGACTAAGACCATTACCCCGCCTGAGGTAATGCCAAATTGTGCAAACCTGTCTTTGAATAGACGGCTTCTATCCGTTTTAAAGGATGGCTTTTGCGGATTGGAAGTCATCAATATACCCTTTGGTTTTAAAATTGTGGGGAGTATATTTCATCAAGATGACAGTTGTATGACAAACACTCAAACGCCAGCGACTCTTTAAAGATAAATTTTCATGTTTTTGAATTATTCCAATTCTAGAACTAAACTGATTGCTTTTCGGTCAAACTAAGGGCCTCAAGTAAAGGCGAAATTCTCGTTGCAAATCTTTACATTAAGCGTCGTGAAGCGCTGGACAAACGGTGGTTTTAGACTAGTCTAAATCATGCGCCGATTTCGTTTATCGCCTACGGGCGCCACTTTACAAAGAGACAAACTATGAAGCAGTTGATATTAACAATAATAGGTAAGGACCAGCCGGGTCTCGTTGAGAACATTTCCTCCACTATCCTTTCTCATCACGGCAATTGGCTTACCAGTAACCTCAGCCACCTTGCAGGGCATTTTGCCGGGATAATTCAAATAGAAGTCGCCGAAGAGCACTTGCAAGAAATACAAGAGGCCTTACATGCGTTACAGGGTCTTGAAGTTAAAATAGAGTCTGGAGATAACTTAGTCGAGCAGGACGAGCCTGAGACCATCAACCTAATCATTACCGGTAATGATAGGCCTGGCATTGTCCAAGAGCTCGCCAGCGTGATCCGTCACAAAGGCGCGAATATTACGCACCTGAACTCGAAACAACGGAGTGCACCAAACTGGGGACTGCCCATTTTTAGTGCTTTTGCTACCGTGACGCTCCCAGCCGGCATGGTGCGCGAGAATGTCATCGATGCCTTAGAATCCATTACCAGTGATTTGATCGTGGACATAGAAGAGAACTAATTTCTTCACTACACTAAATGGAAGTAAGCTGGCAAACACGGCAGGCGCGCCGTGTTTGTCATATTAGTGTCACACCCTCTGCTTAAGCTGTGTTTAAAGCGGTACCTATGGAAAGAGTCATGCAAGCAGTTTCTCCCACTAACACCACCATTACCTACTTCGCCAAAGAGTTAAGCTGGCTATCATTTAACGAAAGAGTGCTTCAAGAAGCCAAAGATCCCAGCAACCCTATTATCGAACGAATTCGTTTTTTAGGCATATTTTCTAATAACTTAGATGAGTTTTTCCAAGTTCGGGTCGCGGATGTCAAACGCCGTATTCTACTCAATAATTTACCTGATACTAACTTTGATGAAGACGAAGCCTTACTCGCTGACATTCAAAAGAAAGTGTTAGAACTGGGAAAGAAATTCAATGTTATCTACGAGCAAATTTTAGCCGATTTAAATGAGCACAATATTCACGTTGAATTGCCCGAAGCGCTGTCTGAGTTCCACCAAAAATGGCTAGCCGATTACTTTAAAGATCAGGTATTGCCCCATTTGCTGCCGATGATGATCACCGAAAGCAAAGACTACTCCGATAATATCAACGACACCATGACTCACCTGTTTGTTGAGATGCGAGGCGATAAAAATCACCATGCCTTTTTAGAAGTGCCCACCGACCGCCTCAATCGCTTTGTGCAACTGCCCCCCGAAAAAACGCGACGGCACAAAACCATTGTCTTACTTGATGATGTTATTCGCTATTACATCGCCGATGTCTTTAGAAGCTTTTTTCAATTTGAGCAGATTGCCGCGTATTCAATGAAAATGACTCGTGATGCCGAGTATAACCTCGACGACGAGTTAGAAGAAGGGGTGCTCGATACCATGTCAAAGGGCCTTAAACAACGCCTCTATGCCGAGCCAGTGCGCCTCGTCTATGAAGAGTCTATGCCTGAAGAGCTGCAAAAGCTGATGAAAAAGCGCCTTGGAGTAACCACACAAGATGCTTTGATCCCAGGAGGCAGGTATCGCAACTTTAGGGACTTTATTTCCTTTCCCAATGTCGGCCGCGGCTACCTTGAGAATAAACCACTGCCGCCGTTAAGAAGTGCGGCATTTAAAAAATACAGCAGTGTGTTTCGTGCCATCAGCGAACAAGATATTTTACTCTATTACCCATATCACACCTTCAACCACATGTTGGAGTACATTCGTCAGGCCGCCTTTGACCCCAGAGTTAGTCAAATAAAAGTCAATATTTACCGCGTGGCAAAACAGTCACGATTGATTGGCTCACTTATTAGCGCTGCCAAAAACGATAAAAAAGTCACCGTAATGGTTGAGCTTAAAGCTCGATTCGATGAACAAAATAACATCGAGTGGGCAAAAATGATGAGTGAATATGGCATTAAGGTGATGGTTGGGATCCCATCATTAAAAGTACACAGCAAGTTATGTGTTGTGCACCGCCGTGAAAAAGGCAAGTTTGTTAAATACGCTCACATTGGCACCGGTAACTTCCACGAAAAAACAGCCAAAATTTACACTGACTTTAGCTTATTCACTAAGCACCCAGAAATCACCGAAGAGTGTGATAATGTCTTTCGTTTTATCGAAAATAGTTACCTGCCCTTTGAATTCGATCACTTGATGATCTCGCCGCTCAATGCTAGGTCGCGCATTATTAGCCTTATCGAACAAGAAATTAACCATGCCAAGCAAGGTAAAACCGCTAAAGTAGCAATAAAAGTGAATAACCTGGTCGACAAGGATTTAGTCGACAAGCTCTATGAAGCAAGCCGTCAGAAAGTAAAAATAAAGCTGATTGTTCGTGGTATGTGTGCATTAGTCCCAGGGCTGCCGGGTTTTAGCGATAATATAAAAGTTATCAGTATTGTTGATCGCTTTTTAGAGCATCCCCGGGTGATGGTGTTTGAAAATGCCGGCGACCCTAAGGTGTTTATCTCTTCGGCTGACTGGATGACCCGTAACCTCGACCATCGCGTTGAGGTTGGCACCCCTATTTATGCTGAACACCTGAAAAAAATGATCATCGATATCATGGATCTGCAATTTAAAGACAAAACCAAAGCGCGGATTATTGACGCTGAACAGAAGAACTTATATGTTCGCCGAGGTAATCGTAAAAAAATTCGTTCTCAGATTGCCATTTATGATTATTTAAAGAAGCTTGAAGCAAGCGATATCAAAGAATAACGGTTGAGGATACACAATGCGCGACTACCCTACTATTGCAGCGGTTGATCTGGGCTCAAATAGCTTTCACTTAGTCGTTGCCAGGGAAGTGGATGGTCGCCTACAAATTCTTCATAAAGAAAAAAAACGCGTTTACCTGGCAGCTGGCCTAGATAAACGCTTAAACCTTGATGAAGCCGCCATGGCCCGAGCCATGGATACCTTATCGCAGTTCGCCACCACCTTGCATGGTTTCCCCACCGAGTCAGTGCAGGTCGTTGCCACTTACACCTTGCGAAACTGTAAAAATTTAACTGAGTTTTTGGCCCGCGCAAAAACCGTATTTCCTTACCCTATTAATGTTATTTCTGGGCAGGAAGAAGCTCGGCTTATTTATCAAGGCGTTGCCAACTACGAGCACGATAGCCATAACCGATTAGTCATCGATATTGGTGGCGGTAGCACTGAGCTGGTAATTGGTCAGCACTTGACCCATAAATTACTCAGTAGTCGTAACATTGGCTGCGTGACGATGACAAAGGCGTGTTTCGCTAACGGTAAGCTCAGTGCCAAGCGCTTTAAAAAGGCCGAAATTAAGGCTGAACAAGAAATTGAAGTGATCACCGCCAGCTTTTTACGACTTGGTTGGCAAACCGTGATTGGCACCTCTGGTACCATAAAAACACTGGCACAACTATGCGCAGAATTAACAGGAGATGACACCATCACTGGGCCAGCATTGCAACAAATAAAAGACAGCATGATAGCTGCAGGTCATATCGATAACATAGCGTTTAAGTCGCTGGCTGATGAACGTAAGGTGAGCATTGCCGGTGGCCTCGCTGTTCTTACTGCGCTGTTTCGTCAACTGGGGATCACCGCACTGCGGTTTAGCGACTATGCCTTACGGGAAGGGTTGCTGTTTGAAATGCATCAAAGCGATGAGTATGACCTGCGCACTCGAACCATTAATGCCTTCAGTGATAATTACAACATCGACAAACAACATGCTGTGAGTATTTGCAGCACCATCGAGGAGCTGGTGAGCTTGAGTAAACCCAGTTGGCAGCTAAGTAAAAACGATGTTGAAATGCTCTGTTGGGCCGCCAAACTCCATGAAGTAGGCTTGGCAATAAACTCATCCGGCATGCATAAACACGGCGCTTATATTGTCCGTCATAGTCAGTTACCTGGTTTCACCCAAGCACAGCAACTACAATTAAGTGCCTTGGTGCGCTTTTACCGCAAGAAGATAAAGCTACAAGAGTTACAGGAGCTGATTGCCTGCGAAGAGCTGCCTCATTTTGCCCGTTGCCTAACGATTTTCCGGCTGGCTATTTTACTGAATCAAAAGCGCCAACAAGAACAGCTGCCAAAGTTTAATGTCATTGCCCTGGCGCAAACGTTGCGACTAGACATTGCCCCCGAGTGGCTCGATTCCCATTCTCTGTTTTATGCCGATCTGGAACAAGAGTGCAACTACTTAAAGACATTAAACATTCAGCTGCTGTTTTAATCTGGCTGGTCTGGTTTTACAATTTCGAGTACTTCGTCAGCATATTCACGGCTAGCCAGCGCCATATCATACAAAAAGTGCTTAGGGGTTGCTGGTCTAATTGCCTGCAAAATAAGCTCGGCCTCTTGCCATTCGTTGCGCTCAATCTCAAACGCTAAGCGCAGCGCGCCGCCCATTAAGCCATCGTAATCAAGCAAGGCACTCGAGAGTGAGTCATCGAGGGAGAACTCGGCGGCAATCACAGAAAGCTCAACCTCTAATATCACATCCAGTATCGACATTAACCCCAGTAAATAGCCGTTTTCGGCCATTTCCTCGCCACCCGGCTGTAAAAAGGTTTCTACAAACTTAGCTCGAGTCAGTCCCATGCGAGTGAGCTCACTGGGTTTATCAGAGCCCAGTTCACTTAATGCCAGCACTTTAACAAATTGCCGAATGGCGTCTTCCCCGAGATACACCACCGCCTGCGAAATCGATTTAATCTCGATGCGATCTTCACCGGCTTTGGCGTTGGCCAGTTTTAGTAACCTGGCCGTTAAGCTCAGATCTTTGCTGATCCGGCTTTGGATTTCTTTAAAGCACAATGACTTCTTCGCTGTGGCTTGCAGCAACTGGAATACCACCAATTTGCCTGGTTCCACATTGCCATGATTGAGCATTTCAGGTTTGGCGAAAAAATACCCCTGAAAATAATCGCAGCCAGAGGGCTTTATCAGCTCAAGCTCTTCCTTGGTTTCAATACGCTCGACAATCACTTTAAGATGTGGGTGTTGGCGCTTGAGCTTTTTAACCATCATGTTGGTTTTAATAATGGGGTGCTGAACCTCAATTTTGACATACTGAACTAATGCCAACAAAGGCTGCCAACGCTCGTCGCCATCATAGTCGTCTAGCGCAAAGCGGTAACCCTTGGCCACTAATTTGGTAACGATATTCACCAAAGAAGGAATGTCTTTAGCCCGCTCGACAATTTCAACGACAATTTTTTTGGGTGATAACAGCTTGGGAAGTTCTTGTAAGAGAGACTCATCGGAAAGGTTAATAAAAGCGGTTTTACCGGCAGCAAGACGCTCAACACCAATAAACATCAGTGAGTTAAAAAATAACCGCCCTGTTGCTTGGCTATCACTCACACCAACAGGAAAGGCGTTATTACCAGAATCACGGTACAGTAATTCGTAGGCAAATACTTCTTGGTCAGGCCCCATAATGGCCTGACGTGCGATGTATTGCACCCCAGATTTACTTATTTTGGTTACCGAACCACTCATTAACATTCTGACCATTTTCGCTGAGAAAGAAACGCTCTACTTACGAGCCTATAATATGCCCACAACTCGGGCAATAAAAAGTTAAAACAGTTTACCTTATTTGTTTAATTTATGTCAGAGTGCTTTGCCAACAATAACATGCTCAAAGCTGTTACTTTGTTATCGCCGTTATAAAAAAGTTAGGCTAAGATGGAAGCATGAAGCAAATTTTAATCCTAGGCTTATTGACCATCAGCTGCCTTGTTTGCGCCTCTGAAAAGCCACAGTTACGATATAGCTTAAGTGGCTCTGGGAGCTTTCAGCCTTACTATACTCACCAGCAACAGGCACCTGGGATATTAGTGGAAATTGTGCAAGCGATCCTCGTCACCACCAAGATTGATGGCGAAAACCTACTTTTACCTGCCAAGCGCACCAATTACTACCTCGAAAATAAACTGATTGATTTTGATATCATCAGTCTTGACTGGCTCAACGAAAAGCAGCGTAAAGACGCTCGCTTTATTTATTCCGACCCTTTATTAGAAGTGAATGAGTATGTTGTCACCCGCACTCCAACTCGGCCACTAAGCAGCCTTTATGGCCTAGAGGTGGGCACAGTGAGAGGCTACTATTATCATGACGATGAGCAATTTAAGCGGGTGGACTTTGCTTCAGAAAAAGAACTGTTACAAGCGCTACACCGAGGCCGAGTCGAACAAATCATTATTGGCGATTTGCCGGCATTGTACTGGGCTAAAAAGCTCAATATTCGTTTTAGTTTCAATTACAAACATTCGCAAGGAAAGCTTCGCCTGCGGCTACTGGCGAAGCACCAGAACCTGCTTGCAAACATTAATCAAGCCATTGCTCAGCTGCAAGCATCAGGGTTAATAGCAAGCATTGAACAGCGATACCGTCATGCTCTTTGATTGCGACGATATCGCTACGTTATGCAAGCCTACTCATCGACTAACTGTAAACAGCGATAACCAGCTCCTTGGTCTTCCGCCAATAAACTAACCAGCTCAGGAAGCACCTCCGACATAGTTTGCATTAACGTATAAGGCGGATTTACCACTATTAGCCCCGACGCCGTCATGCCTTTTTCTTCGGTGTCTGCACGAGTCGCTAATTCAAATAATTGAATATTTCGAATGCCAGAGTCAACTAAGCTGGCTTCCATGGCATCAATGCGCTCACGCTCAACCACTGGGTACCAAATCATATACACACCGGATGGAAACTTTTTATGCGCCTTAACAATACTGGCCACGGCCTTTTCATAATCCGACTTAATTTCATATGGCGGATCCATCAAAACACAAGCTCGTCGTGATGCTGGCGGCACTAAGCCGAGCAAGCCTTTAAAACCATCACTGCCATTAACTCGCAAAGAACGCTTATGGTTGGTGTTTTGCTGCAGTAATGCTAAATCGCGAGGGTGCAGTTCAAAGAACCAACCATTGTCTTGGCGACGTAAAAACTGCTCAGCAACCTTTGGCGAGCCTGGGTAATACTCAAGCTGACCATTGCGATTCACGCTTTCGATCAGGTCACGATAACGGCTTATGGCAGCCACTTTGCCTTGATAATCCCAAAGCTTAGCAATACCAGCCATAAACTCCTGGTTCTTTTGCGCATCTTGACCACCAAGTTCGAAAAAACCAGCACCGGAGTGAGTGTCGATATAATCAAACGGTTTGTCTTTTTTGGTAAGGTAGGCCAATACCTCAGCAAGGACTAAATGTTTAATCACATCTGCTGGATTGCCAGCATGAAAAGAGTGTCGATAACTGAGCATAATATCGCCTTGGATAAATTAATATATAATGAGTGAAACTAATATACCTCAATGACCAATTGTATATAAATTACTCATTAAGTTATTTTAGCCTGAACCACTTCTGAACAAAATAAGCTAATCTCGCTATTATCGCTTAAATGCCAATAAAAATCAGCATAAAGTCGCGTAAACACTAGCATCCTGGGCTGCTTTGTTTTACATTTGCATGACAAATCACAGTCTCAAGAGCGCATTTATGAATAATCAAGATCTCCAAAAACTCGACCAGTTGATTGACCAACTTTTAAGTCAAAATAATCAGTTAAAATCGGAAGTAACCGCTTTAAAAGAGCAAAACCAAAAACTGATTGATGAAAACGAAACCCTACAGCTAGAAATGCTAGAAAGTGAAGAAAAGCAAAAAGAGTTTAGCTCATCACTGTCTGGTCTATTAGATAAGTTGCAATCACAACAGGCTGGCTAATGTCAGAGCAAAATAACCAAGTAACCGTCACGTTACTTGGCAAAGAACATCAATTTGCCTGTGCTCCAGATCAAGAAGAAGCGCTACACAATGCTGTAGCGCTGCTGGATAAACGGGTCGAAGAAATGCGTCAACGCTCTACTGTGCGTAACGATCACAATGCCTTGCTGCTTGCCGCTTTGCATTTGTGTCATGACTTACAAGCTTTAGAGTCGCAACAGCAACAGCAAGCACAGCAACTGGCACAGCTAGTCGCTAAGCTCTCCTGCGATACCCCATGACCCTGAACGCCAAAGCCTACCTAGTTTGCTGTTACCTAATGCTGGGTTTGTTAAGCTTTGGCGCCAACGCCACAAAGGCCAATCGCTTTTACCAGGTCTCTGAACAGGTTTTTTTCATTACTGGTAAGCAAGCCAGTCCGCAACCGAATCAGGCGCTACTGGTTGGCTCAAAGTGTGCTTTGCTGGCCGGTCTTCATGCCGACTGGGTTGCCATGACGGCACTGATTGATGAGCTAAAACAACGTCTATCAGTGCCCTTGTGTTACGCCGTGTCATTGCACTCTGAAGTGAAACAGCAAAGCGCCATTGTGCTGTTACAGCAAGCCTATCCAAATCTCCAATGGCTGACGCCAAACGCCGTTTCTTCAAGCACATTACAACACGCTTTTAAGCGTCAGCTCGAACTCTTTAAGCAAAGCATTTCGCTTAGCCAAACCAGAGTGGCTGCACTGCCTCAGGCGCAACAGCCTAGTTGGCAAGAAAAACTCAAATTAGCTCAGGCACGGGTTTCAAGGTGGTCACAATTAAGCCAGGCCATAGTGACTGAGCAGTCGGTTGTCAGTGACGCTATATCACTTGATCTTGGCAAACACCTGCTCACCATTAGCCCAACCAGCGCTTACTCAAAACAGGACTTGCTCATCCAGTTACCCGCAGCCAATGGTATTATTGCCGGCTACAGCGCCGATTTAGTACCGCCTTTAAATCACAGTAATTGGCAGCCATGGCAAGATGCCCTAAAGCAATTGCATAGCAGTCGAGTCAGTTGGATTTTACCGGCGTCAGGAAAACCTTTCCCAGCAAAAGCACTGCACCAGCCGCTGCAGTTTTTCTCATTATTGTCTCAATCAGATGAGCAACAAGTGAGAGCTCAACTCAAAGCACTCTATTCAAACCCCAATATGCAATTGCAAGCATTGAGGCGGTGGCAGCAATGGCAAACTAGAGAATCTTTGAATAAAATTTAAGCGCCCGATATAATTAGGGAATGAACACACGATTAATACAGCTGCTCAACATCCTCAGCGTACTGTTGTTAATAGCAGGCTGTCAGTCCACAGCGCCCCCTCAGGTCGACCGTCAGGCTATCTTGTCTGCGATCACACACGTGCCTGCAAAAGAAGTCGCCTCTGAACGCGCCTCAGCCCCCCAAGCCGAGCAAGCAAAGCCTGTGACCCGTAAGCCAAAAAGCGAAAAAAACTTATGGCACTACGTTCGCAATAAGCTCTACTTTAATACTGCGCCCCATCCGCGGCTAAAAAAACGCATCGACTGGTATTTAACGCAACCACATTACCTTAATGTCGTGAGCCGTCGTGCAGCTCCCTATTTTTATCATGTGGTAAAAAAAATTGAACGCCGGGGTTTACCTATGGAGCTGGCATTATTACCGTTTGTGGAAAGCGATTTTCGACCAACCGCCAAGTCCAGTCAAAATGCCGTAGGTGTGTGGCAACTTGTTGATGCCACGGCTTATCATTTTGGCATTAAAAAAGATGCTTGGTACGACGGCCGCCAAGATGTGTTAGCGTCAACCGATGCGGCACTGGATTACCTTAGTTATTTGCATGAGCGTTTTGACGGTGATTGGTTGCATGCTATTGCCGCTTATAACAGTGGTGAGGCTCGAGTAAAACAAGCGATTCGAAAAAATCGCAGGCAAGGAAAACCGACTCACTTTTGGCACTTAAAGTTACCGCAAGAAACCTCGGAATACGTACCAAAACTCCTAGCATTGAGTCATTTATTAAAAACGGCGCCGGCAAAATTTACCATTCCGGAGCTGCCAAACAAGGCCACCACAGCGCTGTTAGACGTTGGCCAACAGTTCGACCTCGATCAGTTAGCCAAGTTAACTGGAGTGAAAAAACGTCAGCTATATCAATTAAATCCTGGCTTTTTACAGCATCGCAGCTCGCCTAAGGGGCCGCACACCATATTGTTGCCCATGTCAGAGCAAGCGTTATTAAAAAGTGCCTTTTTTCGTAACAATTTTAGCCAAGGCTACATCGTGCAAAAAAACGATACTCTGTATGGTATTGCCCGCAAAGCAGGCATGAGTGTTACGGCTTTAAAGTCTCTAAATAATAAAACCTCCGATCTTATCCGCGTCGGCGAAACATTATTGATTTCGCAAGGCAATGACCAGCTGGATTTAGTGGTCGACTACGAAGTCAGCCCTTACATTAAACAACCAAATACTGCTGCCAAAGAGCAGCCCAAGGTGGAGCACCAGCATACCGTCAGTCGCGGCGAGTCGTTATGGACCATCAGCCGTCAATATCAAGTGACGGTGAGAGATCTGCTCGATTGGAATGAGTTAACGGCTAAGGCCGTATTGCGCCCAGGCGATGAGTTACGGTTGCTGCTTAGCGCTCCTAAGCCTAATGCAGAGTCCAACGACAACAAAACACCACTCAAGCGAGCCACAGGAATGGGCAGTTATGGCCATATTAATGCCATTTTTGGTCGTGAGTTGGTGGAATGCGAAGCCCAAGCTTGCTTCTAAGAAGTGACGTCACGTACACTACGAGTTTTGGCAGACTCCTTTTATCTTACACTGCTAAACAATTATATTAAGGCCAAGAGTGATGCAGATTGCAAAAAACACAGTCGTTGAATTTCATTACACCCTCCATGAAGGCGATAACCAAATTGAATCCAGCAAAAGCGCTGAACCCTTAGCGTATCTTCATGGCAGTGAAGGCATGTTGCCAGGTTTAGAGCGTGAGCTAGAGGGAAAAACGGCCGGTGATAGCTTTTCTGTGACGTTAACGCCTGCCGATGGCTATGGTGAGTATCAAGAGGGTATGGTGCAACGTATTCCGCTTAAGCACTTGCAAGGCCTTGGTGACAGCAAAGCATGGAAGCCAGGCATGACGGCCATTGTCGACTCCAATCAAGGTCGCCATCAAGTAAAGCTAATCAAGGTTGGCCGCTTCAATGCTGACTGTGACTTAAACCACCCATTTGCAGGTAAAACCCTAACATTCGATGTTGAAGTGGTGGCTGTGAGAGCCGCGAGCAATGAAGAAATTGCCCACGGCCATGTCCATGGCGCAGGAGGTTGCGGACACTAATGATGGAAAAAGTCGCAATTGTAACCGGTGGTAGTTTAGGGATTGGCGCAGCCATAGTAAAACACTTACAGGGGCTTCAATATAAGGTGTATAACCTCGACATCCACTCCAGTGACCTTGGCGTTTATCGCTATTGTGATGTCAGTAAAGTTGCTGAAGTACACCAAGTTATCAAGGATATCATTAGCCAAGAAGGGCGAATTGATGCCTTGGTTTCAAATGCCGGAAAGCACCTCAGCGCCACCATAGAGCAAACCGATGAAGCGACCTTAGATGCGATGCTAGCGCTGAATGTCAAAGGCGCTTATGCTGCAATTCAGGCAGTACTGCCAGTGATGAAGCAGCAGCAAGGTGGCAGCATAGTGTTAATGTCTTCGGATCAAGCATTAATCGGCAAGCCCAGCTCGTTTGCCTACAACCTAACCAAGACAGCACTGGCTTCGATGGCAAAAACCACCGCGCTTGACTATGCCCAATTTAATATCCGTGCCAATGCGGTCTGTCCAGGCACAATAGAAACGCCACTGTTTCATCATGCTATTGATAGTTACTGTAAGCGTAGTGGCGCAGACAAAGCACAGGTGGTTGCCGAAGAAGCCAGCATGCAACCGCTTGGTCGCCTAGGCCAACCTCAAGAAGTGGCCGCCTTAGTGGCATTCTTATTGAGTGATGAAGCAAGCTTTATAACCGGCAGTTTGCAAAGCATTGATGGCGGTTATACCGCACAGTAACCGGAGCGAAGCATGAGCCTTGCAGTCATTGATAGTCACTTGCATTTTTTTGCGTTGGACAAGGGGCAATATCAATGGCTCAAGCACTCTGCGCCTGCTTGGCCAAACCTATCGCGTATTCAGCAAAACCACAGTTTGGCCACTATTCCACCGTCTAGCCAATTTACCTTGAGCCACTTTATCCATGTCGAAGCTGGGTTTGATAATCATGCCCCAGTTAACGAGCTGAACTGGTTGGCTGAAACACAACCCTCAGTGCCCTATAAAGCCGTAAGTCATGCTCACATTGATGCCCCACCGGAACAATTTGCAACGGCTTTGGCGGCACTAAAACACCGCAGCCTAGTGGCTATTCGTGACATTACCCAAGGCTCTGACGGCTGCCGTTTACTCTCCCCTCAGGTAATAGAAAATATCCAGCAGCTTAACCGTGCTGGCCTGCACTTTGAAGCGCAACTGGAGTTTAGCCAAACCCAGCTGTGCGATGCGTTTTTGCAACGACTAGAAGCCAACCCTGATCTTAAAGTGGTGTTTAATCATGCTGGCTTCATAGACCGCCACCACCATGCCACATCGCTATTGCGGCGCTGTGGAGCGCTACCTAATGTGATGCTAAAGTGCAGTGGCAATGAAATGCTCGCTCAGCCGCAACCCACCTCACAGTGGTTAATGCATTTACTCGAACAGGTTGGTGAAGACAGCCTAATGCTAGGATCAAATTTTCCTATTGTGTTAAGCGCCAAAGAGTATTGGCAGGTGTGGCAGGACTACTTAGCTGCGCTCGGCCACTCTAGCACTTGGGAAAAGCTCAGCCAGACTAACGCAAAGCGCTGCTATGGTTTATGAGCGGATCTGAACCAGATCATAGGGAACCAGCTCAGGAACTATTTTTTGCAACTTCTCTTCGGTTTGATCCAAGGAGTTAAGACACTCGCAATATTCTTCCGCTTTTTCTTCCAGCTGAAATGCTTTTTTCTGCAACGACTTATCGATTTCTTTAGAAATAATGTCCATTCGCTGTCCCATGTCATTAATGCGATCTTCAATGTTGCCTTCGCGAGATTTAAAGGCATCGCCTAAAGACACTAAAATGGACCCCAATGAGCCATGCACAGCGGAATGGATCTTTTGGCTGATTTCTTTGGTAAAAAAGTCATCAATTTTTGATAAGGACTGCGGCGCAATAAAGAAAAAGTCGTCGCCTCGTTTAAACTTATCCATTAACGCCCGTTCAACGTATTGCAGCTGCGTTTTTAACACCTCAGGTTCTTTATCAGACATGCCCTCGACCACTTGCTCGATGGCACTTAGCCCCAAGTTGACACCGTCGGTTGCCAAGTTCACTAGCTCAGGAACCGTTTCGCGAATACCGTTGGCGTACTCTGCCACAACCGCCTCTCCTGCTTGGTCGAGCTCAATCCAGCGGCCCAAGATAAAGAGTTGATTATCGTTGTTAATTTGGATCCGGGTCTGGCCGTTATCAACAATACGAATTTCATTATCGGTAATGATGAGACCGTGCCCCAACTCAACATCGCATTTGCTTTTCGCCACTGCTGCTGTGCTCAATAAACAGCAAGATAACGCCACAGCGCTAAGAAAACGATTCATAAGGCCTCCAAATGCAACAGGCTGATCTAGGGATGCTCAGAAGAGTAGCAAAAGTTTCTCTGATCCCAAAGCAGTTTTAGACCAACCAACTGATTGCTCTGAAGCTAGCGGTAATACCTCACCAAACGGAGAAAAGCCGCGGCGTTCTTGTTGGTGGGATTGTTTTTGCCATCGGCAAATTGATATACCCAGGCAAAGCTCGGCTCTGCGGTTTGAGTGGTTGCAGACCAGTAATTGTTACTTAAGGTTTGTGGAAACACATTTATGTCTATCGCTGGGTCAACGCACTGCTGTTGTAAGATACTGGCAAGCTCTTTAATATTAGGCACTTGCCAATCCTCATAGCCCGCATAGTTATTTTGTTGCGAAGCGGTCAAGGCTTGCTGCCAAGTCAGTTGCTGCGCTGTGCCATCACAGCTTTGTGTTTGCGAATTATACACTTGCCCGACACTGCAACGCTGCCACATTAAACCAGTCACGCTATCGGCCACCGTGCCATCGCTATTGGTGGTAAATCGATCGGTATTGGCATTAACATCGACACAAGTTTGTGCCCACACGTTCGTTGCTAACAACAGCAGGGGACTAAAATGGATAAGTACTTTCATCGCTCATTCCTATGGGTTTCTTACTAAGCGAACAAAGGCGGCGCTGGACTTTTCAATGGCAAAGTCATTGCCGGTCACCATGTCCAGCACGAAAGCACGACGCTGGGTACCATTAAGGCCGTCAATGCTTGATTGTGCAGTCCAATAGTAAAGGTGCCCTAGTACACTTTGGCTAGGAAGGTGAGGAAAAAACTGCTGGTCGAGAAGCACGTTACCATCAGCACCATAATCCATAATGCTCAGCAACTCAGTGTAAGTAGGTAACCGCCAGTTGTTACCGCCACAATAACTTTGCTCACCTGCTGCAGGGTTGTTCACTTCGTCAATCAAGGCTTGAATGCCGCAATGGCTGTCTTGAGGACAAATGGTATTCGCAGGGGCTTCATAGCTACTTTGAATGTCACTGCCGCTGGCACGTAATGACCAACTATAGCTATTTTGAGCGTTGCGCTGAGAAGTATTAGGAAGGGTACCGGCAGAAGCCTCTTTGACCTCCCAAATAAGCCCAGTAACATTGTCTCTAACACACGCAAAATCACTGGCATCATCAGGAAGCTCGTCGGCAAAACGATTTAGTTTAGTAAAATCAAATCCCGCATCTCCACGACCTTCTTTGGCCACCACTGCGGCATAAAAGTCTCGCCCACGCTGGGCATCTTGCCTCGTAAAGCTGCTCTCGCTACATGTGGTAGCCTCAGTGTTATTAAAACACTGTGTTTGCCCAGTATCGTTTATTTTACCCAATGGCTTAGCGTCGATTGCAACGGTAATGTTGTCGCTCGCGGTGCGGTTTTGAGTATCGCTAACCTGCAACTGAAACTGCAACTCGCTCTGGCGATTTTGATCCGGTGCAGTAAACCTAGCTATGCAGCTATCGGCATTTTGCAGTTCAACCTGCTCACCACTGGTAAGCTGACTCCAAAAACATTGCTTTTGCCCAGATACGGTATCGCTATTACTGCCATCAAGGGTAACGGCGTCGAACTCTTGGACTTGCTTATCCTCTCCGGCGTCTGCAATGATAACCTCGGGGTTTGCCACTAAGCCGACACTAAACTGAGTGCTGGCACTGCCCCCTTCATCATCGCTAACCGTTAACTGCCAAACAGCAGCTTGTGCCATATCAAGCAATGGATGGGTAAAGCTCAGGGTTTCCCGGTTTACGTTATCTGCTTGAACGGTTTCTGGCCCCTGAAGAAGCTGCCACTGATATGAAGCAATAAAACCATTTTCATCGGGATCCACTGAATCTTGGGCACTGAGAGTTATGGTGTCTTGATACTTAACCGTGCCTTCTGGCGCGATCTGGGTAACGATTGGAGTTGGTAATTGGTTTTGAGATTGAATGGCAACCGTAACTTGATCGGATGCAGAACTGCCATTAGGCGCGGTATAGCTTACTTGAATCACAAGCTCAACGTCTGCTTTGATATCTGGGGCGGTGAACACCGCTTGAGACTCGGTAATTGGAAAGCCTTCAACACTCGGGCCCGAGATGATTTGCCAGTTGAAACTGCCTTCTGCTGGCGAAGCCTGAGCTGTGATAGTTACCTCAGATTTTTCCACCACTTGGAGATCGGCACCGGCATTCACAGAAGCGCTTACTTCAACAACGCTATCGTCACTGGAACCGCCACTACCGCCACACCCACTTAGGATGCTAACCAGTAAAATGGCACTACTCCACCTTAGTGCATTCATACCGCTCCTTATAATATTTATAAATAGCTTTCTTGGTGTATCCTGACAAATAGTTTAGTACCCACCTTGCTGTAGTCTACTTTGTATTCACGGCCATCGAGTGACTGGATAAATAACAGACGTTTCACTTCACCAAACACATCAATACTAGAGACATGAACAATTTCTAGATAGCGCTCTTTTGCTTCACGACGATTTTTCGGTAACTCTTCTTTAAATGGTTGCAACCCGGTAGCAGTGACCTTAATTTTTGGATGATTTTCGCCATTAACGATTACAAGATCTAATTTTTTGTCTTTGTGGATAAGCGTATTTCGCCCACTTTTAATGTAGGAAGACTCTATGCTCATGTTAGTGATTCCTGTTACATCTTCTTAGGTGGTTGATTCTTCTACCAATGTTTTTACCACCTCTTCTGGATTAAGTTTCCAGCGGTTTAACAACGCTGAAAATCGCCAAATGTCCCTATCTAAAGCTGCAGCCGGGACCAAAAGGTCATAACCTGTCACTGTTCTTAAATTGTCCATTCGATTCGCAAACATTGCCATCAGTCCAGTATATTCTACGCCAGCTTTGGAACGGTATGTCGTTTCTTCAATAAGCCATTCGGACGGGCAGTTGCCATTTTCGCAATGCATTTTAACAGCTTGTAAAAAAATATGCCGCTGTTCTATTAATAATTTTCCCGCTAACCGAGGGGTTAAGTCTGCTAGAAACTCATCAATGTTATTAAGTTTAATACCAACTGCATTTAACTCAAGTGTTTCAAGCCCTTGATGTGCTTTAGGAATACCGCAAGAGTGTAAGTTATCGTGAGCAATACACCAATACCCATATTTGTGCACATATCTAACCGTATGTTTTGTAAGATATAAACTGTAATAAGGTTGCTGGCTTTTTAAAAAGCCAATAAAAATAGCCACCAACATGGCACTGGCAAGAAAAATCTCTAGAATGGTTATCCCTGTGCCGCGCAGGTTGACAAATAGCATGATCACTACCAACCCAATGCCACCCACCAGCATAAATTCGGCGCCATGACGGTCTGCGGTGGCCCTTATTTTCGCTTCAAGCATAGGTATACCAACAGTAGAAAAGGTACATGATGATCGCCCAGACAACTAACCTTCGTATTGTCATGCATTGTTTGCAAGAATTGCTCGATTTCATATTACTCAAATTTGGTACAAGCTCCCCAGTTTAGTGATATTTTCGTCAAACACACAAATTAATAGGATACGCCGTAGACTCTGATATCGTTTAATTTTGTAAACTAGAGTCAAACTAAATTCTAGGTTAAAGCTATGCGTCATCAAACAGGAAAAGCACTCTTCCCTTTTATTATCGTTGTGCTGATTGCCATAAGCGGCTATCTGTATTTACCACAATCACAAGGTCAACCTACTCGAGGGAGTGGCTCTGCTACGGCAGTTAAGGCACACACGGTCACCACCGAGCAGCGCACCATTGCGGTCAACTCTATTGGCTCAGCTAGGGCAAATCAAGCGATAAATGTCACCAGCGCCCAAAGCGATTACATTACCGCCTTGTATTTTGATGATGGTGACGTGGTTAAGCGAGGCGACAAGCTCGCTCAACTCAGAGATGACGAAGAGCAGCTCGACATCAAAGCCTTGAAAGTGACGCTCAAAGAAGAGATCCGCCAACTTAAGCGACTTAAGAATCTGGCACAAACTCAATCTGCGGCGCGCTCACAACTGGAAGCACAATCGGCAAAAGTGGATATGTTGACGGCGCAGTTAGAAGCGACCAAAACCAAATTGGCTGAACTGTCTATCTACGCGCCATTCGATGGCTTACTGGGCACTAGAAATGTCTCCATTGGTAGCTTCGTTAATAATAACACCGTGCTCACCACCCTTGATGACATCAGCATCATTAAGGTCGACTTTCAAGTTCCAGAAAAGTACCTAGCGCAACTGGCCATAGGCATGCAAGTGAATGCCACCAGTGAAGCATACCCAGGAGAAACGTTCAGCGGCGAAGTATCACATATCGACCCACGCATTAATGAACAAACTCGCTCTGTCAGAGTCACCGCCAGTTTTGACAACGCTGAGCACCGTCTGCGCCCAGGTATGCTGCTGCATGTGGCACTTGAACTGGAGACACTGACGGCGTTATTAATCCCAGAAAAAAGCATCATCCCGCGTCAAGACAAGCATTTTGTTTTTGTTATTAATGAGCAAGGCACGGCGCAGCAGCGTGAAGTGCAACTGCAAACCCGCTTTAGTGGCTGGGTGGCAATTAATAAGGGCTTACAAGAAGGCCAGCAAGTTGTCACCGAGGGCACATTGAAAATCCGCTCTGGCTCAAAAGTTAAGGTCAAGGGGTAAGCGCAGTGAGGATCACAGACACAGCCGTAAAACGCCCCATTTTCGCCATTGTAATTAACTTACTGTTACTCACTTTTGGCTTAGTCGCCTTTTCAATGTTACCACTGCGGGAATACCCCGACATAGAAAGCCCAATAGTGAGTGTCAGTACTAACTATACGGGGGCCTCTGCTGAGGTAGTAGAAACCAAAATCACCCAAGTGCTAGAAAATCGTATTTCCGGTATCGAAGGGATAAAAAGCATCACCTCTAGTAGCCGCAATGGTCGCTCTAATATCACCATTGAGTTCACTATCTCTCGTGACATTGATGCCGCCGCGAACGATGTCCGTGAGCGGGTATCACGCGCTCTAGACCGACTACCAGAGCAAGTAAGACCGCCAGAAGTCTCTAAGTCGAACAGTGATGAAAGCCCCATTGCTTGGTTTGTACTGAACAGCGAAACCATGGATACCTTACAACTGTCTGATTATGCCCAGCGTTTTATTGTCGACCGATTGGCGGTAGTCGATGGTGTATCGAATGTGCGCATTGGCGGTGAACGCCAGTATGCTATGAAAATCTGGCTCGACCGCAAGGCCATGGCCGCTCGGGGGATCACCAGTGGCGATATAGAACAAGTACTGCGCCGTGAAAACGTCGAGCTCCCCGCCGGTGAAATCGAATCGATTGATCGTGACTTCTCGGTGCGCATCGCCCGCAGCTACAAAACCCAAAAAGACTTCGATAACTTGGTGATTAAGCGTGGTGAACAAGGCTATTTGGTGCGCTTAGGAGAAGTGGCCGACGTGCAGCTTGAAGCCGCCGACGATGAAAGTACTTTTCGTGGTAATGGCCGTAATATGATTGGCATGGGGATAGTGAAGCAAGCCAAAGCCAATACCCTAGAAGTGGTGGATAACGCCAGAAAAGAGCTAGAAAAGATTAAGCGCAATCTACCAGAAGGCACCACCATTCAAGACAGCTACGACTCTTCGGTGTTTATTCGCGAATCCATTACCGAAGTGTACCGCACTTTGGCCATTGCCATGGCTTTGGTAGTGCTGGTTATCTATATTTTCTTGGGTAACATTCGCGCCACCCTGATCCCAGCCGTCACGGTGCCCGTTGCGCTCATTGCTACTTTTATGTTTTTACTTGCCATGGGCTATTCAATTAACTTATTGACCTTGCTAGCGCTGGTATTAGCCATCGGCTTAGTGGTGGATGACGCCATCGTAATGTTGGAAAACATTTATCGCCGCATTGAACTGGGAGAGCCGAAATTGTTGGCGGCCTACCGCGGCGCTCGGGAGGTTGGCTTTGCCATTATTGCCACGACCCTAGTGCTGGTGTCAGTGTTTATCCCACTGGTGTTTATGGACGGTCGTATTGGTGCGTTATTTACTGAATTTGCCTTTGCAGTGAGTGCTGCAGTGCTCTTTTCTAGTATTACGGCATTAACTCTCTCCCCAGCATTGTGCTCTAAAGTACTCAAACCCAGTAGCTCTGAAAGCCGCTTTAGTCAGTGGATGGACCGTCAATTTTCGCGTCTAGAACAAGGCTACCGCCGCGTTTTACAAGACAATTTAACGCGTAAATATAGCCTCATTGTAATGCTCATTCTCGCCGGTTTTACCAGCTACAGTTTGTTCCAGCAGATCCCCTCGGAACTGACTCCAAAAGAAGACCGTGGTACTTTCTTTGTGATGATGAACGGGCCAGAGGGCGCCAGCTATGAGAATAACGCCGCCAATATGGCTAAAATCGAACAGCAATTGCTGCCCTATGTTGAATCAAAAGAGCTGAGCCGCGTTTTAGTGCGCGTACCCGGTTGGGGTGGCCAAGGTGGTGTGGCTATTGTGGGCATGCCTGATTGGGATGAACGCAAACGTTCTACTTGGGAAGTCATGGGTGAGATCAGCGGCAAAATGCAAGGCATCACCGATATTCGTGCTTTCGCGATTATGCGCCGTGGTATCGGTGGCGGAGGCAACTCACGCCCCATTGAGTTTGTCTTACAAGGCAACGATTACGATGAGCTGGTTGACTGGCGTGACCGCATCTTAGAACGTGCCAGAGAGAACAAAGGCTTGGTTCGTCTCGACCATGACTACAAGGAAACTTTCCCGCAATTTTTAGTCAGCATCGATAAAACCAAAGCTGCTGATTTAGGTGTGTCGGTCAGTGCCATCGGGCAAACATTGGAAACCATGTTGGGCCAACGCCGTGTCACTACCTTTATCGACCGCGGGGAAGAATACGACGTGATCCTTAAAGGCACCAAGAGTGACTTTGCCGCCCCTAATAATATTGCCGATATTTATGTCAAATCCCGCACTGCAGAGTTAGTGCCATTAGACAGTTTGATCAGCATAAAAGAAGAAGCCACGGCATCGCGCCTTAACCGTTACAACCGCATGCGAGCCATCACCATCACAGCCAATCTCGCTGGTGATTATACCTTAGCGGAAGCCTTAGAGTTTCTTAATAAGGTCGCCGCTGAAGAGAACGATATCGATGGTGCCGTTGACTACAAGGGCGAATCACAACTCTTTTATGAAGGCGCTTCGGCCATGACCTACGTGTTTATTTTAGCGTTGACAGTGACCTTCTTAGTACTTGCGGCACAGTTTGAAAGCTTTGTTCACCCGCTGGTGATCATGCTCACGGTCCCGCTTGGGTTGGTCGGTGCCATGTATGGGCTTTTCCTAACCGACAGTACCCTGAATATTTACAGTCAAATTGGTATTGTTATGTTGATCGGCTTAAGCGCTAAAAACGGCATTCTTATTGTGGAGTTTGCCAACCAACTGCGCGATAAAGGCTTGGCATTTGAACAGGCGGTGATAGATGCCGCTGCACAACGTTTACGACCGATTATTATGACCTCGTTAACCACCGTGATGAGCTCAATCCCCTTGGTGCTGGCTTCGGGCCCGGGCTCTGAAAGCCGCATGGTGATTGGTATTGTGATCTTCGCTGGCGTGAGTGTGGCGACCATACTAACCTTATTTGTGATCCCAACGGCTTACACCCTGCTGGCCAGAAACACACGCTCGCCAGAGGTAACCGCTAAGCAGTTGGCAGCACAATCGCAGCAATTTCCAGAGCAGGAGAGATAAATGGCAGACACTCAAGTCGCCACTTTAGGTGGCGGATGCTTTTGGTGTATCGACGCGGCATTTCGCCGCGTTAAAGGCGTAGAATCGGTGCAATCCGGCTATACCGGCGGTCACATCAACAACCCCAGCTATCAAGATATCTGTACTGGCGAAAGTGGTCATGCCGAAGTAGTGCAACTGCATTTCGATCCTGAGCAGGTTAGCTTTGCGGTGTTGTTAGAGATGTTTTTTACCCTTCACGACCCCACCCAATTAAACCGTCAAGGGAACGACATTGGCACCCAATACCGCAGTGTAGTGTTTTATCATAATGCCCAGCAACAGCAACAAACTGCAGATTATATCGCGCAGTTACAGGCCAATTATGATGCTGAGATTGTCACCGAGCTGAGTCCGGCAGCGGAATTTTATGCCGCTGAGTCATACCACCAAGACTACTATGCGGCCAATCCCAACCAAGGCTATTGCAGTATTTTAATTGCCCCTAAGGTGGAAAAGTTTTCTAAGCAGTTTGCCGCCTACCTTAAGTAAAAAAGCAGCGCGGTGAGCGCTGCTTTTAAACGGCAATTAAAAGGTGTAACTGACACCCACATAGGCTTCACGGCCAGGTGGCTTATAACCCAGCAAGGTACCATCGCTTGCCTCTCCCGCTGTGGCATTGAAATACTGCTTATCGCCAAGGTTTTCCAATCTGGCGGTGAGCTTTATATCCTCTAATAGCTGATAGTTGGCAGCCAAATTAATCACGGTATAAGCGGGCAACTCAGCAACATAAGCGCCACCCGCTCCCCAAACATTGTCATTACGTTTACCACGGTGCAGCAAGGTTAATGTAGCGTCTAATTTATGCCATTGTTTGCTGAGTGAGTAGGTAAAGGTTCGTTTAGCACGGCGCAGTAGCTGCTCATTACTAGCAGCGTCTTCGGCTCGGGTATAACTGGCATTGACGGTATGGGTGAAGCCAAAACCATCATTCACAGCGACACTCAAGTCTGCACCGCTGAAGTCTGCGCGCTCAATATTGTATGGTACGTATTTCCACGCATCGTTTTGCTGGTAAACAATTTTATCGGAAATTCGATTGTCATAGAGTGCAATTTCAGCACGAACATCTGCACCAGAGTAGCTCACAATCAGTTCATTATTAGTAGCTTGTTCCGGAGCGATATTGGGGTTAGGTAAGTAATAAGGGCTATCGATGGTAAAGGCTTGCGATAAAGAAGGCGCCCGAAACGCCGTACCATGATTTAGCTTGATACTAATATCATTGCTCAGCCTTTTGCCAATGGCTAGGGTGTAGGTGTTGGCACGACCGTGAAAGTCATAATCATCGCTACGCAGCGCCACTTCTGCAAGCCAATTGTCATCATTATAAAATGCACCTAATGCAACCGAGAGGTTATCTCGTTGCGACTCAGAAAACTTTGCCGTTGAGGCACCAACATCTTCGTTTAGAAAGGTGATGTTACCAGTAAATAACAGCGCATCACTGAAGTGAAATTGTGACTGATATTCAAATTGGCTGCGCTTAGTCACATACGCGTTGTCATCGCTACTGCTACCGATTTGTTTATTTTCTTCTTGGCCATTACTAAATGCCACCTGCTGAGAAAAGGCATCATGACTTCTTTGCCAACTCAGTTTATTGGTGTAATTTTGAAAGCGATATTCATCACTGCCAAAGGCATCATACTCGCCCTTGCCTTCACTGTACTGCGAGCGCAGCGAGAAGAGTCCTGTGGCCCGATCGCCATAACTGATATTAACGCCCATATTGCTATTGCGGTAACCATCGCGGTCGTGGTTTTTGCTGGCTGCTAAGGCCGGATCTTTAGCGATGACATCATAGCCATCCGTCTCGACATACCCAGCATTGGCCGACACCTTCAGCAACTCTTTTTTATAATGCAGAGTCCCTTCAACGTCGGCGTAATTATTGCTGCCAGAAGTAACAGCAAGGGTGTTTTTACTGCCTTTACGACTGATGATATTGATCACTCCGGCAATGGCATCTGAGCCATAAATTGCCGCTTTAGCGCCGCGGATCACTTCAATACGTTCAATACTATTGAGCGGTATATTGCTTAATGAGGCCGCACCGGAATTAGCGTCAGACACGCGCACACCATCGACCAACACTAGGGTGTGCTTGGCATCATTGCCACGCAAAAATAGGCTGACACTCTGGCCCAAGCCACCATTGCGCACGGCTTGAATACCAGCCACGGTATCAAGCAACGAAATCACATCTAAGGCATTGCTTTTTTCAATGTCCTGACGCTGGATCACCGTCACGGCCGCCAGTGTGTCCGGTAAGGATTGCGTAAATTTATTCGCAGTAACACGAATGTGTTCTATGTTTTGCTCAGCGGTCGCCGAACACGAGATAATGGCAGCAACGGCTGCGCTAATAGCAGTTTTATTAACCATGGATTCCCCTAACTTGTACCCACCGTACAAGAACAAATAGTGACCACTCCAAGGCCGGTCTCCGGGCTGAGTAAGCGCTAAACAGCAGACTCACTTTACCGTTGCGGGGGCAGCGTTGGCCTTGAGCTCGATGACTTTCCTTTTCACTCGCACCAACTTCCCGATTATCTATACATTTGGCAACCCAGCTAGGTTGTGTATAGCACCTTGGAAATTCGCAGCTATTGTCTGGGGTTTCGGGAACAATGTCAATGGACGTCTAGAAATCTAGAAGCACCTTATTTAGCAAGGTGCTCACTATGGGGGATTAATCGCGGAAGTTTTTAAACTGGAAAGGTTGACCCAACTCACCTGAACGCACCAACTGCATCACTTCTTGCAAGTCATCGCGTTTCTTACCGTTGACTCGTACCGTGTCGCCTTGGATTGACGCTTGAACTTTGATTTTAGAATCTTTAATAAGCTTAACCAGCTTCTTAGCCATGTCTTTATCAATGCCCTGCTTTAACGTGACTTTGCGCGATACATTTTTGCCCGAACGCTCAATGTCTTTTAGCTCAAAACTGGCCACATCAAGGCCACGCTTAGCCGCTTTCGCCACTAACATATCGAATAACTGCATCACTTGGCTTTCGGCTTCTGCTTTAAGGTTAATCACTTCACCGCTTAATGAGATTTCGGCATCCACACCACGAAAATCGTAGCGCGTTTCGAGCTCTCTGGTGGCGTTATCGACTGTGTTTCTTGCTTCTGTCATGTCAATTTCAGACACAATATCAAATGAAGGCATCTGCTTCTCCTCAATTCATTTTGCCCCGATTATAGCACTGCGTGGCTGTACTGGTGGCGATTATTTTTATTTTTGCCCTACGACTTTAGGATGTTCACCCAATAGCCAGTTTTCAATGTTATACTGCTGGCTCACTCATACAGAAGTAGGATGTATTGTGACAAGGCGTGTTTATAAAACCCTATTAATTATCGCTTTAATTATTTGTACTGTGCTTTTTGCCAAAGAAATAAGTTTATCACCTCGGCTTTTCCCTCACGTGGATAAAGTTGCGCATTTTGCTGTCTTTTTTACCTTGGCGTTTATTTCGCATCACGCCTTTAAGTTTAAGCTCTGGCTACACCTTGCGCTACTTTCACTTTATGGTGCAGGAATAGAGTGGATGCAGCACACACTGCCTTACCGCCAAGCCTCAACGGCCGATTTTATTGCCGATATTGCCGGTGCACTTTGTTACTTTGCGCTGTATTACCTTTGGGATTATTGGCGCCGGGGGCGGCATGCCTAAGCTGTATATTGTTGGTGATGGTGCCATTGGGTTATTGTTGGCAAAGCACCTTAGCCAACAATTTGCTGTGACGCTGGTTACCCGTAAAGCTCACTCTGAGCGCTACTACTATCACGATGCAGGGCATACACAGCCACTTGAGGTGGCAACTTGCCAACAGGAGTCCATCGCCGATAACAGCATCGATCTGCTGCTCATGCCAGTGAAATCCTATCAAGCCCAAGAAGCGTTTATGCAGTTTCTGCCCAAGCTCAGTGCCAATGCTAACCTTATCATCAGCCATAATGGCATGTTGGATTGGCAAAGTGCCCTAGCGCAACTGCAGGGGCAGCAATCGGCCTATTTTTTCAGTACTGCCATGGCCGGCTATAAAACCGCACACACCGTGCATCATACCGGTCAAGGGGCTTCTTGGTTTGGACCGCTCAATGACGCCGCAACAGACAACTACCAAGCTGTGTTTAGCCGTTTATTTAGCAACCTGGAACACGCTGAGCCTTGCGCTGATATTATGACTAAGCTGTGGCAAAAATTAGCGGTGAATATTGCCATTAACCCCCTTACTGCCCTAGCTCAGGTCAATAATGGTCAGTTACTCCAGCCGCAGTATAGTCGCCAGATTTTAGCGTTATTAAATGAAGTGCAAGTGGTGGCGGCAAGTTCAGGGGTCAACTTACCTTTAGCCGATATTTTACATTTGGCCTACACCGTGATGGCGCAAACCGCGGCCAACTTTTCTTCTATGGCACAAGATGTCGCCAAGCAGCGGCAAACTGAAATCGATGCCATGTGTGGCTTTATTGTCGCCAAAGCGCGGCAACAAGGTAACAGCGCCCCACAAAATGAAGCACTGTTACAGCGAGTAATGAAGGTGAGTGGTGAGCTTAAGGGCGATACACCTTAACGTTGGCGTAGCCATTTTCGTGCAAGATCAAGGCTTGCAACTGACTCATTACCCCTCGGGCACAATATAAGAAATACTCTTTATCTTGTGGTAAGTCGCCAAACTTGGTGGCCAGTCTAAAGAATGGTAGGTGGATCACTTCTGTGCCTTCTAACTCCAAGGGGTTTGCATCTTCTTCCTCTGGCGAGCGAATATCCAATACCACAGCATTCGCCGGCAGTTCACTAACCGATTCCGCCTCTTTGACTTCCTCTTTTGCTTCTACTTCAATATCACGTATGTCTTTCACCGTGGCATTGCCAACCACAGTATCTAAAACATCAAAGTCGAATTTAGCTTCTTCAGCCTGAATTTTATCTAACTGTGCTTTTACCGTAGGCTTTTTCGAGATCACACCACAGTATTCTGGCATCGACTCCGCCATCTCATTGGTGCCAATGGCTCTGGCAATACGAATAATCTCTTCTTTATCGTGTTGAATAAGTGGGCGCAAAATCAGCATTTCGGTCACCCGGTCAATAACATTGAGGTTTGCTAGCGTCTGACTTGAGACCTGACCAATGCTTTCACCGGTTACAATCGCTGGGATCCCTAAGCGCTCCGCCACGGTTGCGGCTGCACGCATCATCATACGCTTAAGCACTACGCCCATCTGGCCGCTTTCAACGTTTTCGAGAATTTCAGCCACCACAGGTTCAAAGTCAACCGTAATAAATTTTACTTTATGGGTTGAGCTAAATTGCTTCCACAAATAATGGCTAACTTGCTTTACGCCGATTTCATGGGCCGCACCACCTAAGTTAAAGAATAAAAAGTGCGTGCGGGCGCCTTTACGCATCATTTGATAGGTTGCCACTCCCGAGTCAAAACCACCCGAGATCAAAGAGAGTACGTCTTCTTGAGTTGGCAACGGGAAGCCACCTAAACCAAAATGTTGGTGACGGACGATGTAGGCTTTGTCGTCTTTAATTTCAATTTTAACGGTGACATCGGGCTTTTTCAGTCTTACGCTGGCACCAGCTACGTGCTGATTCAGGCCCCCACCGACGTAACGCTCAACATCGCTGGAAGTAAAGTCGTGGTTGCCCTGACGCTTTACACGCACACAAAAGGTTTTGCCGGTGATCAGCGGCTCAACTAAAGCAATGGTTTGTTGGTAAATATCGTCTAAGCTTTCGAACTGAGTTTCTTGTACCTCAATAAACTGCACAATACCTGGCGTGCGCTTAAGGTTATCGATAAGCGCTAAGCGCGTTTTCTCGTCATCCAACTGGCTCACAACTGAGATATTATCCCAGTTGTTTTTGACTTTTACTTTTTCGTCAACGCGCACCAGTAGCATTTTGATGTTCTTTTCTAGTACCTTGGTAAAACGCTTACGGACGGATTTGCTTTTAATTGCAATTTCAGGGTGCAATTTGACGATAAATTTCAACATACAAGTTACTCTAGTTGGTTCGATTGTCGGCTCGCGATAACACAGCTGCTAGCCAGCAAAAGACAGCAACAACGCACACACAGACCGAAAGACAGTTCGGGCGCGCGAGTATAGCAAATTAGCGGGCGATTAGGAAATAAACAGTTTGTAGAGCCGCAAACGCAGCGTCATTAATACCAATTCGCTTAATTAAGTGGTCTATTTGAGGCAAGAAAACTCTGTCGATAACTAGGCAAAAACTTTGCTATTTAGTTGTTCTAAATAAGAAATTTTTAACGCAGTTAGCGTCGAATTTGCTCCCTCAAATTGAGCAAGTATTAATGTGGATTGGTATAACTAAGCAATACTGGGTAGGCTGGTTTCTGCTAAATTTTGGTAATGTGCTTGCAAACGCGCAATCTCAGGCGCACTAGATGGCGTGGCGTAGGGCTTAAACAACATTAATACTTTGACGATGCCATTGTATATATCTTGCTGCTCCAGCACCCCAGTCATTCTGCGCGCTTTTACGTAAGGTGTCCAAAAGCTTACGGTCATCTTCAGCATATGCGCCACTTCCATGGCATCGGCATCAGAGATGGCGATAATATCACTGTCTCTAAGACCTAGAACCACCGCTTTAACCTGCTCTAATAACCTCGCTTGAAAAGCGATGTATTGTTTTTTTAGCTCTTCATCACGGGCCAGAATGTCGGTGAGATTGTCGTAAAAAAAGTGGTAACGCCACATTAAATCGAATAAAGAGTCGAGATATTGCGTTAACTGCTCTAACGCACCTTGCTGCTGCGCCATTGGCTTAAAGTGCTCATTCAAATGCTCACTGTAGAGTGAAAAAATCTGGCGAATGATGTCTTCTTTATTTTTAAAGTGATAATACAAATTACCAGGGCTTATCCCCAAACTCGACGCGATATGATTGGTAGTAATCGCTCGCTCTCCATGCAGATTAAATAACGCGATACTGGTGCGGATGATTTTTTCCTTGGTATTCATTGCGATTCTCTATTGCTGTTGGTTTGATGACACACTGATGCTGCAGAGCCCTTGACTTGGCAAGTGTTGGAACGAGGCTTCAAAATAACACTAAACACGATGAGATATAAGCGCAAGTCAGACAAAGCTGACCAGTGTTTTTTGAAAAAAACCTTGTTACCATACAAAAAAATTCCAACAAAGAAATTAATATGAAGGTTGTTGCCCTATACCCAGGTACATTTGATCCGCTCACCAATGGCCATGAGGACTTGATCAAACGCGCAGCAAAAATGTTTGATACGGTTATTTTAGCGATTGCGCATAACCCAAGTAAACAACCCTGCTTTGATTTAAAGCAGCGCGTTGCCCTAGCTGAAGAAATTTTACAGCCGCTAAAAAACGTCAAAGTCATCGGTTTCTCGGGATTGCTCGTCGATCTGGCGAAACAACAAAATGCCAATGTGTTGATCCGCGGTATTCGCGCGGTATCCGATTTTGACTACGAGTTTCAGCTAGCCAACATGAATCGCCGCCTTCACCCCGAGTTAGAAAGCGTATTTTTGACGCCTTCTGAACGCAACTCGTTTATTTCATCCACCTTGGTAAAAGAAGTCGCCATACATAACGGCGATGTCAGTGAATTTGTCCACCCATTGGTGGCACGCGCCCTAGAGGAAAAACTACACGGATGAAAAAACTGCTATTTCCCCTTGCCACCTTATTGAGCGCGCAAGTGCACGCTTCACCATGGATAGACGTGGCACAAAGCGAAATCAAACACAGTATCGATATGCTGGTTGCTGAGGGAGTGATTAACCGCCCAGTCAATCAATATCCACTGCTGTGGAGTGGCATCGTCAATGATTTGGCGGCCATAGAGGAACAAACTCTGTCGCCATCAGCCAGTTTTGCCCTAGCGCATCTACGTCACGCCTTAAAACAAGCCAAGCGCGGCCGCTACAGCAGCGTAAAAGCCCATTTTAATGGCGCTGATGTGCGCAGCAATGGTTTTGGTGAGCGCCGCCAACAACGCTCCGGCCTCAAAAGTTATGGTGTTATTACTGGTGATTCGGTGAGTGCCAAAGTGGCCGTAAATTACGCCGACGATAGCCAAGATGGCAAACAAATAAATCATCACGGCAGTCACCTTGCGGTGCTGTTTGGTAACTGGTCTTTAAGTGCTGAGCGCTTAAGCTACTGGTGGGGGCCAGGTAACGAGAACGCATTATTGCTGTCTAATAATGCTGCGCCTATGACAGCCGTACGCTTGAGCCGCGCAAATAATAACTACAGTGGTCCCAGCTTTTTCTCGTTTATTGGGCCTTGGCAAATCAATGCCATGATGGCGAAACAGCGCCCCTCTTTAAACAGTAATAAAAATGGTGATTTTTGGGGCTTTCGCGCCGCGGCTTTTCCACTTCCGGGTTTAGAACTTGGATTTAGCACCAGCTACAGCGACTTTGTCTATCAACAAACGAACTCAGACGCCGAACAACACCAGCAACGCTTAACCAGTATCGATGCTAAGTATTCCACTCGACTGGCCAGTCGCCCTATTGCCGTGTATGCCGAAGCCGCTGGCAGTAACGACAGTGGCGCACTGCCACAAGCCCCCATGTTTACCTTGGGTATGGAAAGCTTTTGGGGCAGCCATAATTACCGCTTAAAAGGCTTCGTTGAGTACTCTGATACCACCATCGACTGCCAAGATGAAACCACAGTCAGCCTATGTCCACGTGATAACAGCCTCGATAGTAACGGCTACCGCGAGCGTGATTTATGGTTAGGAGCCAGTATGGGCCTGGCAGCTAAAAGCTACACCCTAGGCGTTGATTATTTTAGTACTCAAGGCGTTGGTGCCTATGCCAAGCTAAAACGTGTTGAGTTTGAAGACCAAGACGCCCAGCGTAATCAACTAGAATTTGGTTATCAACGTGGTGTATTTGGGCTGTTGGCGAAAGCCGGAGTGATTGCTTGGCAACAACAATCGCAAAGCGAGGATGATACCCACGCAGCTCTTACGATGAGCTTGGAGTATCAGTTTTAACGAGCGGCCAACGCCGCTCTTTTATCATGGCGTAAAAGCCTAGGAAGTCTTTTCTTGTTAGTAGCGCCACTACCAACATCATATCCATAGTATTGATGCCATATTGATACAGCATAACCACCCAATTACTATAACCTCTATCTTGTAGGTAAAAATAATAGTACAGTTCAAATAACAGTAAGCTATATAACGCACTATTGACCACCAATACCAACACCACATAAGCATTACTCACCTTATCAGCTCGAGCGACTAGCTTACGGCTAAAACGAATCACTAGCGCTAAAGTCACCAAATCCATCAGTAAATAAATAAGGTAGAAGACACTGCCATACATCACACTGAGCATATTCAGTTTTGCCAGTATGGGGTGGACAAAAATAGTTAAACTATAAGAAACGGTCACAAGCGCCGTAAGCTTTAAGGCATCAACACAGTCATCGCCACTGGTATACTTTACCCAATAATACAACGACGTAAGCAACAGCAGCCATATCTGCAAATTTGCCAGCGACAGTGATACATCAAATGATAACAAAACTTCCCCCCTCTAGCTTGGGGCCATCATTCTATTAACCGTGTATCTAATCCTTAGAAAATCTTTATTAAGAAGTAATGCCGCAACCATTATAAAGTCGACGATAACGACAGTGTATGAATAGAAATACCAAAGAAACCATGGCTCAACATTCTCAAGTAGGTAGGTGTCTAAAAACATAAAAAAGAATAGACTGGTGTTGATAGCTAAACCAGCAAAGACATATACTGTTCCAGTTTCATAACCATCGCTTTTGCTTAACCACTTAGCAACCAAAATAACTAGAGTTAAAGTCACCAAATCAAACAAAGAAAAAACTCCAAATATAATAGATGAGTTTTCATATGACATAACGAGCATGTCGCTTGTAAAATATGAAATGAATAAAATCAATGCAGAAGAAAGAAGCTGAGGGGTTCTTTTAAGCTTCAAATAGTTAAAGAAAAAATGAAGTAAAGTTGCCATTAAGAAGCCCCAGATAACTAGGGCTCCGATACTCATACCAAAAATGTCATATACAAACATTACACATCATGTTGGCCAGGGTGCTAGTCTTTTCCTCTTTCTTTAGGAACGTAGCCACTACCACGAGCACCTGATACCATCTCTAGGTTACTTTTAGTTAGAATAACCTTACCAGAAAGCGACTTATCTTGACCAGCGGTTTTCGCTGCACTCTTTTTATATAAAATTTTAGTTAGCATTGTGTTTCCCTCAATAAAGTGTCTGACTACGCGAAAGTAGTCCTTTAAATTAACGGTGAATTTATAAGCACACCCTATGCCAACTTTCTCTACATCCTTTAAAAAATATAAAAAAAGCGCCAAATTGGCGCTTTATGTTGTTTAAAAACAATTTAATCAGGCAACAAATTTGCACGGAATTTTAAGGCTAACCACTTGATTGATAATAAAATCCATTGCTATTTCATCGCAGTTATCTTTTCTTAAGCAGAGCTCGCAATCTTTCATCACTTTTTCCGGCAGACTGTCCTTGGTGCAGTTACTAAATCCTTGCTTAGTGAAAAAGCCTGGTACCCGAGTGAGTACAATCACGCGGTTCAGTGCCAATTTTTTGGCTTTAATGAGCAAATGCTCTACCAGCAGCTGTCCCTGCCCTTTTGCTTCACTCTTAGGGTCGACCCCAAGGGAGCGGATCTCGGCAAGGCCAGTGTCATAGATGTACAAAGAGGCGCAGCCGGTTACCTTGCCATCCACTTCAGTGACAGCAAACTCATTAATGCTGTGGATCATATCGCTTTTAGCACGCGGAAGGTTCTCCCCGACCCGAGCCCAGTATTGGATCAGCTCAGCAATGGCCTCCACGTCATCAAGGTTGGCATCCCGCACTAGAATTTTATGCTTTTTTTTTGCCGTTTTAATGGCCTGAGTAACCTGCGGCAAAGAGGTGCCCCCCAATGCCTTGCGAGCGGCAATACAAGCGTCGATTTCTAATACCGGATAAACATCAGCGGCAATCACTGGACTCACCTGTTGAAACTCTGCCAAGCTTAACTCCTCAAGATTGACTCCTTTGCTAATGGCCAACTGCACCAGCTCACCAACAATATGATGGCCTTCCCGAAACGGTACTCCCTTCGCCACTAAGTAATCGGCCAGCTCAGTGGCGTTAGCGTGTCCACCTTTGGCAGCAGCTAAGGTTTTTTCAGCGTTAACTTTAATGCCTTTGGCACACGCCTCAGCCATATGAATACAGGCTAGCCACGTAGGCATAGCATCAAACAAGCCTTCTTTATCCTCTTGCATGTCTTTATTGTAAGCCAGTGGCAGTGCTTTTAGCGTCATCATCATGGCGCTAAAGGCGCCAAACACCCGGCCGGTTTTGCCTCGGATCAGCTCTAAAGCATCGGGGTTTTTCTTTTGTGGCATCAGCGAAGAACCAGAAGTTACGCTATCAGCCAACTCAATAAAACCCGATTCGCCGGAGTTATAAAAGATTAAGTCTTCAGCAAAACGGGATAAATGCATCATGGAAATTGAGGCACAACTTAACAATTCGACAACAAAATCACGGTCTGAAACAGCATCTAGGCTATTGCGCGAAGCACGTTGAAACCCTAAATCGGCAGCTAGTTTTTCTCGGTCGATAGCATAGGCGGTACCAGCGAGCGCTCCTGATCCCAATGGGCAAACATTTAATCGCGCCAGGGCATCATTTAAACGCGACTCATCCCGCTCTAGCATTTCCACATACGCCATACACCAATGGCTAAACAACACCGGCTGAGCACGTTGCAGATGGGTATAGCCTGGTAAAATCGTGCCTAACTCCCGCTCAGCGAGTTGCACTAGCGCTTGTTTCAGACTCGCCAAAGCACCAAGCAGTTGCTGCGCCGTTTTCCGGCTCCAAAGCCGAAAGTCGGTCGCCACTTGGTCGTTTCTACTGCGCCCCGTGTGCAGTTTCTTACCTAAATCACCGACTTTTTCTATCAGCTTTACTTCAACATAAGAGTGAATATCCTCATACCCAGCGCTCGCCACTTTCTGTGGCTCAGCGATGACTTCATCTAATAGTTGCTGCAACGCCCCAGTGAGTGTTTGGTGCTCCGACTCAGTTAATACGTCAACTTGACGCAGTGCTCCGGCCCAAGCAATCGAGCCAATAATATCTTGCTCCGCCAGCTGGTAGTCGAAGGGTAACGAATCATTAAATTGTTTAAATGCCTCATCTGGACCAGATGAAAAACGGCCGCCCCATAATGCCATTTTATCCTCCTACCTTAAGATTGCTGTTGCTTGTTCAGTGCCGCAATGCGGCTGGAAAGCGAGAATAACCGAATAAAGCCCTCGGCATGGGACTGGTCATAAACATCGTCCTCACCAAAGGTCGCAAAGTCTTCACTGTATAAGCTGTTAACCGATTGCTTTTTCACCGCCTGCACTTGGCCTTTATAGAGCTTCAGTACCACCTCGCCAGTGGCTTGCGTAGCGAGGGACTCTGCCGCCGCTAAAATAGAGTCTTTCAGTGGCGTAAACCAGCGGCCATCGTAAACCAGGTGAGCAAACTCACTGCTTAATGACTCTTTCCATTTGCGACAAGACTTGTCCAAAATCAGTTCATCAATGGCCTGTAATGCCGCCATCATGACGGTGCCTCCAGGGGTTTCATAACAGCCCCGAGACTTCATGCCCACCAGCCTGTTTTCAACAATATCGACCCGTCCAACCCCATGAGGCGCCGCTAACTCATTAAGCTTTAATAAACATTGATACGGCGTATATTGCTCACCATTAATGGCAATGATTTCGCCTTGTTCAATCACCACTGAAACGTACTCAGGTTGATCCGGCGCCGCTTCTGGCGAATTGGTCATCGTCCACACCTGTTCGCTGGGCTCATTCCAAGGGTCTTCAAGCTCTCCGCCTTCATGAGAAATATGCCAAGCATTGGCATCACGGCTATAAATTTTGGTTGCTGACGCCGCACAAGGAATGTCACGCTCAGCCAGATAAGCCAACAAGGACTCCCGGCTGGTTAATGACCATTCACGCCAAGGCGCAATTACCTTTAAGTCCGGCGCGAGAGCCGAAAAACAAGACTCAAAGCGCACCTGATCATTGCCCTTACCAGTACAGCCGTGAGACAGAGCATCGGCACCTACTTTTCTAGCAATTTCCACTTGCGCTTTAGCGATAATGGGTCGCGCCATTGAGGTGCCCAATAAATAGGTGCCCTCATACACCGCGCCGGTTTTTAACGTGGGGTAAATGTAATCGCTTACCATTTGCTCTTTCAGGTCAACGATATAACACTCGCTGGCGCCCGAAGCGATGGCTTTTTCTTCCACCCCAGCCAGCTCCTCTTCGCCTTGGCCAACATCGGCCACAAATGCCACCACTTCGCATTCATAGTTTTCTTTTAACCAGGGCACAATAGCTGATGTGTCGAGTCCACCAGAGTAAGCCAGTACCACTTTATTAATTTTGCTCATGTGTTTACCTCAAACGTAATCTTGGTTTAACAGCGATACCAGCAATGCATTTTGCGCATGCATGCGGTTTTCGGCTTGTTGGATAATTTTTGACTTAGGCCCATCCATGACTTCAGAGGTGATCTCAAATTCACGGTGGGCTGGCTGACAGTGCAATATGGTTTGCGCACCACTAGCATCCACCAGCTGCTGATTTATTTGGTAGGGCATAAAGGTGTCTTTCACCAGCTCCAATGGCGTTTGGTCGCCCATAGATACCCAAGTATCGGCATACAGCACATTGGCACCTGCCGCCGCTTCCACTCGATCGCTTACCAACACAGATGCACCATTAACAGCGGCAATTTGCTCCGCTTGCTTAACAATTTGTGCATCAGGCGAGTGCCCTTTAGGGCAAACGGCAACAAAGTCAGTGCCAAGAGTTGCAGCCAGTAGCATTAATGAGTGGGTGACATTATTGCCTTCACCTAAATAGGCAATTTTAATTTCACTGACGTCCTCATAACTTTCCGACAAGGTAAGGAAGTCTGCCAACGCTTGGCATGGGTGATATAAGTCACACAAACTGTTTACCACAGGAACACTGGAAAACTCCGCCAAGGTCGCCAAAGTTTGATGCTGATTGACTCGGGCCACAATGGCATCGGCCCAAGTGGAAATATTCAAGGCAAAGTCTTTCACCGACTCTCGCGTGCCCATGGCGCCATTTTGTTGGTCTAAATAAACCGCATGGCCACCGAGTTTGTGAATACCAATGTCAAACGACACTCGCGTTCTTAAGCTCGGCTTTTCAAATAAAGTGACTACCGACTTGCCTGCTAAGGCTTGACTGTATTCCTGTGGTTGATTTTTGATGTTTTTGGCAAGTGCGAGCAGCGCCAACACCTTGCTTTGGTCTAATTCTAGACCCGTTAAAAATTGTCCTGTCATGATCTTTCCTACGGCTGAATTTGGGTACCGACATGCTCACCATTGAGCAGTGCCACTAAGTTCTCAGGCTTTTTCCAGCTTGAGATGTACACCCCTCGTCGTAAGTGTTGGGCAGCGTGAAGACTGGTCTTAACTTTGACCTCCATCCCGCCCACAATGACCTTTTCAGTGATCAGTTGTTGTATTTGCTCGCCATCAAGCAGGGTCAGTGGCTGCTTATCGCCATCGAGCACCGCCGCTACATCGGTCATAAAGATAAGCTCTGCGCCGAGTTTACTGGCAATCGCGGCGGCGGCTTCGTCGGCATTAACGTTATATAAGTTACCATCAGCGCCAATCCCCACCGAACTCACCACCGGTAAGCGGTCGTACTCCAAAATAGGCGCTAGCATACCAACCTCATGGGCTTGGCAACTGCCTACCCGGCCTAATGCTTTAAGTTTCTGCTGGGTACTAAACCCGGCATCGTAAAGACACAAACCCACCGGACTGAGGCCTGCGGTGATGGCTTCAGCCATCAGTTGTTTGTTAGCACATCCTGCCAAAGCGCCAACAATATAAGGCATTTGCTCTTGCGGACTGATCCGCAACCCTTGGTGTTTGGCAGTGGCAAAACCGGCGTCCGCTAGCCATTTATCCACTAAGGCGCCACCACCATGCACAATGACAAATTGTTTACTTGGGTCTTGCTGTTGAATTTCTTTCATCGCCACAAATAAGGCATTGGCTGCGCCGCTGTGATTGAGTACCGCACCGCCCAGTTTAATTACCCATGTTTGTTTGCTCATTGTGCTACTCCCAACCCTTCAAAATGCGCCATGCCGGCAGCAAGATTCATACATTGCAGCGCTTGACCCGCAGCACCTTTAAGTAGATTGTCTATGGCTGCCACTACAATCAACTGCTGCCCCTGCTGTTGCCAGCCGATGTCAACAAAGGGCTGCCCGGCGACACTTTTAATGCTTGGCATGGCAGCGCCCTTTAAGCGGATCAATGGCTCGTCTGCTAACACTTGATAGGCCTCAGTAACCTGCTCTGGCGTTACTTGTGGCTGCAACTGCACATACATGGTGGCCAAAATACCGCGTTTAAAATTGCCTAAATGCGGGGTAAAGAGCACCGGATGATCCAGGTACTTTTCAATTTCTGGACTATGGCGATGGTTAAATAGCCCGTAAGGCGCTAACGAAACTTCACAAAAGTGACTGCCGAGGTTGGCTTTTCTGCCCGCCCCGGTCACCCCAGAAACGGCATTAATAATGATTTTTTGCTCAGCAAGTAAACCTGCTTGCTGCAGTGGTTTTAAGGCGTTTAATGCGGCTGTTGGGTAACATCCAGGCACTGCTATCAGCTGGGCACCGTGTAGAGAGTCGGCATACCATTCTGCCAAGCCATATTTAGCTTGCTGCAGCCATTCAATTTGAGGATGAGAAAATCCGTAGTAGTCTTGGTAATCACGGTTGCTCGAGAGCCTAAAGCCGCCAGATAAGTCAAATACCCGCTTGCCCATAGCAAGAAACTTTGTTGCCAACTCAACACTGACATGGTGATCCGTACACAAACACACGTAATCGCTGTGTTGCTCAATGTCTTCATAGGCCTCGGCCGTAAGCGGCTGCAATTCAATGTCTAACAAACCACTGTGTTCGGGGTAAAGCTCGCTTAATAGCTTATGCTGATCTAGGCTTTGCGCAGAGACAAAGCACGCCTTAAGCGTTAACTTGGGATGGTTAGCAACCAGCTTGGCAAGCTCTGCGCCACTGTAGCCACTAGCTCCGATTATAGATACATTCAACATGGTGTTCTCAAAAGTCGTCAATCAATACTTGGGGGTATACCAATCCGCATTAATACTTGCTCAATTTGAGGGAGCAAATTTGCCGCTAACTGCGTTAAAAATTTCTTATTTAGAACAACTAAATAGCAAAATTTCTGCCTGGTTATCGACAAAATTTTCTTGCCTCAAATAGACCACTTAATTAAGTGAATTGGTATTGTGTACATTTGTTGAAGTTAAATCGTCGCATTGCCATTCCAATATAATTATGCTGAAAAAGTGAATTGATATTCACTGTAAACACCTTTATATTTTTATGCAAGAACTTTGAATAAATATTTTAGGATTTTTTTATGAAATTACCTTCGTTCATGGCGATGTATCAGCAGTTGATCGCCTCTCCTTCTATCAGCGCCATGGAAAGCCACCTTAATATGTCTAATCGCGGTGTTATTGAGTTACTGGCAAAGTGGTGTGAGTCCTTGGGGTTTAGCGTAGAAGTAGAGCCACTGCAAAGTGATAAAGATAAGTTTAATTTAATCGCCAAGCGAGGTGAAGGTAAGGGAGGGTTAATGTTAGCCGGCCATACCGATACGGTGCCATTTGATGACAGCCGTTGGCAGTTTGACCCGTTTAAACTCACTGAGCAAGACAACAAAATACATGGCCTGGGCAGCATTGATATGAAAGGCTTCTTTGCTTTTGTCTTGCAAGCTATTGCGGAACTGGATGAACAAAAGCAAAGCGCTCCGCTCATCATCCTGGCCACCGCCGATGAGGAAACCACCATGGCTGGGGCACAGCAGGTCGCAAAGCACCCTAGCTTAACACCGGCGCGTTGTATTATTGGTGAGCCCACCGATATGACCCCAGTCTTTACCCACAAAGGCCATATGACTTCGGCGCTTCGGGTGGTTGGGCGCTCCGGTCACAGCTCAGATCCAGCGCGTGGTCTCAATGCCATTGAAGTAATGCACCAAGTCATTACTCAGCTGTTACAATTACGAGAGGAATTAAAGAATAAATATTCAGTTCCTCATTTTGCGATTCCGTATCCCACATTAAACCTTGGGCATATTCATGGTGGCGATAATGCCAACCGTATTTGCGGCTGTTGTGAACTGCACATAGACATGCGCCCGTTGCCCGGTCTCAGCGTTAAAGAATTGCAGGCCATGCTACTCCAGGCGGTTGCTCCCATCAACGCACAATACCCAAACAGTGTTTCTGTGGTTGATATGCACGAACCTATCCCCGCCTTTACCGGCTCGACGGATTCTGCGTTAGTCAAAATGGCGGAGCGCCTCTCTGGTGAAGCCGCTATTGCGGTTAATTACTGCACTGAAGCGCCGTTTTTACAGCAGCTGGGGTGTGAAACCATTGTTATGGGACCCGGTTCAATCAATCAGGCGCATCAGCCCAATGAGTTTCTTGATATGGCAAAAATAAAACCGAGCCAAGGAATTATAAAATCAATTATTGCCGAGAACTGTTTTCAATAAGCGACTAATAGTCGTGGCATCCAGGTTGGCCACAGAGAATAATAGATAGTGCCATCAAAGGTTGAGTTATCCTAAGCAGCAAAAACAGATCTGTGTTCAGCCACTAACAGCTCTGGTCAGGGCTGAACACACATGCCTTAAGTGCTTAAATAGGCGAACCTGGAGGCATAGCCAGTGGTTTGAACGAACCAGACCACTCACCTGTTGCCAGGTATTGGCTGATCTTTTCTGCCAACATATGCTCAAATGCGCCGCTCAGCTCCACATCACTGAATACCGATGCCTGATTAAAGTCTTTGGCTACCTGAGCAAGGTAGTAGCGCGCTTCGGCCTGTAGCTCTGGCGCCAGTTGAGTTTCTTGGCTTAACGCCACCAGTTTATTAACGGTTAAGTACTGCACTCGCTGACTCAGCTTACGCGTAATACCATCCGCTTTACTGACTTTAAACACTTGTTTATATACCTCATTTAACAAGTCTGTCGTGCCAAGGTGCTGCTGATTTCGGGCGTGCTGTTGAGCCAAGCGATTTAACCGCTGTGGATTAAGCAACAAATTCAGGCTATGGGCGGTCGCAACCTCTGGCAAGGCCATGGCGTCTAAAGTAGGTCCTGTGCGACCTTTAATGCTTTCACGGGTTTTATACTCGCCGTAGGCTTTCGGTGGAATAAGCGCCAGAATAGACTCAGGGATCTGCAACGACTCAGGTTGTAGGGTATGTAACACAGCATTTAGCGCTTGTAGTTGCACTTCCTTACTGACCACTTGCGCCCCTTTTACAGCATCATCGCCACGCACTTCGTAGTCATAGTCAACGCCAGCCACTAACTTAACTGCCGCCTCCACTTGATAACGGTGGAATAAATACAGCGGCACCAGTTTTTCTTCTAGCTGTGATAACGCCACGCCTTTTTTAATACTGTTAATCCCAAAATCAGCTAATGCTTGCTGACGAATATCCAGTACTCGTAGCAACTCTTGTGCAGGGTCACTGCCATTATCCCATAGGTGAGCCGTTGGGTGGGCGCCACTTTGCGGCCGCGCATCGGCATCAGAAATAAACTCCAATCCCAGCGCTTTATTTTCCGCTAAAATTGCAGCCAGTGCCTCATGCTCTTCGGCTTGATTGAAGTCACTGTAGCCATATTTAATCACTTGAGTATCCCAAGCGCCCATGCCTTTGGCATAGCCCGAGGTAATATCAAGCTTGCCTTGGTCATCAAAGCCAACCAAAGGATGCGGATAGTCCATCACTGAAGCTCGCTGTTTTGCTGAGGCCGAGAAGTTATGGGCAATTCCTAGGGTATGACCAATTTCATGAGCACTGAGCTGGCGAATGCGATCCAGCGCCATTTCATGTAATTGCGTGGTGATCTCATTGCCCTCAACAAAGGGCGAAGCGAGCGCTTCGGCAATCAGAATATCTTGGCGTACGCGCAACGAGCCTAAAGTGACATGCCCTTTAATGATTTCACCGGTGCGCGGGTCAATAACAGAAGCGCCATAAGACCAACCACGAGTGGCACGGTGCACCCACTGGATAACATTGTAGCGCACGTCCATAGGATCGGCGTGCTCGGGTAACATTTTCACTTGAAAGGCATCTTTATACCCTGCCGCTTCAAAGGCTTGGTTCCACCATTTTGCGCCATCTAAAAGCGCGGTTTTTACCGGCTCTGGAACGCCAGGATCCAAATAATACACAATCGGCTCAACCGCTTCAGACAGGTCGGCTTGAGGGTCTTTTTTACTCAATCGATGACGTGGAATGTAACGAACCAACATCGACTCACCTAACGGCGCCGAATAATCTTTATGCTCAATGCTCCAGTAGCCCGATTGTGGATGAAAGGCACGCGGTTGGTAGTTGTCATCTGGCAGTTGAATTAATGAGTGGTGCTGGTGCACAGTGATGGCATAAGGGTCAGCACTGACCTGGCGCACATATTCACCAGGCTTGCTGCCTTTAAACGTGAGTACCGCCTCTAATTCCGTGTTTTCTACAAAGGCTTTGGTGCGCGGCATAAATACCGCACTGCGACTGCCATCTAGGCTGTAACTGCCTTGTTTGCGGTTAGCTAGCGTGCGCGAAACCCCATGGACATCGCTAAGCAAGTAAGGCGTATAGTCCACCAGCACGCTGTCTTCGTCGGCAGCCACCACCTTAAAGCCATGCAGGATACTAGAGGCAAATGCTTCTTTCACACTTTGCTGCTCTGCCGCATTATCGGCGCTGGCACGGTAATAGGTATTGATGGCACGCAACATGACTTTGTCGCCAAAGCGCTCAAACTGTACTAAGTGAGTACCACCTAACTGACCACGGTCAAGACCAATGTCATTCGAACCCACGCCATACGGCAGGCTATGCTGCAGTAAGAAAGGCGTATCTAGCTTGTCGATATCAAGGTATAACTTGCCGGTGGTGGCATCGCTGTAGAAGCTATAAAAGCCGGGATGATAATTAAAACTGTCAGTAAATTCGTCAATTGACTTAATTGCTGCCTGTGCTTGAGTTATCATACACAGTAACAAAGTCAAAACAGTGTGAGTGAAACACGTTATTTTTCTCATAGCTGCCTTTGTTATTTATGGTTTTGGAAGTCTTAACCCCTAGTTGTATACGAAATTGTATACAATTTACAGTCTTTCAAGACAAATTACAGCGCAGTTTATAGCGCCTCTCACATTCATTAAAGCTATAAACATAAGGTAATCAGGATTTAAAAAATGCGTAGACTCCCTCCGGTGTTAATTGAAGATGGTTGTTCTCGAGAGTTAGTATCGTTAATTCGAACCATTCTCGCGGCCTGTAAAGAAATATCGTTCCGCGTTGGCCAAGGTGCTCTGTCTGGTGTACTCGGCTCGACCCTAGATGAAAATATTCAGGGCGAAACGCAAAAGAAACTCGATGTACTGTCTAACCAATTACTCAAAGATATTTTGTTGGAATCGGGTTATGTCAAAGCCATTGCTTCTGAAGAGGAAGACTTTACCGTTGCCGGTAACCCCAATGCCAAGTATATCGTCGCCTTTGACCCACTAGATGGTTCATCAAATACCGATATTAACTCACTGGTAGGTACCATTTTCTCAATTATGGAAGCACCTGAGGGTTCTGATCCCAGCGATCCGAGCATCTTTATGCAGCCAGGCCATCAGCAAGTCGCTGCCGGTTATGTCTTATATGGGCCGTCCACCACGCTGGCACTCGCCACTGGCAAAGGCACACGTATTTTCACACTCGATAAGACCCATGGCAGCTTCTTATTAACTCAAGACTTTGCCAAAATTCCAGAAGACACCAAAGAATTCGCTATTAACGCTTCAAACCAGCGCCATTGGCTTCCAGAAATGCAAACCTACATCAACGACTTGCTTGCCGGTGAAACAGGCCCACGAGGAAAAAACTTTAACATGCGCTGGATTGCCGCCATGGTCGGTGACGTGCATCGGGTATTATGTCGTGGCGGGTTATTTACCTACCCAGAAGACCAAAAAGATCCAAACAAGCCATTTAAACTACGTTTACTCTATGAAGCCAACCCCATGGCGATGTTGGTTGAACAAGCTGGCGGCGCGGCGCACACGGGTCGCGAACGAATTTTAGCTATTCAGCCTAAAGAGATCCACCAACGTGTCGGAGTGATCTTAGGTTCTAAAAACGAGGTGGAAACCTGTTTAAGCTATTTAAAATAGTTAAGTAATTTAGACCACAAAAAAGGTGCTGTAACAGCACCTTTTTGTTTTTAGCACTATTAGCCCCGCTCCACAGCGACATTTGGGTCACTTCCCCACTCGCTCCACGAACCGTCATAGACCGACAGGTGTTGATAACCAAGCTCGTGAGCCACCAAAGCTAAAATACAAGCGGTTACCCCAGAGCCACAGGAAAATATTAATGGCTGTGAGAGTTCTGCTACACGCGCTGCAAATAGCTTGCTCAGCTCGGCTTTAGGCTTAAACAAGCCTTGCTCATCCAGTAGCTCAGTGTAAGGTAAGTTAAGGCTTTTAGGGATATGGCCGCTGCGCATGTCTTTACGTGGTTCATCACCAATACCGGCAAAACGTGACGCGCCTCTGGCGTCCAGCACAGTAGCTCTTTCGCTTGCTAAATTTTCGATTACGGCTTGCTTATCTACAAAGCCTACAACGTGACTGTTCGCAGTAAAGTTACCCACCGCAGTTGCCTGGGCATAACTTTGTGTCACATCAAAACCACAGCGCTGCCATGCAGGAAGTCCACCATCAAGCACATAAACACGCTTATGCCCCATGGCTTTTAACATATACCAGGCCCGTGCAGCACTGAACATGCCTTTATCGTCGTAAGCCACCAGTACGTCTTCGTTGTTAATCCCTAGCTGGCGCATCTCAGCTTGGAACTGGGCTGCACTACAACAGCTATTTGGCAGATCACTATCGGCAGCCGATAACGCATGGCTAATGTCAAACCGCAGTGTTCCTGGGATCACCGCTTCTGCTTTATAAGGCCCAGGCAAGCCTGGTTTTACGATCCCGGCATCAAGCACTTTGACCGAGGCGAAATGTTCGTGGAGCCATTGGCTATCGACGACCTGCTGCATTTAGTTATCTTGTGGCTGTCTGACTACTTCAATAATTTCAGTGGTCGAAATGGAAGGCGTGCGCTGTAAATAAACCACATCGCAAAACGCTTTATATTGATCAAACTTGCCTTGCCAATCATCACCCATGACCAGCACATCCGCTTGACTATCACGTATATATTGCTCTTTGAGTTCCAATGACTCTTCCACAAAGACTTCATCAACAAAGCGCAGTGAGCTGATGATTTTGACTCTTTCTGCCAGAGAGTAAACTGGATTGCGGCCTTTTTTGGCATAGTTCAATTCATCGGAGGAGATCCCCACAATAAGGTGATCGCCCAATGCTTTTGCGCGCTCTAAAATATTGACGTGTCCGACATGGAAAATATCGAACGTGCCAAAGGTGATGACTTTTTTCACAATGACTCTCTTTTGATTGCTTGCAATGCTGAAGCTAGCACTTTGAGACGAACCTCGATAGACAGTACAGCATTTTGCATGACCGTTTTATTACACTCAGGTTACCGAAAATCCCGTAAAATTTCAGTAATTTTGTCTACTAGGTAACAAAATTGATTGTATTTTATTCTCTCTACTCTGTACCTACAAAGATATTGTAAAAGATGAAATAATAAATTATCAGCTTAGTTTGGATAAAGACTATGACCGCACCTGTTTTTGTTATTAATATGGAAACTTGCAAGGAACGCTTTGACGCCACGTATGAACGGCTCATGCAAAGCCAAGTGGTCGCAACACGCTTTAATGCCACCGTAGGTAAAGCATTAACACTAGAAGAAGTATCTCACTGGTATGATGCCGCAGCGAACCGACGGTATTATCACCGTGATCTGACTCTCGGTGAGATTGGTTGCTACATTAGCCACATGCGAATATGGCAAAAACTGGTAGATGAAAATATACCTTACGCCATCGTATTGGAGGATGATTTACATATTGAGCCTAGTTTTGCTGCTGTGCTGGCCAATATAGCGTCGTTAACTGATTGGGATTTGATTAAATTATCCGATAATCGCGACAATCCATTTTTTCAACAGCAGCCATTGAACGAAGAGTTTACTTTGGGCAATTACCGCAAAGTTCCTAATGGTACTCAAGGCTATGCTATCAGCTTATCAGGGGCAAAAAAGCTACTGCAAAGAAAACCATTTTTCCGTCCTGTGGACGTTGATATTCAATTCCATAGCGAAGTTAACCTAAACCTACTAGGCATAAAGCCTTATGCCATTTCTGAAGATCTGGGCTTTGAAAGTGAAATTAGTAAACTAAATAAGGGCAAGCACAGTAATCGCAGCACTTTTTTGCGCAACCTAAAGCACCGCACCAGAATGTATTTAGAGAGAAAAAAAACATCGGGGCAGTTGCCAAGCTAAGCCGCTCGCGGCTCAAAATAACGCAACAACCTGCTATTGGTGTGACATAAGCGCTGCGTAAGCAACCTTAGATATTGATTATGTTTTCACGCATAGGCGCCATACGTGCCAAGATCTGATTTTGAACGGGGTGGCTAATACCCACCTCGTTCATGGCGTTTATCAGTAGATCCACCACCTTATTAAAGTCTTTTTCGTTGATGTTCATGCCGGTGTGAATTTGCACCATAGTATCGCCTTGATACTCGCACGGGCCATCGAGAGTATCGCATAAATGGGCTAAAAAGCCGCGGCGAAAGTGGCTGACGTTAGAGGCTTTAAAATAGGGCAGTATATCGCGGTCGTTACCGATTTCTTTTATAAACGCATCCACCAGCTGCTCTGCACCAGCTTGCCCACCTATTTGCGCATAGAGGCTGCGATCATCAGCCACACTGCTACACCCCGAAGCGAGTAAAAAGCCAAGAGCCAAAATAGAAAAGTTAAAGCGCTTCATTTAAAAGTACCCCGTCACAGACACATACCAACCCGTTTGCGAAGGTTGCCCCGCAATATTGCCCAAATCAAGCCAAGCCGCGGTTACGCTCACTGATTTATTGGGGATCCAAGCCACAAACACATCACGCCAATCAGATTCTCCTAACCCTAGGTTATCCGCTTTTTGCCGATATTCAACGCCCACGGCCCACTGACGGCTAAGGAAAATAGCACTACTGGCCTCTGCTTGCCACGGCGTTCCCTCATCGTTGCCGCCATAGCCTAAGATCCCCAGTTGATTTGCCTGAGAATGGCGCAAGGTGACATTCCAAAACCAGTTGTAGCCCCAAACGGCGCCAAGGTGAAGTTTACTGGCCGCTAGGTAATAATCCGTGCCAGAGTCATCTGCGGCTCCAAGCAAGTTGGCCACCAGCGCATCGTCTAACGATTTGTGCTGTATCCCAACACTCAATTGCGGGTAGTCGCTGTAAACAATATCGCCATACAAGCGCACTTTCGCGCCAACAATATCTTGCTCGATAGTGAGCCCTAACGCATCCACATCGAAATCTTGCTGAGCATAGCTAAGTTCAACGCGATCAAACAGGTTCGCTTGCACGCCGCACACATCCAGTTGATAGTCCGATAAGCTCGCCCGACTACAAAAGCCAGACATGGACCACTCATCGTCCGATGCATAGCCTGCCAACTGTGCCCAAGGCACAATGCCCCCGCCAGCACTGCCCTCCACTTGCGACACCCCAGGAGTTGCCAACAGCTTTCCTGTGGCCGCCCAAGCCGATTGCGTGCACAGTAACAACAACAAACAGTTAACCCACTTCATTGTAGCTCCTAAGCCAGCTATCAAAATCTGCCGCCTTTAGCGGCTTACTTAAATAATACCCCTGTGCATAATCACACTGCATGGCATCAAGTATGTCTAAAGAGGCTTTATCCTCCACCCCTTCAGCTACCACACTAAAGCCTAGCTGGTGACCCAGAGTAATGGTCGAGCGCACAATATGTTGATCTTTTTCGGATTGTGCGAGTTTTAAAATAAACACCTTGTCCATTTTTAACTCATCAATGGGCAGCATTTTCAATCGACCTAACGACGTTTGACCTACGCCATAATCGTCTAATGACACCTGCACGCCCAACTTTTTCAACGCCTGCAGCGCTAAAATACCCTTTTCTTCATTTTCGATCATATCGCGCTCAGTGAGCTCAATGGTGATAAGTTCAGGCTTCACCTTCATGTCGCCAAGCAATTGCTCAAGATGAGGTAAAAAGTGTTTATCGGCAATATCTTGCGCCGAGACATTAATCGCCGCCTTAATGTTTTCACCCTGTTGCAACCAGCGCGCCACTTGCGCAACCACCGTTTTTACCACCCACTGGGTTAAATCAACAATCAACCCCGACTGTTCAGCCAGGTCGATAAATAATTCCGGCGACACCCACTCACCACTTTTACGCTGCCAGCGGATCAACGATTCTACTTTATCAATCTGCCCCGTTTTCATATTGAGCTTAGGCTGATACGTCATAAATAACTGACCGTCATCTTCTTGGATGGCGTGCTTTAATTCATCAATGATTTGCAAGCGCTCTAAGTGTGCTTCATCTTCACCGGATTGATAGTAATAGACATCGTGGCCGTCATGGGCGGCGGTGTCTACTGCGATAAGGGCGCGGCGTACCACATCTTCAGGGGTGTGAGCTTGTTTCGGGTAGTGCACCACACCAACACTAAAGTGCAATGCAATATCTAACCCTTGCACCACATAAGGCTGGCACAGAGCGTCATGAAGCTTTTCGGCATATTCCACAATGCATAGCACCGATTCTTGTGGGTCGACAGCTCCACCAGCCTGGTGCGCCACTAAAAACTCATCCCCCCCAAGTCGAATATTGAGCCCTGTGGTATTGATGCTGGCGATGCGTTTCGCCACCACCTTGATGCAGTCATCGCCAACCCGCGGCCCTAACTTATCATTGATATGACGTAGGCCTTTTATATCAATGGCAATAAAATAATACTCTGCGCCACTTTTCAGCATGCCATGCAACTTATCCAGCGCGGCATTGCGGTTAAAGAACCCAGTAAGGCTATCGTGACTGGCTTGAAAGCGAATTTTTTCTTCCCGCTCTTGGATGTTTTCACCCATATCATTAAAGGCATCCACCAATTGGCAAATTTCTCGAGCTGGACGACTCTCTTTTAACTTGGCAGAGTAGTCACCGGTGGCAAAACGTTTCGCCAATTCCGTCAGCTGACTCAGTGGTGTTGTGAGGTTTTTTGCCAGCACACCGCTGGTGATAAAGCCGAGCAAAATGGTTACGCCACTTAGCAGTACGATGGTCAGCACCATTTTATCAAACTCTTGATACTGGGTAGTTAAGTCGGCACTTAACACTAAGCTAATGGCATTGGATGCCAGTGACGGCAGCGCCACTTCAGCACTTTGATAAACTGGGTACTCCCCCAACCAGCGTTGTGTTTTTTGATTTTCTAGGTACGAAAATAGGTCTTCGCCAGGAGGCAAAGCAGGTAATGAGCTGGCTTTGAGGTTATCGGCTTGACCGACAAAGCTGGTTTCCATGCCAGTTAATTCTTTTAAGTCGTCGGTGACAGCCTCATTGACTTGAAACCCTATTACCGAATAGGCGATGGTTCTCGGAGCCCGTACCGGCAAAATAATCACTTGATAGAGCTGCTCATTTAACACCACAAAAGCAGAATGATCATTATGATCTTGCAGTGCGGTCATCCAACTCTGGGTGCCACTTGGAAAGTCTAGCCCCTCAACATTGGCAGAGATCAACTGACCTTTCACATCTAACAGCAGCATTAAATCTGCATCGATGCGGCGAGAATGGTTAAGCAGTACGCTGCTAATGGTTTGTGCGTCTCGAGTAGCCACCGCTTGTTTAAAGCCAAAGTCAGCGGTAAGTACCGTGGCAGCGGTGACCAAAAGTCGCTCACGGGCTTTTAAGTATTGCTGATAGACATTTTGCGCAACTTGAATTTTTCGTTGTACTTGGGCTTGGTTGAACTGGCTGGTAGACCACCAAAAGCTGGCTAAGCTCATCACTGCAGTGAGCAGAATAAGCACCACACACAAGCCTATGATTTTATTCTTAAAGCTATTATTCATTCATTGTTTCCAAAGCGCTCACCAAAGGTGTTTCTTGGCGCTGGAGGTTCGGTGTTCATCATCACTGTATGGCTATCAACACCACTTGGCAAAGTGACCGATTTACGGCTGGCTATTTCATCTTGCTGCTCTGGGTGCCATACCGTCACGCTATCCACATTGTGTGGTATTTGCACCACGCCTTTGGCATTGCTAATTAACACTTGGTTACCATTAGAGACATAAATATAGCCCACCATGGAGTCGTGAATATTGCACCCCAATACCACCACACCGGCATTATTAAATTGTAATGGCGCATTAGGAGTTCCGGCGTACAGTTTCAATTCAAACGGCTTGGTAGGGGAAAAAGAGTAAACATGGTGACGAATGTCATCACTGTTGGGAAAATTAACTTGTTGGCCTTTTTGAATGGTGAGCACATAAGGCACAAATTGCTTATGGACTTGATCCATAATTGCCACTGAATCAGGTGTTTGCACCGGCTGTGGCAACTCAACCACAGCGTGTTGCAGCGGTTCACCACTGGCATCAGTAATGGTTAACTGTGTGGCGTTAGCGGTAAAGCCAACCACGGCCATCAGTGTCAGTAAAGCACAAACTAGCCGAGCGAGGACGGAAAAGCGCATTTCTAACTCTGTAAATTGCATTAGTTACCCTAAGTAAAAGAGACCTTAAGACTAATTGCAAGTGATTTAAGATATTTGCCCCAATATAGTTGATATTAGGGCAACTTTCTTAACTGGAATGACTTAAGCAATTAAGCCATAGTGTTTATCAAGAATGGTGATCACCTCTTGACGTGGATCGCTTGGGATTTCCAGCTGTTGACCGACGATCTTGCTTGCAATGCCCACATAGGTATCACTCACGGCCATCATCACCTCTTGGGGTAACTTGTACTCCCGGGCTAAGGCTTCGCGCTCATCCATACGCGCCTTATTCAATAACACATCACTGTCAGGCACATTGTTTATCAACAGCTGGCGGAAGCCCTCTTTCGAATTTTCAATAATTTTGCCATCACGATAAGCCGGACCATCCCAAATACGTGATGAATCTGGAGTACCAACTTCATCGATGTAAATAAGGCGCTCAGTGCCATCGCTGTCTTCGACATAACCAAACTCAAACTTGGTATCAACAAAGATTTGGTCAAGTTTCGCAAGCTCTTGACTGATAAGGTGAAACCCTTCGGTAAGCAGTTGTTCATACTTATCGACGTCAGCGGCAGATTTAAAGTTAAATGCCGCCAAGTTATCGTCAATGTTTTGCCGCGAGATATTGACATCATCCACCGCAGGAACATCGTCCAGCCCAGTGATAATGCCCTTGGTAGATGGCGTGATTAGCACCTTATCTAGCTTTTGGTTTGCCACTAGTCCTTCAGGCAGCTGTAAGCCGCAAAACTCACGCACACCTTTGGCATAATCACGCCACATGCTACCGGTGATGTATTGCCGCGCAATGGCTTCAACTTTTACGGTGCTGGCCTTACGAACAATCCAAACGTAAGGGTGCGGAATATCAACAATGTGGTTACCCGCCAAGCCTGCTTGATCAAATAGTTTAAACCAGTGTGCGGCGACACTATTTAGGGCTATGCCTTTGCCAGGCACGCCATTTAAACCATTTTCACCTTGCCAGATACAGTCAAACGCAGAAATGCGGTCGGAAATCACCATAATCGCTAATTCTGTGTCGGCTGGTACATCGTAGTTTTTCTCTGCAATTAGGCGAGCACTATCGGCGTCGGTTAACCAATATACTGAACGTACTTTACCACTGTGAACCGCACCTTTAGTGCGGATAGGAAGATCGTCATTGACGTCTAAAACTTTGTAGCTACTCATTGTTACTCCGATGACAGGATGCGCCTTGCTAAAGGGCACAAAATAATGAGGGGGTTAGGCCCTCTATGATAGTCGAGCTGAGGAAAAATCACAATTTAACTTATTCGCTTGTTGCCCAACTTATGTTGGTTTTGCTTTTAGCACAATTGTTATACCATCACAGTACTGTTAAGTGGAAGAAACGTAACATGCTGACCATAAACCAATTGCAATTTACTTGGCCGGATCAAAGTGATCCTGTACTGGACATCGCACAGCTTACTATTGCACGCGGCGAACATGTGTTTTTACATGGCCCTAGCGGCAGCGGTAAGTCGACTCTATTGGGACTGATAGCCGGCACGTTAGATTGTCAACGCGGCGACATCACCATCGCCGGTATGGCATTAAGTAAGCTCAATCGCGCACAACGCGATCGCTTTCGTGCCGATCACATTGGCACCATATTTCAAAACTTCAACTTACTGCCCTATTTATCTCCGATTGAAAATGTCACTCTAGGGTGTGAGTTTTCAAAAAAACGTACTCAAGTGGTGCAAGCTGAAGGACATACGCTTAAACAAGAGGCGCAGTCACTACTGACGGAGCTGGGGTTGGATGCCGCAACACAACAACGCAGTGTCGCCGAGCTCAGCATCGGTCAACAGCAGCGCGTTGCTGCCGCACGCGCATTTATTGGCCGCCCTGAACTTATTATTGCCGATGAGCCTACCTCGGCACTGGACGCCGATAGCCGTGATGATTTTATCAAGCTGTTGTTTAAACTTGGCGGGGTATACAGCGCCACCATTATTTTTGTCAGTCACGATAAAAGCTTAGCGCCACTGTTCGATAAGCAACTCAGCTTGTTAGCGATTAACCAAGGGGGCAACAATGCTGCTTAATTTAGCCTACAAAAGCACCCTTAATCGTAAAGCCAGTGTCTTACTAACGCTTGCCACTATCGCCATCAGTGTGATGTTACTGCTCAGTGTTGAGCGAGTTCGCCAAGATGCCAAATCCAGCTTCGCCAATACCATTTCGGGTACCGATCTAATTGTTGGCGCCAGAACCGGCGATATTCAATTATTGTTATCCAGCGTGTTTAGAATTGGCCATGCCAATAATGCCGTGCAGTGGCAAAGTTATGAATACATTAAGTCGCAGCGCGGTGTCGCTTGGAGTATCCCAATTAGCCTTGGCGACAGCCATAAAGGCTTTGCGGTATTGGGCACCGATGATAACTATTTCAAACATTACCAGTATGCCAAAAAGCAAGCCCTTACCTTTGCCGCCGGACGGCCATTTCATAACGCCCAAGAGGTGGTATTAGGGGCCACCGTAGCCCAGCAGCTTGGCTATCAATTAGGTGAAAAAATTGTCATTTCTCATGGCATGGGCAATACCAGCTTTCACCACCATGACGACAATCCGTTGGTGATCTCCGGTATTCTAGCAGCCACAGGCACCCCAGTAGATAAAACCTTGCATGTGCCCTTAAGCGCCATTGAAGCCATGCATAATAACGGTCACCGCAGCCCAGGACGAATGATCAACAAACCCGCTTCCAATGACCATGACCATGACCATGACCATGACCATGACCATGAAAAGTCTAATGAAGCGGCGCGGTTAAGCAACCTCGACACAGAGCCTGGGGATTTGATCGGCAACACCTCACAGCTTACCGCCTTTTTGCTTGGGTTTGACTCGCCACTGTATACTTTGCAAGTACGTCGCAATATTAACCAATATCAGGACGAGCCGCTGTTGGCCATTATGCCAGGGGTGACACTCAGAGAGCTGTGGGATATGCTCGACATTATTGAGAAAATACTCCTACTGATTAGCCTTGCTGTGGTGCTTATCAGCCTACTCGGTATGCTCACCTCCTTGCTTGCCACCCTCAATCAACGCCGCCGAGAATTGGCTATTTTGCGTTCGGTGGGGGCAAGACCTTGGCATATTTTTGGCCTGCTGATCAGTGAAGCGATATTTATCACCGTGCTTGGCTGCCTGGCCGGCGTGGCACTGTTTTATATCTTACTACTGGCTGCACAAGCGGGCTTGCAAAGCCAGTTTGGTATTGTCCTTAGTATCAATGCCCTCACAGGGTATGAACTTACCTTGCTTGGCGGTATTATAGTGGCAGGTACAATCATCGGCGCGATCCCCGCCGCTCGAGCTTACTTTTACTCGCTTGCCGATGGCATGCAAATCAAAACATAAGAGGACCAAGATGCAGTTAAAGGTATCGACTCAGTTTTTATATAGTGTGGCGCTGCTGCTTGCCACCTTGTTTACTACCGCTGCACAAGCGGCGCCAGCAAAAGAAATCTTTTGGGAAGATCTGATCCCCGAAGGACATGTGCAGATCAGCAATCAAGACGCCGCTAGCCACGAAGGTGCTGAGCAAAACTGGGTGCAACCAGACTTAGACGCACCTGTGGTGAAAGCACTTGATGGCAAAGAAGTAAGCTTACCTGGGTTCGTGGTGCCTCTAGAAGGCGACAGTGAAGTGATCACCGAGTTTTTATTGGTGCCTTATTTTGGTGCTTGTATTCATGTGCCACCGCCACCACCTAACCAAATTGTGCATGTCAAAATCAAAGGCGGTGTACCAATCGAAAGCCTTTACGATGCCATCACAGTGACTGGAACCATGCAGGTGGCGACATGGAAAGGCGATATCGCGCAAACAGGCTATATGATGCAGGCCAAGGGCGTGGCGCCCTTTAAACTGTAACTCAAACCGTTAATAAAGCGCAGCACTCGGCTGCGCTTTTTTGTACCGTTTCGCTTTATTAAGTGGCCTACCTTGGGCGGGTATAGATGTGGGTTGGAATGATTTCTAGCGCTGACACTTAGGGCAGTATACGGTACTACGTTGACCTAGACGGATCTCTTTTAGCGTGGTGTCACACTCACTACATGGCTCTCCTTTACGGCCATACACTAATAACTCCTGAGCAAAGTAGCCCGGTTTGCCATCACTTTGGGCAAAATCTTTAAGGGTGGTGCCGCCTTGTTTAATGGCAGCGGCTAGGGTGGCTTTGACTATCGGCACTAGGCGCTCATATCGCTGCAGTGAAATTTTTCCGGCTTCTCTTTTCGGATGGATCCCCGCTTTAAATAGGGATTCGTTGGCGTAAATATTGCCCACACCGACCACCACATGATTGTCCATAATAAACTGCTTGATGGCCTGTTTTTTACCACGGCTTTGGGCAAATAACGACGCCGCAGTAAACTCTTCAGTTAAGGGTTCAGGACCTAATTTCGCCAACACGCTATGTTGCTGGTCGATTTCCTGCCACAAAAACGCACCAAAGCGGCGCGGATCATTGAGCCGTAACGACTTACCCGAGTCTAACTTAATCTCAATGTGATCGTGTTTTTTCAGTTCTTCATGGCAATCAACCACACGCAGATTGCCAGACATACCTAAATGGAGAATGGCGGTGCCTTTGCTGGTCTCCAGCAGCAGATATTTCGCGCGGCGCTTCACTGCCAACACCCGCTCGCCTTGCAACAATTGCACTTGCTCCGGCACCGGCCATCGCAACTGGCCATTATGAACACACACTTGTTGGATAACTTGTTGCTCTAAATAGGGTTTAATACCTAATCGGCTTACTTCAACTTCAGGTAACTCTGGCATAAGGGGGCTTATCTCTTAATCATTAATTGCTAATGGCTATCGGTAAAAATAACGCTTGTGCTTGGGCAGGCTCAAGTTCAAACCAACGCTTACCGCGCTTATCAAATAGGTAGTAATACTTACCTTCGCGAAATAGCTGGTAACTCAAAGGCAGCTCTTCTGTGGCAAGCCAAAACCGCGCCACCGTTAGCGCTTGCTGGTCTTCAAGCTCGGGGGCTTTAATCACTTGTACTTGTAGCTGCTGCCACTTGGCAATTAACTGCTGTAATTGCTCGGTTGAGTAACGGCTATCGCTGCCTTGCGGTAACTCTATACGCCAGCTGGTGCCAATGCGTTCAATTTTGTAACCGGGAAAGGCCAACGCCAAAACAAAGCTCTGCTCTGGTAACACCGACTCCACCTCCAACGCTTCATCACTGGGGTTCAGTTTGTAGTGCAAACCATTGAGAAAGAAAATCATCAGCAACATGGAAAAGATGACCACATTGTTCCAAGCCTTGCGGCTCATTTTTACCATGCAACACACTCCTGCGGTTAGTTCCTTGTTAGTGTATAAAAAAAGCCGCAACAGCAAAAGTAAGTAACAAAACAACTTCTCTGTGCAGCGATAGCTGACTTTAGTCTAATAGCAGCAAAAACTCCCCGTTTGGACACAGGTAAAACTATTAAACTGCGCTTTTTATTTGCTAGAATGAGGGCAAAATTTTAAGGAGTTCCGTCCATGGCAATGTATGTAGTGGGTCACAAGATCCCTGATTCAGATTCAATCTGCGGCGCAATTGCGCTTGCGCATTTAAAAAACCAAATTGGCGAAGAAGCCATTCCAACGCGTTTAGGCGAAGTGTCACCTGAAACGCAGTTTATTCTTGACCGCTTTGGTTTTGCGGCACCTGAACTCAAAATGAGTTATGCCGGCGAAGACGTTTACATCGTCGACCACACTGAAAAAACACAAGCGCCAGACGACATTGACCAAGCCACAGTAGTCGGTGTGGTTGATCACCATAAGCTTGGCGACTTAACAACGTCAACGCCACTTGAGTGCTGGATCCGCCCAGTTGGCTGTAGTAACACCATCATTAAAATGATGTATGACTTTTATGGTGTTGAAATTCCAGCCAATATCGCTGGCATCATGATGTGTGCGATTTTAAGCGATACCGTTATCTTCAAGTCACCAACGTGCACCACAGCCGACATCAAATGCGTTGAAGCCTTAGCAGAAATTGCCGGTGTTGATGATGCCGAAGCTCTGGGTATGGAAATGTTTAAAGTGAAGTCGGCAGTTGATGGCACGCCAGTACGTGACCTCGTTATGCGTGACTTTAAAGACTTCAACATGAATGGCAACCTAGTTGGTATTGGTCAGCTAGAAGTGGTTGATTTAAGCGTATTTGATGACATTAAAGAAGACCTTCACGCCGATATCGCTAAGCTAAAAGCAGAAGGCGATCGCCATACAGTGATGCTGCTACTAACAGACATCATGAAAGAAGGCTCACAAGTGCTTATTGCATCTGATGATGAAGCCATTATTGCCAACGCCTACGAGGTGACGACTGAAGCAAGCCAAGTGTGGCTCGACGGCGTATTGAGCCGTAAAAAGCAAGTGGTTCCGCCATTGCAAGACGCCTTTGCCAGCTAAAATGAGATGCCGAAGTGAACGCTTCGGCATTTTTATTTATGCCGTTCATTCTTACCCTAGGCCTGTTTGCCGCCTATACTCACAACCTCAATGCGACGTGGCATCGCCACCACCTGATCCAAGTCAACCTCGCCAATGGCGGTTGCATTACTCACATACCTGAGCAGCTCATCACAGGTGCTAGCGTTATTAACAGCAATGTCCTTCACCGTGTCAATATGGCGGCAGGATGGGTGCTATTAGTAGAGCCGCAAAGTCATTTCGGGCAACAACTTAAAGCCAGGTTACAACAAGCTAATGGTATGGAAGTGGCACTCGAGAGCGTGATCAACGCCGACATGCAGCTCAGTGAATTGACAGGCTTACTAAAGCTCAGTGGCAACAACCCGGTGGCCACAGACCCCAGAATCGTCTCGCTATTACAACAACTTGATGCCTGTGCCAGTGGCCAAGCTTGCCTACAGCCTCAGCACATTAATGCCCGCGATGTGGCAGCAACATTATGCCTGTCTGAAAGCCGCTTTTTACACCTATTTAAAGCCCAAATGGCCACCCCTTGGCGGCCCTATATTCTCTGGCATCGTTTAACTTGCGCCATTAGAGCATTACAGCGAGGCGATAACCTCACTATGGCTGCAGCCATTGCAGGTTTTGCCGATAGCGCTCACCTTAGCCGTACCTTTAAACGCCAGTTTGGCTTAACCCCCAGTGAGGCATTACACACTCAGAAATAAAGAAAAAGTCTAAAATGTAGCCAGTTTATTCAAGCCACCACCCGCCCTCTTCACTCACACTAATAAAAAAGAGGAGCACACTTATGCAAGCATATTTAACCCCTACTCCATTAGTAGATTACCTTCACCCTGACATTCAACAACTAGTGAAATCCAGAGGCTGGAAGCAGTTAGCTGCCATTGCCGCCGCTGAGCAAATTTATAATTTTGTTAGAGATGAAATTGCTTTTGGCTACAGTAAAAACGACCAGCAAACCGCCAGCCAAGTGCTAACGCAAGGCTATGGTCAATGTAACACCAAAGGCACCTTATTAGTGGCCTTGTTACGAGCCTGTGAGATACCCGCGCGAGTGCATGGTTTCAAAGTAAAGCAACAATTAAAACGCGGCCTATTACCAGCACCACTGCGACTATTGGCACCGAAAACCATTGTCCATAGCTGGGTGGAGGTGTGGCTAGACCAACATTGGGTAGAATTAGAGGGTTATATCATTGACTCGGCGTACCTTAAGCAAGTGCAGCGGCACTATCCACAGCAGCAAGAGTTTATTGGCTTTGGCATTGCCACCACTTGTCTGCACAGCCCAGACAACCAGTTTTCATTGACGGGAAGTTATATTCAAAAGCTGAGCATTTGTGAAGACTTAGGGATATTCACTACCCCAGATGAGTTGTACCAGCGCCATCAAAATTTAACCGCATTGAGCGCTTGGGCTTATGCTTATCTACTGCGCCACTGGCTAAACATCAGAGTAAGAGCCATTCGCCGTCATGGTCCTACTGAGCGGCAATAACACAGTTACGCCCAGCGGCTTTGGCTTGGTAGACAGCATGATCGACGGCTTTAAGAGCATGACTAAACGCCATATTGGTGTTCACTTGCCCAACCCCAAAGCTAGAGGTAATAAAGATTTCCCCGCTGGGCGTTGCAATGGCAGATTGCTGTAACACTTGACGCAGACGCTCAGCAATAATAAGGGCATCACCGGAAGCGGTGTTGGGTAATAACACCACAAATTCTTCGCCTCCTAAGCGGCACATGCAGTCTTCTAGTCGCAAGGTGCTTTCACACACTTGTGCAAAACGCTGCAATACTAGGTCGCCTACTTCGTGGCCATGGTTATCATTGACCTCTTTAAAATGGTCAATGTCTAACATCATCACGCTTAGGGGATGATCAAAACGTGCATGGCGGCTGATTTCACGCGCCGCACAGTCCATTAAGTAACGGCGATTTTTAAGGCCCGTTAATGGATCTTTAAACGCCATATCGGTTAACTGTTGCTGCATTTGCCACAGCTCTTTCACCAACAACCTACGGCTGCAACAGTCTGCAATCATTTCAGCAAAAGCAATTTCGTCCTTATGCCATTGTCTTATTGTTCCAAGACCTTCACAGCAGACCACGCCATGGGGAATACCATTTTTAAAAATCACCGTATCAAGCATAGTGACAATGTTATTAGGAATAAGGTAAGGGGTTTCAAACTCTTTGGTACGCTCATCAATTCTTGCGTCATCTGCATTAATTGACTGACCGCTATTAATCGCAGCAAAGTAAGCGGGAAAATCTTGATATTGTAAGGCCGGTAACTGCTCAGGAATATCACCAGAGAGCCAGTCGGTGTTGGCCACATTCACTAGTTGTTGTGGTTGGTTTAAGTCGTCAAACAACCACACCGTTACTCGACTGACATCCAGCGTTAATTTGCCTTCATCAAGAATATCGCTTAAAAAGCTTTGATGAGAGCCAGATACATCAAGCTCTTGTGAGCTTAATCGCCGCAATCTTTGAGTAACAGTACTGAAATTCTTCAACATAATACGAAGAGAGTGCCTTTTTTGTTAGCTTAACCCGCCAAGTTCATTAAGCATAGTAGCAAATAGAGTGAATTCGCTAATAATGTTTGGATTTCTCAGTGTTTCAACAAAATATATGAATAATAAGAGGAGCAACCGCCTTGGCATCAAAAACACATGGAATTAGACGAGATGATGCAATAATCATCCCGCCTGGGTTAAATTAAGGGAGGTATTTGGCGAGATATTTCTTAAACACCGGATCGCTGGCCGCTAACTCTTGCTGTTCCGCCATGATCTCTTTTAACATCTCTTCTGAGGTCAACGGATTGGCTAAAACAACCCGAAACACCACCGTAGGCTGGTGATCGTACTGCTCTGGTGTCAACCGAGTTCGAGAAACAAACGAGCGTCCCGCCTCACGTTGGCGTTTTTGCATGCTAGCGGTGAAACGATTGAGCGCAGCATAGATGTCTATTTTTTCTTGTTCATCGGCTTTGGCGATGGCTTGCTTGATTGGCTCTGGCACATAACGATAGGTAAGAATACAAAGTTCAGGTTCTGAGATCAGCTCAAAATCCGCAGTTTGCTTGATCAATTCTGCAAAATAACGCGCCTTTTCAATGCCCTTATCAATCAGCATTTCATAACCTTGCCGCCCTATCACTCGCAAGCAAGCATGAACTAGCATCGCCATGCCCGGACGACTGCCCTCCAAGGTGTGACTGCCTAAGTCTTTTGAGCCTTTACGGAGAATGTACTCGGCATGGTGTTCAATGGCGTCAGAAGCGGCGGGGTCTTTAAATAACACCATGCCCGCCCCCATTGGCACATACATTTGTTTGTGGGCATCTATGGTAATGGAGTCTGCCCGCTCAATGCCATTGAGTAAATGACGGTTATTGTTAGACAGTAAAGTGGCTCCACCCCATGCGGCATCGACGTGAAAATGGCAGTCTAACTCGGTTGCTAAATCGGCCATGTCATGAAGTGGATCGATATTTCCGGTTTCCGTGGTACCAGCCACGCCCACCAAAGCCATTACCTTGATCCCCTGCGCTTGTAGCTGCTGCGCCTTTTCACGCATGGCAGCAACATCTACGCGGTTATCACTGCCTGTGGGGACTGAAATAAAGTTATCGCGTCCTAAGCCCAAAACATCGGCGGCTTTGCCTAGAGAATAATGGCCGCGCTCAGATACTAATACCGCCAATCCACGGTAGCCATAGTGCAACATAGCAGCCACCATGCCCTGAGCTGCAATGCCCTTAAACTCGCCATCGGCTTTTAATAAACGGTTCCGTGCAATCCACAGTGCGGTGATATTCGCCACAGTGCCTCCGGAACAAAAAGCCCCTAACGAAGTTTTAGCGCTATGCATCCACTTATCGTAAAAGGTATCGCTTTCACCATAGGCTAGGTGATGCATCATGCCCAACACTTGACGCTCAAGGGGCGTAAAGGCTTTTGAGGTTTCGATCTTAACTAGGTTTTGATTCAGCCCCACCATGAGCTTTGATAAGGGCAGCACAAAATGCGGCAGTGCCGAGGTCATATGGCCAATAAAGCTAGGTGCAGCGGTGTGCACTGAATGTGCCACCAGCTGCTCCATAATATCTTGTGCGTAGTCAGAGACAAACATCGGCACTTCTGGGATCACCGCAGACTGGAAATCTTTTTCAATTTCGTGCAATGGCTTTTCGACGGCCGCTATGTTTTCATTTAAAAAGCCAGCCAAATTGCTCGAGATTTCTTGCTCGATTCTGCTTAAGGTTGAATCTGGTGCTTCAGGCACAGTAAATATACGCATTAAGCTTTCTTCAGATGCAACGGCACAACGCTTTGGACCCATCAATACTACCTAAACATCAAACAGTGCAGGATAATAGCGATTGCTGCGATGCTCACTAGGCACGCAAAGTACAACCGATATTGCTGACACAAGAGATTATGAACTATGAAATGGCTAACTTTACTGTAAAGAAAGAGAATTGTCTTGTTTTGTCGCCTTAATTTTCACGATACCTTGACAATTTAATGAAATTACAGCGAAAGTTAAGTGATATTACGTCATTAATCATTGTTTTACATAACTAGATACAATTGCACATCCGGTTAAGGTATAAGTACGCAACGCCACCAAGCCAGCTTGAGCTGCCGCAATTGTGTTAGCAAGATGGCGATTATGTAGTATGGTTATAATATCGTACGTGCACGATGACTGATTTAAACGCGGAGGATTAAACTCTGCGCACACCTGCAAAGGTAAAGGACTATCATGAATACTCGGAGCTTGGTTCAGCCGTTAAAGTCGCGCTTAAAGCGCCCCAACCACTTTTTTAAACCGGTTAACAATTGGCTGGGGTTTACCACTCGATTGCCATCCGCTTGGTTACTATTAGCTTCGGTGGTTTTTATTGCTGCGCTATCCACCTATGTGGTTGCCAGTTATTATGAAACGCGCAGCGATATTATGGCGCGTATTGATGCCCAACTGATTGATGCCGCGCAAAGTGCCAATGTCATTGTCGGCCAGCAGTATCATCAGCAGAGCGACTCGGTGTCGCGTGAGCAGTTCCAGAAAAAAAGCCAGGAACTCACGCAATTAGCCAACGCATTAGGGGTTGAGTACGTTTACACCATGGAGCTGAAACCGCCCCATGTGCATTTTACCGCCTCGAGCTTTACCGCCCAAGATATTAGGCTAAATCGCCTCACTCAATATCATGATATTTACTCTGAAGCGTCGGTTACGCTAAAAAGCGCATTCCACTCCACCGAGCCGGTATTTGAAGTAGCCCAAGACCAATGGGGCTACTTTAAAAGCGTGTTTATTCCCTTTGTGCTCCCCGACGGCAGTACCTACATTGCAGGCGCCGATATTACCATCCATGATTTAGAATCGCGTTTACACGCCAGTGTAGTGGCCGCCGCCATCGATGCCAGTTTCTTTTTAGTGCTGTTTTTAGTAGTGATGAGTTTGTACTTTATTTACTACCGCAAAACCTTAACCACAGACAGCCGTACTGGATTTGGCAACCGCATCGCCTTGCAGCAAGCCCTTAAGAACTCCAAGTCACAGCACCTGTGTTTGAGTGTTGTTTGGGTAAAAGAACTTGAAGATATTATGAGTTTTTATGGCACTGAGGTGGGAGATAATATCATGGCTAAAGTCATGCATTACTTTTCTGAGTTTACCCAGCCTTTTGCAGTGTATCGCGTCACTACCTCAAAATTGGCGCTATTAACCAGCGTTGAAAATGGCGAGCGCTTTTTAGCTAACTTAAGTGAGTCTTTTCCTAGCACTAAACCCATTTATGAAGCGCCACACTTATATGTAAACCTATGTGCCGGTGTTGCTAAGGGCAATTGCGCCCTACTGCTCGAAAATGCTTTTTTAGCACTGCGGCAAGCACAACAGCAAAACCTGAGCGTGTGTTACTTTGAGACCCAGCGGCAACTCAATCCGCAACAGCAAGTGGAGAACTTACGCTTAACTCGATTGTTGCAGCATGCCTGTGAGTCGGATCGCATCATCCCATTTTACACCGCCAGACGGGCCAGCTTTGACCAAAACAATATTCAGTATTTTTGCACTGCAAGAGTATTAAGTGAACATGGCGCGATCATTGATATCAATGAGTTTTACCCGGTAATACAGCAGCCGAAACTACACGGCAAAATAACCATGAAGCTGTTAGAGCTCTGCTTTACGCGGTTTCGTAAAAGTAATCACGCATGGGCACTAACACTTAGCCACAGTGAGGCCGCCGATCCGGAATACTTTGACTTTTTGTGCCAGCTACTTAGACGCTATCCACAGCCCCAGTTAATCACATTCGAATTTGATGAAAGTGACGTATTAAAAAACTTTAGCGACATGAGTTTAATCATGCAATCGCTTAAAACCAAGGGGGCTCAAGTTGCGGTCAGTGGAGTAAACAGCGGCTTTTTAACGGTTAGCCGCTTATTAAAACTGCCTCTGGATGCCATCTGCTTAGATGAGGGAAGCTGCGAACTGCTGATTGAAGACCCAACGTTGCAAAGCTCCATCGCCGATCAGGCCAAACATTGTAATGCCAAGCGCATCACTTTAACGGTAACAGGGGTAAATTCAAGTAAGCAAGCTGAAGTGTTAATTGCACTGGGCGTCACCCGGTTGCAAGGTGACTGGGTAGCTAAGCCCAGTGGTCACATTAATATCGACACCAATGCAGTGCACAATTAAGCATCGCTGCCAGACATCGAGCTGGCAGCATATGAACTTATTTAGCTGACTCTAGGTTAACACGAAGGCGAGTACTCGATTGGCCACTGGCCCAGTACTTGCGTTCAAACGGTGTGATCGCTTCATCACTACTGTAGGGCTCAACCTCGGCGTTAATGTTGCAAAGCGCTAATGCTCGAGCAAACTCTTTGACATAAATATCCCAATTACTGCGCAGCTCCAGCTGACCACCCAGTTTAATAATAAAGGGGAATACCGCACTGCCATGCCAACGTCTCCGAATGTGCTTGGCTTTGGGCCAAGGGTTGGGATAGAGCAAGTAATGATGGCTTATCTGCCATTTTGCCGCCACAGCTAAGCGCCAAAAGTCATTGAGGTCGGCCTGAACCAGCATGTACTGGCCTTGCTCCGTTTGCTTATACTCAACGTCGTGTTTTTCCAAGCGATGCGCTGACTTATCAATACCAATGATTAAGGCATCTGGGTGGCGCTTGGCTAAATTAGCCGTGCTCTCACCAACCCCGCAGCACGAATCAAGAATAATAGGCCCAGTAAATACCTGCACTTGCGCATTCACTTCATCAAAGGCCGTTTGCGTGTGGGCGGCAATGGGCTTTTTAAACTCAGCTGCCACATGCTTTAGCACTATGTCATCCAGCTTGTCGTGCAGGCCTTGCTGATTGGTGGTAATAGAACGAGAATTTGCTTCTGTCATAACCTAACTTTATCTAAGGTTGAATGGTGACTAGTTTACCCGAATTTATGTGATTGCGCTGCTGTGATGGCACCCAGCAGCACAAACCTTTTAATGTCTTAGGCCAACACCGCGCTTGATAAGCTGCAGAGCAACAAAGAACAAGCCACAAATAAATACGCCTAGCACAGAGAACGCCACGGTAATATCCACATCCGACACCCCTAAAAAGCCAAAGCGAAAGGCGTTAACCATATAAATGATCGGGTTGATCTGCGACACTCCCTGCCAAAACTCTGGCAGCAAAGTGATAGAGTAGAACACGCCACCGAGGTACGTCAGTGGGGTTAACACAAAGGTTGGAATAATGCTGATGTCATCAAAGCTATTGGCGAACACCGCATTGATTAAACCGCCGAGGGCAAATACCGCCGAGGTTAAAATCACCGTCAGCACAATCACCGCCAAATTATGAATTTGAATATCAACAAAAAATAAACTCACCAGTGTCACTAACAGTCCCACCAACATGCCACGAGCCATTCCTCCGCCCATGTAACCCAGCACAATAATATAGTTTGGTACGGGGGCTACTAATAGCTCTTCAATGCTCTTTTGAAATTTTGTGGAATAAAAGCTCGAAGCCACATTGGAGTAGGAGTTAGTGATCACCGACATCATAATAAGGCCTGGGACAATGAACTCCATGTAACTAAAGCCACCCATTTCACCAATGCGCGAGCCGATGAGGCTGCCAAAAATAACAAAGTACAATGTCATGGTAATGGCCGGTGGCACTAGGGTTTGCACCCAAATGCGCAAAAACCGAATACACTCTTTAATCCAAATACTTTTTAACGCGACGCCGTATTTAAACACGATTATGCCCCTCTCCCCTGTTCTAATAAGCCAACAAATAGTTCTTCTAAGCGGTTGGCTTTGTTGCGCATACTTAATACTTGATTGCCTTGCTCAGATAGCTGTGCAAAGACGCCATTCAGGCCTTGTGACTTGGCCACTTCCACTTCAATGGTGTGGTCATCAACCGTTGCAAAGTCATAACCGTTTAATGTCACCGGCTGCATTGGTGGCTTGAGATCCAATACAAAGGTCTCTTTATCCAGCTTCGCCAACAGTGCTTTGATGGTGGTGTGCTCGACAATAATGCCTTGATCGATAATGCCAATATTGCGGCACAATAGCTCGGCTTCTTCGAGGTAGTGGGTGGTTAAAATAATGGTCACACCCTGCTGGTTGATTTCACGTAAGAAGTCCCACATAGAGCGGCGCAGCTCGATGTCGACCCCTGCGGTAGGCTCATCTAAAATCAATAACTTAGGCTCATGCATTAAGGCTCTGGCGATCATCAAGCGGCGTTTCATACCACCAGATAAGGTTCTCGCCTGCTTGTCTTTTTTGTCAAACAAGCCAAGTTGTTTTAGGTACTTCTCAGCCCGCTGATGCGCAAGGTCGCGGGGCACACCATAGTAACCGGCTTGGTTAACTAGGATTTGGTTCAAGGTTTCAAACTGGCTAAAGTTAAACTCTTGCGGTACCAAACCTAAATGAGACTTGGCCGCTTCTAGGTCGGTGTCTATGCTGTGGCCAAACACTTCAACACTACCTGCGGTTTTGTTAACCAAAGACGCAATTACCCCAATGGTGGTGGATTTACCAGCCCCATTTGGGCCTAGCAAAGCAAAAAAGTCCCCTTCTTGGACTTCCAAGTCAATGCCTTTAACGGCTTCAACACCGTTGCTATAGACCTTTCTTAGGTCTTTAATATTCAGTGCTACTGTCATCTTGTTATTAGTCTCCATAGCCCCAGCGTTTCGCTAGCTGGTGTTCAATATTGAGATGGTCTAATATTCTTGCCACCATAAAATCCACAAGATCGTCAATGCTTTGTGGTTGGTGATAGAATCCGGGTGCAGCTGGCATAATGGTGACCCCCAGCTGGCTAAGCTTGAGCATGTTTTCTAGATGAATTGGGCTAAAAGGCGTTTCTCGCGGGACTAAAATAAGCTGTCCGCGCTCTTTAATCACCACATCTGCCGCTCGCTCAAGTAAATTATCTGAAGCGCCTAAAGCAATCGCCGAAACACTGCCGGCACTACAAGGACACACCACCATTTGTTTTGGCGCCGCTGAGCCCGAAGCCACCGGACTAAACCAGTTATCTTTACCAAATACCTGTATTTGCTGCGGCTGCGCTTTACATCGAGCCGTTAGCTGCTCACTGGCTTTTTGTTCATTGCCCGACAATTTTACCTTGGACTCGGTGTCCAGCACCACCCGTGCGGCGCTCGAGATCAGCACGTACACTTGATAGTTTAACGACACTAAAACGTCCAGCAAACGCAAGCCATAAGGCGCGCCCGATGCGCCACTAAAAGCCAAGGTAATTGGCCCTTTAAAGTTTTGTTTTGTCATAACTTATTTCTTTAATGCGGTTAAAAGTTTGTCGTGAATGCCAGCAAAACCACCATTGCTCATGATTAACACATGCGTATTGCTCGATTGCTTGGCAACCACCGCCGCCACAATGTCATCGATGCTTTTAAAGCACTGCCGGCCTGCTTTTTCGGCATGCGCTTTTAACGACCAGCTTAGCCCCTCTGGTTCATATAAAAAGGCCTCATCGGCAGCATCAAGTGAAGCCAATAAGGTGTCTTGATGAACACCTAACTTCATGGTGTTGGAGCGCGGCTCTAAAATAGCAATGATGGGCTCCTCGCCCACTTTAGCTCTAAGTCCCGCCAAAGTGGTTTTGATGGCGGTTGGATGATGGGCAAAGTCGTCGTAAACGGTTACGCCATTGACTTCGCCTTTTATTTCCATACGGCGTTTGGGTGATTTAAATTCACTTAAGGCAGCAATGCTGACACTGACCGCAACCCCTACGTGACGGGCTGCAGCGATGGCCATCAGGGCATTTTTCACATTGTGCACGCCAATGGCATCCCAGTTCACTTGCCCTTGGCTTTCGCCATGCAATAATACTTCAAACACCGAACCATCTTCCTTGAGCAAGTTATACGACCACTCTTTACCCAGCGATTCCTGCTCACTCCAAAATCCTCGTGCCACCACCTCTTGTAACGCGACGTCATCGGCAGGATAAATGGCTTTGCCTTGTCCAGGTAGGGTACGAATGAGGTGATGAAACTGGGTTTGTATGGCCGCTAAGTCTGGGAAAATGTCGGCGTGGTCATACTCTAGGTTGTTCATGATCAAGGTGCGCGGCAAATAATGAACAAACTTACTGCGCTTATCAAAAAAGGCAGTGTCGTATTCATCGGCTTCAATGACAAAAAATGGCGTATCTGACGTGCGTGCCGACACGCCAAAGTTTTGTACTATGCCGCCAATTAAAAAGCCCGGTCGCAGCCCTGCATACTCCAAAAGCCAAGCGAGCATGCTGGCGGTAGTAGTCTTACCATGGGTACCTGCTACCGCTAACACCCAAGCGTCACGCAGTACGTGTTCTTTTAGCCACTCAGGCCCGGAGGTATAACGTAAGCCTTTTTCTAACACATATTCGACACAGGGGTTACCACGACTCATGGCGTTGCCAATGATCACCACATCGGGTTCATCCGCCAGTTGCGCCGGGTCGTAGCCTTGAGTAAGCGCAATACCTAGCGACTTTAATTGCGTGCTCATGGGCGGGTAGACGTTTTGATCTGAACCGGTAACTTTGTGACCCAGTGACTGGGCAATGGCGGCGATACCTCCCATAAAGGTGCCGCAAATCCCTAAAATATGTACATGCATGCGTAATTGTTCTTTATTTCTTCATTGCACTCTAGATTAACATACTCAGCTTATTGGTGGCTGACTTTATTGTTGACTGTAAAACATTACAGTGCAGAAAAAAAAATACCAGCCGTTGGCTGGTATTCATCGTCAGTATAGGACAGGTTACGGACCGCGAGTTAGGCTACCCCGTAATTATCACGATACGCTTTTACCGCATCTAAGTGCTCAGCCATGTCGCCTTGCTGCTCAAGATAGGTAATTAAATCAGCCAGTTTTACAATGGATACCACCTGAGTATTAAAGTCGCGCTCTACTTCTTGAATCGCAGAAAGCTCGGCTTTGCCTTTTTCTTGGCGGTCTAGCGCGATAAGTACACCCGCTAAGTCAGCACCATTGGCAGCAATAATTTCCATGGACTCGCGGATCGCAGTACCTGCGGTGATCACATCATCTACCAGCATAATACGACCTTCAAGGGCACTGCCCACTAAGTTGCCGCCTTCACCGTGCTGCTTTTTCTCTTTACGATTAAAGCAATAGGGTACGTCTTTGTCGTGGTGATCAGCGAGTGCAACCGCAGTGGTGGTAGCAATTGGAATGCCTTTGTAGGCAGGGCCAAATAGCACATCAAATGCAATCCCAGCGTCTTCTAGCGCAGCGGCATAAAAACGCCCCAAACGTGCCAAATCACGACCGGTATTAAACAACCCAGCGTTAAAGAAGTATGGGCTAGTACGGCCTGACTTCAGAGTAAACTCACCAAACTTAAGCACTTGTTTCTCAAGTGCAAATTCAATAAATTCTTTTTGATACTGTTTCATGTTGTGCTGCCCGTATGATTACGCTAACGCTTGCTTTTGTAGATCGATGATTTCGCGAATAGAGTGCTTAGCTAAGCCCAATAGCTCATCTAACTCTTCAAACGAGAAAGGTTCGCCCTCTGCTGTGCCTTGCACTTCAATCAGTTTACCGGTTTCTGTCATGATGACGTTCATGTCGGTTTCAGCTTCTGAATCTTCTAGGTATTCTAAGTCGGTGATTGGCTCACCCTTATATACCCCAACAGAAATAGCCGCAATCATAAACTTAAGCGGGTTAACGTTAATCATGCCTTTAGCACGCATGTGTGTAAGGGCATCAACCAAGGCCACACAGGCACCGCTAATGGAAGCGGTACGTGTACCACCATCGGCTTGAATAACATCACAATCGATAGTGATGGTGTTCTCGCCTAGCGCTTTTAAGTCAACCGCGGCACGTAATGCGCGAGCGATTAAGCGTTGAATTTCCATAGTACGACCGCCCTGTTTACCGCGCGCCGCCTCACGATTATTGCGAGTATGTGTAGAACGCGGAAGCATGCCGTATTCTGCCGTGATCCAGCCTTTGCCTTGGCCTTTCATAAAGCGTGGCACACCAGCTTCTACCGACGCTGTACATAGCACCTTAGTATTGCCAAACTCAACCATCACTGAGCCTTCAGCGTGCATTGTATAGTTACGCGTAAAAGTAACTGGCCTGATCTGCTTTGCTGTTCTTTCGCTTGGACGCATCCACGTTCTCCCATCATCAAAATTTGCCGTTCATTATAAAGGGATCGCCCGCACTATGCCACGCGATTGCCGGAAAAATAAAATTCACTTTAGAGCTGTGTGGAAATTCGGCTATAATGGCCCGGTTAAACTAAGTTAATTTAGGAACTTTATATGATCCATAGTATGACCGCCTACGCCCGCAAAGAAGTGAAAGGTGATTGGGGCACTGGGGTTTGGGAAATTCGTTCGGTTAATCAACGCTACCTTGAAACCTTTATCCGCGCACCAGAACAATTTAGAGGCTTAGAGCCAGTAATACGCGAACGCCTGCGCAAACACCTTCAACGCGGCAAGGTCGAAGTATTCCTAAAGTTCACCGCCAACCCAGCTCATGTTGGTCAACTGAGCGTAAATGACTCATTAGCCAAACAGCTGGTTGAAAGCGCCAAATGGGTGCAAACGCAAAGCGGTGGCGACATCAATCCAGTAGACATCTTGCGCTGGCCAGGTGTGATGGAAGCCGAAGAAATCGACTTAGACACCGTCAACGGCGCTCTGCTTAGTGGCTTTGATGAACTGGTAGAAGACTTTAAAGCGGCCCGCGCCAGCGAAGGTGAGAACCTAGAAACCATGCTCACCACCCGCCTTGATGGTATTTTAGAGCAAGTGGCCATTGTCGAAAGCCATATGCCAGAAGTCGCCAAGTGGCAACGCGAAAAGCTCTCGCAGAAGCTGGAAGAGCTGAGCGTAGACGTGGACGAAGGCCGCCTTGAGCAAGAGCTCATTTACCTAGCGCAAAAGCAAGACGTTGCCGAAGAAATGGATCGCCTCAAATCGCACGTAAAAGAAACCCACAAGATCCTCAAAAAAGGCGGCGCCTGCGGCCGACGCCTCGACTTTATGATGCAAGAATTCAACCGCGAGTCTAACACCCTAGCCTCGAAGTCCATCAACAGCGACATCACCAACGCCGCCGTTGAACTTAAGGTGTTAATTGAGCAAATGCGCGAGCAGATCCAGAATATTGAATAGTATTCATATATTTATAACTTGTTATTTAAAGCAATAAAAATCAAAACCTTAGCTAAAAATAGATTCCATATCTATTCATAACCAACCACTTTAATCACTGCCAACTGGTGGTTAAAGTGGTGAGTATATTCTGCAATGTATTTAACTTCATATAGATCATACCTATTGGCTTCTCTTTGACGGCGTAGAAATTATTCCTCTTTATTTTTTAATGCTGGTAAGGCCTTTAAAAAAGGGCCAGCTATCACAATAATTCAAAGGGAAACTTTCTCATGGAGCCTCCGCTCCTCTTTTAAGCCCATAACATCGCCATAGAACCACTTAGAGTCAGAGAAAAGAACGCTCAAGAGTAGCACTGAATGCATAGTAGCGAACAGCACTCTGCGTGACTCAAGAGCTTATGTTTACAAGGAGAAAAGCAACGTATCAATGCCAGCATTGCAATAATTCACAATGCTGGCAACGGGTTTAATAACCCGCGGCGTGGCCGTCTTTGCGGGTTTCAGAGGCGCCATAGTAAACGCCAGAGGTAAGATCACGCATAATGGCTTGGTAACCGCCATAAGGTCCCACAGCACTGCGTAAAGTATGGCCTTTTTTCATGAGCTCGCGACGGGTTTCCATGGAAAAGCCCGTTTCAAGGCTGACGTAGCCACCATCGGTCATTACCTCGCCCGTGGGCTGAGTCGAGCCCGTGTGTAGTATTCTGGGAGCATCGCCGGCTTCTTGCAGATTCATACCAAAATCAATCATATTAATCAGGATCTGAGCATGCATTTGCGGTTGTGTTGCGCCGCCCATTACGCCATAGCTCATCCAAGGTTTGCCATCTTTGGTGACAAAAGCCGGAATAATGGTGTGAAATGGACGTTTACCGGGCTCATACACATTGTAATGGCCTTCCTCAAGGGCAAATAATTCGCCACGGTTTTGCAGTACAAAGCCCAGTTTCTCTGGTGTCATACCTGAGCCCATGCCACGGTAATTACTTTGGATCAGCGAGACCATGTTGCCGTCTTTGTCTGCCGTGGTGAGGTAAATGGTGTCTCCTTCTACAGGCCCTGCTTGGTCGCGCTTAGCTGCTTTATTGGGGTTAATTAGAGCACGGCGCTTATCGGCATACGCTTGCGAGATCAAATAATCAACGGGAATGTCGTTAAAGTCAGGGTCGGCGTAGTATTTCGCTCTGTCGGCAAAGGCGAGCTTTTTCGCTTCCACAAAGGTGTGAATATATTCTGGGCTGTCAAAACCCATTTCTTTAATATCGTAGCCTTCAAGAATATTTAAAATTTGTTGTGCCGCAATGCCTTGACCATTCGGTGGTAGCTCCCAAAGGGTGTAGCCTCGGTAGTCGCTGCTCACGGGCTTTACCCACTCACTGCGATGCGCCGCTAGGTCTTCGTAGCGAAGATAGCCACCATTTTCACGCATATATTTATCGATTTCTTTGGCTATTTCACCTTTGTAGAAAGCATCTCTGCCCTGCTTTGCAAGCAGCTCATAGGTGTTTGCCAACGCGGGGTTTTTAAAGATCTCCCCCTTTTTAGGCATGGCACCATCAGACATAAACACTTCTTTGAATCCGGGGTACTCAGCACGAGCCGATACCGAACGCTGCATATAATAGGCAATCAGCTCAGAAACAGGAAAGCCGTTGCGGGCGTACTCAATGCTCGGTGCCAATAGTTTGGCCATGGGCAACTTGCCAAACTTTTCATGTAGCTCAAACCAACCATCCACGGCGCCAGGCACAGATACTGGTAATGGCCCATAAGATGGGATCGTATCACCTTGTTGCTGTAGCATTTCTAAGGTTAAGCTTTGCGGTGAGCGCCCCGAAGCATTGAGCCCGGATAGGGTTTGTTGCTCGGCGTCCCAGACGATGGCAAACAGGTCGCCACCAATACCGCAACCGGTTGGCTCCACCAGCCCGAGCATGGCGTTTGCCGCAATCGCCGCATCCACGGCACTGCCACCTTGCTTTAAGATGTCTAATGCCACTTGCGTGGCAAGCGGCTGTGAGGTGGCTGCCATGCCTTGTGTGGCAATCACCTCAGAGCGGCTGGCAAAGCCTTTACCAGTCACGCGGTCATAAGCAAAACTACTGACACTCACTGTGGTCAGTAACAAAGCAGTAAAGGTTTTTCTTAGCGTTAGTTTCATTACTTGTTCTCTGTTGCTCTCTTTTTAACCACTATAGTTAACAAAGGTTTGCTGTCGCAATGGCTTTGCGCTCAATTTAGCGTTTAACAAGATTGAACCGATTACAGGGATAGATTTATATCAATTTTTGCTGAGTTTTTTGACTTTATTGCTACATAACCGCAGTGCTGAACTACACTGAACTAAGGTAACTTCACGGACTCGATAACACACTCTGCCATTCCAGCCTGTAACGGAATGCATCCATGTAATAGTTCCGTATTTACATTTGTTTATAGGCGCGCATAGGTATTTATGGAAAATCGAATAATTGCGATTAACTTAAAGAAAACGTTAACTTGGGGCACCCTAGCCTTTTGCTTATTTTTCTCGCTCATTATTGTCGCCACCTCCTTTGTCAGCGAACGTGAGCGTTTAATCTCTACGTTTCAATTGCAGCTAAGTTCCGAGCTTAACCATTTAGCCAAAGCCATCAGCAACCAGCCGCTGCAAGACAGTGCCACAGCGGAGCTTATCAACAGTTACTTGGAAAACCCCAGCTATATCACTCTTTTTTTAGCGCAAAACAAGCAATTGGTTGCGGCAGATTCAAACCCCACCAAACAAGCCGCCGCCACTTGGTTGGCTCAGCGGCAAAACCAGCAGTGGCTGCAAGAAGTAGGTTATTCAGACAATTTAAGCACTCAATACCTACCCGCCCAACAAGCGATAGTTGCCACGCGCACTATTGAGCCACTTAATGCCACTGATACCGCGCCATTACAGTTAATCGCAACGTATGATTTATCACCTGTCATTGCGGAGCTAGAACAGCAATTTACGGTTAAGCTAGCACTGCTTTTTTTGCTGTTGATGGCCCTATTAACAGGCCTATTAGTGTTTATTCGCCGCTATATTCACAGCCCTATTAACTACCTCATTAAAGTTGGCAAACAACTCACCTCACAGTCGCTTGGCAGTCGGGCTGAGGTACATGGCAAAGGCGAATTTGCGGTGCTAGCAAAGCAATTGAATACCATGGCGCAAGCCTTGGAAGAAAACTGGCAAGAGCAAGCCATAGCGACTGATAAACTCCGGCAAAGACAGGCTTTTATTGATGGCATTTTTTCTGCGCTGCCGGATTTATTCTTTATCATTGATAAAGAAGGAAAAATTATTGAGTACCATGCCGGTGAAGCGCAAGATTTGTATGTCGATCCCGACAGTTTTATTAATAAAACCATAGCAGAAGTTTTACCAAGCCATGTCGCTAAGCAGTTTAATCAGGCGATTAACTCGTCTACGCGATATCACAGTATGACGCAGCTTGAGTATTCGCTGGACTTTGACGGCCAAAGCAAACTGTTTGAAGCCAGATTGTCCCCTATCCCTAATACCGACTTGCTAGTAATAGCAGTGCGCAATATAACGGAAAAAAAGCGTCAAGAAGAGGTTATTTTACACCACGCTTTTTACGATACCCTAACCGATTTGCCCAACCGTTTTTTAGCCTTAGAGCGTCTCTCGCAACTATTACTAGACGCCGAGCGTAACAAAGAAGTGGCGGTGGTGTTTTTTATCGACCTTGACGATTTTAAAAAGATTAATGATACCTTGGGCCATGAAGTGGGTGACAAGGTATTGATTGCCGCGGGGAATAGGTTAAGCCAAAGCTTGAGAAAACAAGACACCGTAGCACGCCTTGGTGGCGATGAGTTTATTGTTTTAATGGGCGGTTTTAAGTCAGTAGCCGCAGTAACACCAGTGGCTGAAAAGTTGGTTAAGCAATTTCAACAACCACTTGCGGTTATGGAGCGCGAGTTTAATATTTCCATTAGCTTAGGCGTGGCAGTCTACCCCGGCGATGCTCGTACCCCAACCGACATGCTGAGCCATGCAGATACCGCCATGTATAGCGCTAAAAACCTTGGTCGCAACACCTACTGTTTATTTAATCAAACCATGGGGCGGCAACTTAACCGGCGTTTAGAAATAGAAGAAGCATTGCGAGTAGCGCTGCACAAAGGCGAGTTTGAAGTCTTCTACCAGCCACAGTTTAACATCGCAGACCGCAGTATTTTTGGCGCCGAAGCGTTACTGCGTTGGCACAGTGAACAGCTCGGTCCAGTTTCACCCGATGAGTTTATACCCGTGGCGGAGCAAAGTGGTTTGATCATTGACATTGGTGAGTGGGTGCTATTTCAAGCCATTCAGCAGTCGCTCAGCTGGCAGCAAACCTTACATCCCGGTTTTCGTATTGCCATTAACCTATCACCAAGGCAGTTTAAAGAGCCTAGTTTAGTAGCAAAAGTCACGGCTATGCTCGACGATATTCCCATGGACAAACGTCATATCGAGCTTGAAATCACCGAAGGGGTGTTGATCTCAGGGCAATCTAAAGCGCGCACGGTGTTGGATCAACTCCACGGTCTGGGACTGACTTTGTCATTGGATGATTTTGGCACCGGCTACTCTTCATTAAACTACCTAAGACACTTCCCATTTGATGTCCTTAAAGTCGATAAAAGCTTTATTAATGATATGCAAAGCTCTTCAGAGTCAATGGCACTGGTCAAAACCATTATCACTATGGCCCATGATTTATCTATGACCGTAGTCGCAGAAGGCGTTGAAACCGTTGAGCAGCTTTTGACATTAGAACAACTGGATTGTGACTTTGGTCAAGGCTACCTCATTAGCAAGCCTTTAAGTTCTTCTGAATTCACTGACTATTATCTGGAGCGGCACAGTAAGTTACAGCAGAGCTCCTAGTTTCATTGCTCATGCCGGTAAAATAATTAATCGGCGAAATACAAGACTAATAAAAATAATATGTTAGTATTGCAGAGCAGTGTAAGGATTTAAATCATGAATATAGAACTACTAGTTAGTAAAGCTAAACAAGTATGCGATAACCGTGGCGCAAGATTCACTCCAATCAGAGAAAAAGTATTTAGATTACTGGCCTCAAAGCAAGGTGGCGTGGGCGCTTACGACTTACTTGAAGAATTAAAACTTACCGAATCTGCAGCTAAGCCTGCTACCGTATACCGCGCGTTAGACTTTCTGTCTGAATTAGGTTTTATTCACAAGATTGAAAGTACCAATGCATTCATGCTTTGCCATCACTTCGATCATATTCATCCTGTTCAGTTACTGATCTGCGACAGCTGCGGACACGTTCAAGAGCTTCATTCTAGTGCGATTTCGCACGAGTTAAATAACCTAGCAGCTGAGACGGGGTTTATCGTTTCAGAGCAAACCATTGAAGCACATGGTCGTTGTGAAAAGTGTAAAGATTAAGTGCGAGCGCGCAAAAATCCCTCTACACTTAAGAGTAACAACGGCAAATTAAAAAATAATGCGTAAGGGAAATCAAATATGAATGTAGAGTTCATCAACCCCTTTTTATCATCTTTAATCAATGTCTTAGCCACGATGGCGCAAACAGAATTGACGCCGGGTAAGCCCAAGGTTAAGAAGGACGAAGTGGCACAGGGCGATGTTTCTGGACTGATTGGTATGGTGGGTCCACAAACCAAGGGGTCATTTTCCATCACGTTTGATGAGAGCCTCGCGCTAACCATTATGGAGCGCATGCTGGGTGAACGACCAGACTCCATAAATGAAGACGTCACTGACATGGTAGGTGAAATCACTAACATGGTCACCGGTGGTGCTAAGAATCTATTGGGCGAAAAAGGCTATGAATTTGATATGGCCACACCTGTTGTGGTGTCAGGCCCAGGTCATACTATTACCCATAAATGCGAAGGGCCCAAGCTTATTATGCCATTCACCTCCGCTGATGGTAACGCTAACATTGAGGTCAGCTTCGATAAACTAGCACAACAGTAAAGTACACTTCCTGATGACTTGGCAACAAAAACACATCACGCTTAAGCCTCGCAACCGGGGCTTTCACTTAGTCGATAATGAAATTCTGCAACAGTTACCAGAGCTTAAACAGATTAAGGTCGGCCTGCTGCATTTATTTTTACAACATACCTCGGCCAGTTTAACCATTAATGAAAACGCCGATCCTACCGTGCGCATGGACATGGAAAGCCACTTTAATCATTTTGTGCCTGAACGGCAAAGCTATTATCGCCATGATTATGAAGGCGATGACGATATGCCAGCTCACATCAAATCGAGCACTCTGGGCTGTGAATTGACGCTGCCTATTGCTAATGGAGAACTGCAACTGGGTACTTGGCAAGGGGTCTACCTAGGCGAGCACCGCGACCACGGCGGCGCCAGACGGCTTATAGCCACCTTACAAGGTCAGCAATATTCGTAGCTCACCCGGGGCGTAACGTTACAAAGCAGTTCATAGGGGATGGTGCCTGCGCAGCGGGCTACCTCTTCCACCGCTAAGTTCGGCCCCCACATTTCCACCTCATCGCCCACCTGAATGCCATCGGGGTTGGCGCCAATGTCAACGCTGATCATATCCATAGAAACACTGCCAACAATGCCGTAGCGTTTATTGCGGATCACCACAGGCGTGCCGCATTGGGCGTGGCGTGGATAGCCATCGCCATAACCCACGCCAATAATCGCTAACTGGGTATCACACGGGCTTTGCCAACGACCGCCGTAGCCTACTGGGCTATTGGCTTTTAGCTGCCGAATAGCAATGACCTTAGTGGTCAAGCGCATCACAGGCTGCAAGCCATGCTGCTGGCCTACGCCATTTTGCATGGGCGATATACCATAGAGCATTAACCCAGGACGGATCCAATCGCCATGGGTTTGTGGCCAGCCAATCACCGCTGCAGAGTTGGCTAAACAAAGTGGTCCAGATAGCGTATCGACGAGACGAGTAAACAGCGCCTGCTGCACCTGCGTCTGATCATTGTGTTTATCATCGGCACAGGCAAAGTGGGTCATCAAGTGAATAGTATCGGCAACGTTGGCGCAGGCTTTTAACCTCTTATGAAAGGCTAAAAACTCGCTTGGCTCAACGCCTAGACGATGCATGCCAGTATCCACCTTAAGCCATACCGTGAGTTTAGCATCGAGCTGCGCTTGCTCTATGGCTTCTAGTTGCTGAATGTTATGTACAATTGTTTGGAGGTTGTTAGCCAATAAAATCGGTAAGTCTGAGGCATGAAAAAAGCCTTCAAGCAGCACAATCGGCTTGGTGATACCACCAGCTCTGAGTGCCAGCGCCTCGTCAATGCGGGCGACCGCAAAGGCATCGGCTTCGTTAAGGTGCTGTGCCACCTTCACTAAACCATGACCATAGGCATTGGCTTTTAACACCGCCATTATTTTGCTGTTGGGCGCCATCTGTTGCGTGCGCTTCAAGTTGGCTTGTAACGCAGTTAGGTCAATTTCGGCACAGGCTAATCGCATGCTTACTACTCTTGTAAATTATTAATACTCATCGTCCATAGCAGGACCAGCATAGTTGTCAAAACGTGAGTATTGACCTTGGAACGTTAACCTAACCTTACCAATCGGACCATTACGCTGTTTACCAATGATGATCTCGGCTGTGCCTTTGTCTGGGCTGTCTTCGTTGTATACTTCATCACGGTAAATAAACATGATTAAGTCGGCATCCTGCTCGATAGAGCCCGATTCCCGCAAGTCGGAGTTCACTGGTCGCTTATCTGCCCGCTGCTCCAAGGTACGGTTCAGCTGCGATAGTGCAATAACTGGGCATTCTAACTCTTTTGCCAAGGCTTTCAGTGAGCGCGATATTTCGGCAATTTCCAAGGTACGGTTATCGGATAAACTCGGTACTCGCATAAGTTGCAGGTAATCCACCATGATCATACTGATGCCGCCGTGATCCCGAGCAATACGTCGTGCTCTTGAGCGCACGTCGGTTGGCGTGAGGCCTGAGGCATCGTCAATGTACATTTTGCCTTTTTCCATCAACAGCCCCATGGTGGATGACAAGCGAGCCCAATCATCATCATCTAATTGCCCGGTACGTACCTTGGTCTGGTTTATACGGCCTAGTGAAGCCAGCATCCTCATCATGATCTGATCGGAGGGCATCTCCAAAGAGTAAATAAGCACCGGCTTGTCTTGGGTCATAGCCGCGTGCTCAGCCAAGTTCATGGCGAAGGTGGTCTTACCCATTGAAGGTCGTGCCGCAACTATCACTAAGTCGGAAGGTTGTAATCCGGCGGTCATCTTATCCAGATCGCCATAGCCGGTGCTCACCCCAGTCACCCCGTCTTGCGGCGACTGGTATAGCTCTTCAATTTTATCGACGGTTTTTTCCAGTATGTTATGAATGCTTTGCGGCCCTTCGGTGCTTTTTGAGCGCTGCTCCGCAATTTTAAACACTTTACTTTCGGCTAAGTCCAATAGCTCATGGCTATCACGCCCTTCAGGGTTAAAGCCCGCCTCCGCGATTTCGTTGGCAACACCAATCATCTCGCGCACCACGGCGCGCTCGCGTACAATGCTCGCGTAGGCATCAATATTGGCAGCACTCGGGGTGTTTTTAGCGATTTCAGCTAAATAAGAAAAGCCACCTACCGTTTCCAGTTGGTGATTCTTTTCTAAGTTCTCAGAAATGGTGATTAAGTCGATGGGCTGACCTAATTCCACCAGCTTTTCCATCGATTCAAAGATCAACTTATGGGTTCTGGTGTAAAAGTCATGAGACACCACCAATTCTGCCACGCGGTCAAATGCTTCGTTGTCGAGCATTAAACCACCAAGCACAGATTGCTCGGCTTCAATGGAATGGGGTGGTACTTTTAAGGTATCAACTTGTAGATCAGATTTAGCCATATCACAACAATGAGAGGTCGACGGCCCTCTATTGTATCTGGTCTCAGATTAACTGCAAACAACAAAAAGCCGGTGCTATAAAAACACCGGCTTTAAGCTCAGAAAGCTTGTCTATAAACACGACTACTGACGCTTTAGCTCAACATTGCCGCTGACCGTATCAATTTCAACATCGGCATCGCCATCGCCTAACACAAACTCCAATGAACGTGCTGGCCCATACTTTTCTTTTTTCACTTGATCTGAGCTCAATTGGTTATTAATACGGCCACCGGAATGAGCATTAATATCAAAGCGGGCGGATACCTCTGCCGGGAAGTACAGCTCAATATCGCCACTGACACTGTCGAGGTTGAGGTTAGCGTTGCTTGCAAGGGTCTCCATATACACTTCAATTTCACCATTTACCGTGGACAGTCTCAGGTCTTTTAACTCACTCATTCTTAATTCCACTTCGCCATTGACGTTTTCTAGGCGTAGCTCATTGGCTGTGGTTTGCGTCTTAATTTCGCCATTGACCGCGCTAAATCTCAGCTTACCCGCAGAGTCAATGTCTTCAATATCACCATTTACGGTCTCAAACTGAATATTGCCAGAAAGGTCACGAGTATCAATGTCGCCATTCACCGTTTCCAGAGTGATTTTGCCACTGGCTTGGCGCAGCTCGATATTGCCATTCACGGTTTTAATACGAGCTCCAGCCTGCAAATCCGCCGCTTCCACATCAACCACTACGCCCTCAAAATCTAGCTCGCTGGTGCGCGGCATAAAAATAGTCAGTTCCGAGCCACCTCGCCCACCCCAGCTTTGATAGCGTTTAGGCATTTCTACAATAAATTCGGTCACCTGACCTTGGTTTTCTAGGCGATAGCCTTTTGCTTTGTCATCTAACTCACCGGTGACCTTAAACACGCCTTTGTCCCAGGTTTTGATCACTACATCACCACGCTGGTTTTCAATAATGACTTTACCATCACTGGGAATGTTTAATTCTTTGTCTATCTGCTCTCCGGCAAGGGCCAACGCAGGTAATGCCGCTAAGGTTAATAGTAATGCTCTCATCCTCATTCTCCTAAATTTGTTGCCATTGTGGCTCATGAACCTTGTTTATTAGGTCAAGTTGCTGCTGGTATACTTGCGCTAACATTTTTAACAGCGCTGCGTTTTCTGGGTCTTGCTTAAGCGATAATTTAATCGCTTGCTCCGCGTCTTCCAGTTCCTGTAGCTGCACCTGCCAATCGGATGTTAATGCCGGTTGCGATTGATACTGCACCAATAAAGACTGCTTTTGCTGTTCAAAAAAGGCACTAATGTTAGCCAGCGAGTCCTGCTGCGGTTGGTTCATCACCACCTGCCATGCGAGTAACCCGGCAATGGTGCATGCTGCAATACCCGATAACTTCTGCCAGTGATTACTACTTGGAGTAGGTTCAATCGCTGCTGGCTGGTTAATCGCACGCTCTATCCCAGACCATAAATCGCGTTGTGGCTGCGCTTGCGACTTTTGTTCCAGTGCATTTTGCATAAATTCATCGAATGAGGGTTTACTCATTGTTGTACCACTCCTGTAATAAATTTCGTGCTCTATGGTATTGCGATTTACTCGACCCCACAGCCATACCTAACATGTTGGCAATTTCCTCATGGCGATAGCCCTCTACCGCATGTAAAACAAAAACTAACCTGGCGCGCTCTGGTAACCGAACAATAAGCTGATCGAGACCATTTAGGTCGCCCAGCATGGCTGCTGCTTGCTCATCTAGACCTGACTGCTCAAAGCTCACCACTTTCTGTAACCAGTTTTTTTGCTTGCGCAAATAACTAATGGCGATATTGCTGGTGACACTGTGCAGCCAAGTGGTAAATTGTGACTGCCCCTGAAATTGCGCAATCTTTTGCCACACTTGTACGAAGACTTCTTGGCATGCATCTTCTGCATGAGCAGGCTCCGCCAGTAAACGTAAACACAGTGCGTACACTCGCCGATGATGTTGCTCGAATAAAGTACGAAAAGCACTTTGATCCCCTTGCTGACACCTCGCCACTAGCGCATCGGTTTGTTCTTGTGAAAATGCCTCTTTGGCATTAATTATCATGCGTTTTATCCTTTGAGTTGACGGCTTAATCTTCGCACATACCGTGATGCAAACAAAGCAACCCAAGTTCAACTGCCTGTTTCAACTTGCTAACTTAACTTATTGGTACTGGATTAGACGTCAACTAAAGCGAGAAAGGTTTAAAAGCAAAGAAAAGTTTTTTATCGGACTACTTAAATCAACTTTGGCTAAGGAAGTGCTGGGGACCATAGTGTTATTTTGTTAGGGGACTATAACGCTGCTCACGCCAAGGTTGCTGGCGCAACAAAGCAACTAGTAAGCCACGGTCTTCTTGTTGCCGTGACGCCACTTTGCACCGGCATCAATATCTACACGAGCCGTAGGTACACTTTGCAAGTGTGAGTAGGAGCATTTGCTCTCTAATTAGTTGTAGTAAGTAAGTTGAGATGGCAAGGGTTAGGGAGTATAAAATAAAAATGGTCACCCACAGTATCTGGGTAGTATTTTGGAGACTATAAAAATAAAAAGCCGCGCATTAGCATGCACGGCTTTTTGTGCTTAATTAGTTATTAAGCTTCAGCAATTACGATTACTTTGATCGTAGCTGTAACGTCTGCGTGTACTTGGATATCTACGTCAAACTCGCCAGTCTCACGGATAGTACCTAGAGGAAGACGAACTTCTGACTTAGCAACCTCAACACCTACTGCAGAGATAGCATCAGCAATATCGCGAGTACCGATAGAACCGAATAGCTTACCTTCGTCACCCGCTTTAGAAACTAGAGTCACTTCTGCAAGTGCTTCTAATTTTTCTGCGCGTGCTTGTGCTGCAGTTAGCTCTTCAGCGATTTTCGCTTCAAGCTCAGCGCGACGTGCTTCGAAAGTTTCAATGTTAGCTTTAGTTGCAGGAACTGCTTTACCCTGAGGGAATAAGAAGTTACGCGCGAAGCCAGCTTTAACATTAACCTGATCACCTAGGCCACCTAGGTTTGCAATTTTGTCTAGTAGAATAACTTGCATGTCTCTACACCTTTTAAAAACTAGTAATCAGCTGCTTACTTGTGTAAGTCAGTGTATGGAAGAAGGGCTAGGTAGCGAGCACGCTTGATAGCTGTTGCTAGCTGACGCTGGTATTTAGCGCTAGTACCTGTGATACGGCTAGGTACGATTTTGCCACTTTCTGTTACGTAGTTTCTAAGAGTAGCCAGATCTTTGTAATCAATTTGTTGTACGCCTTCCGCTTTGAAACGGCAGAACTTACGACGTCTGAAATAACGTGCCATGAGTAATTTCCTCAATTAATTCTTTCAATATGTTGTGCGTGCAAAACCAGTTGACTCAAGCCGTTTCGACTCTCGTGGCGATTGATAAAACCGCGAACTTGTAATGCTTGCCCAACGTATAAATGCTCTGTTTGGTTTCGGAACTGTTCACCGCTGGCAACCACTTGGATACGCACGTAAGCGTTTCTGGTTAGGTCTGCCTCTAGCTGCATTGATTTATGCTCTAGCACAAATATGCAGTGTGGGATCCCAGCTGGGCTTTGACTAAATTTTGGTGTTTTACAAATCACGCCCGAAAGCAGATATTGATTAGTATACAGGTCAACCTGATTACTCACCATTACCTCAAGAGGTTAGTCAAATCCGAACTCAACAACGATTAAGCAGAAGCTGCTTCTTTTTTCTCTTCTTTAGCAAGAGGAGATGCTTCAGTTACTGCATTCTTAGTACGCATAACTAGGTTACGTAGTACTGCATCGTTGTAGCGGAAAGAAGTTTCAAGCTCGTTGATTACTTCAGTAGGTGCTTCAACGTTCAATAGAACATAGTGTGCTTTGTGAAGCTTCTCGATTGGGTATGCCAGTTGACGACGACCCCAGTCTTCTAGACGGTGGATAGTACCACCAGCTTCAGTGATAGAACCAGTATAACGCTCGATCATACCAGGTACTTGCTCACTTTGGTCTGGGTGAACCATGAATACGATTTCGTAATGACGCATGGATATTCCTTACGGTTAATATAGCCTTGTCCCGTTTCGGCCAGTCGGGTTAAGGCAAGGAACGATAATTGTTGGGCCGAAAGAGCGCGTATTTTACGCGTAGTGCTAAAATTAAGCAATCAGTTTATTGCAAAAAAACGGTGGAATAAGGCGATATATCTGAACGTATCTGAGCAGTATTACAAGGTATGAATAAAAGGAAAGTTGGAGCGGCACACGAGGTTCGAACTCGTGACCTCGACCTTGGCAAGGTCGCGCTCTACCAGCTGAGCTAGTGCCGCATCACATTTTTTAGCTCTGGATTTGTTGGTAACAAAGGCAAGGTCGCGTTGATTACCTACTGCAGCTGAGCTAGTGCCGCATCACAAAAGTTTAGTTATACACCTAAGAAAGTGTTTGGAGCGGCACACGAGGTTCGAACTCGTGACCTCGACCTTGGCAAGGTCGCGCTCTACCAGCTGAGCTAGTGCCGCATCACAAAATTTAGCTCCCAAATTGTCGGTAACTACGCAAGGTCGCGTCTATCACCTGTAGCAGCTGAGCTAGTGCTGCATCACATTTTTTAGCTCCGGATTTGTTGGTAACTACGCAAGGTCGCGTTGATCACCTACTGCAGCTGAGCTAGTGCCGCATCAAAAAAGTTTAGTTTATACACCTAAGAAAGTGTTTGGAGCGGCACACGAGGTTCGAACTCGTGACCTCGACCTTGGCAAGGTCGCGCTCTACCAGCTGAGCTAGTGCCGCATCACATTTTTTAGCTCTCAAATTGTCGGTAACTACGCAAGGTCGCGTCTATCACCTGTAGCAGCTGAGCTAGTGCTGCATCACAAAATTTAGCTCTAGATTTGTTGGTAACAAAGCAAGGTCGCGTTGATCACCTACTGCAGCTGAGCTAGTGCCGCATCACAAAAGTTTAGTTATACACATAAGAAAGTGTTTGGAGCGGCACACGAGGTTCGAACTCGTGACCTCGACCTTGGCAAGGTCGCGCTCTACCAGCTGAGCTAGTGCCGCATTCCATAGTTAGCTCGTTGTATTGTCGGTAACAAAGGCAAGGTCGCGTCTATCACCTTTAGCAGCTGAGCTAGTGCCGCATTCCATAATTAGCTCATTGTGTTGTCGGTAACAAAGACAAGGTCGCGTCTATCACCTGTAGCAGCTGAGCTAGTGCCGCATCTTAAAAGCCTGAAAACCCCGCAGGGCTTGTCTTCTCAAGCGGGGCAGGATTCTACAAGATAATATTTGCTTTGCAAGTATTTTTTTAGACTTTGAAGAATTTTTCCTGATAAACCTTTAATTCCATAATGGAATCTTTAATGTCATCAAGGGCAAGGTGGGAGCTTTTCTTCTTAATATCGTCTAACAGTTCAGGTTTCCAACGTCGCGCAAGCTCTTTAATTGTACTAACGTCTAAGTTGCGATAATGGAAATACTCTTCCAGCTCTGGCATGTACTTGTTAAGAAAACGACGATCTTGACCAATTGAATTACCACACATAGGTGATGCACCAGGTGGTACCCATTCGGTTAGAAAGTCTAATGTCTGCTTAATTGCATCCGCTTCAGTGAACTGACTTGCTTTACAACGTGCAGTAAGCCCAGAGCGACCATGTTGGTTGGTGCACCACTCGTCCATGCCATCCAGTAACTCATCGCTTTGATGAATTGCCACAACAGGACCTTCAGCTAGGATATTAAGATCACCGTCGGTGATCACCGTCGCGATTTCTAAGATTCTATCTGTTTTTGGTTCTAACCCCGTCATTTCGAGGTCGAGCCAGATCAAATTTGATTCATGAAAAGACATACATTACCTTAGCGGTACTTTCCTTTAGATCCAATGCAATTAGATATATCATATTAGTTTCAACACTCGACCTAAAGCTTTTTTTACCTTGCGCGGCGTTTTATTGATTTATAGCCTAATTTTGAACGCTCTGCACCCCATAGCTTAAACAGATTATAGACATGGCAAAGAAAAAAAAACTCAGTAAGGGCCAATCCCGTAGGATCAGAGCCAATCAACAAAAACGCATCAGCACTGCTAAAAACACGCAAGCACCTGATATTTCATGGCAAAATGATAATCTGGGGCCAGCTGAAGCAGGCGTAGTGATCAGTCGTTTTGGCCAACACGCCGATATTGAGACCCACAGCCAAGAAATATTGCGTTGTAATATTCGTCGCACGGTGTCCAGCCTAGTCTGTGGTGACGAAGTATTATTCCGCCGTGCCAAAGTTAGTGAAGGAGACTTAGCAGGCGTAATAGAAGCAGTGCACGAGCGCCGTAGCCAACTGACTCGCCCCGACTTTTATGATGGCGTCAAAGTGGTCGCCGCCAATATCGATCAAATTATTATGGTTTCTGCCGTGGTGCCAGAGTTTACTCCACAGATCATCGATAGATACTTAGTGGCCTGTGAAGATATGGGCATCGAACCCATTCTACTGCTGAATAAAATCGATTTACTCGACCAAGAAGGGCTCGAGTATGTCGACGATATCTTAGATATTTACCGTGACCTAGGCTATCGCGTGCTACTAGTAAGTAATGAAACCCAACAAGGCATTGATGAGCTTAAATCTCTCCTTAAAGACAACAACAATATTTTTGTCGGTCAGTCAGGCGTTGGTAAGTCCACATTAGTCAATACAGTTTTACCGGATGCCGATATCCTCACTAAAGAAGTATCAGAGAATAGCGGCCTCGGGCAGCACACCACCACGGTCTCGAGACTACACCACCTGCCCTCCGGTGGTAACTTGATTGATAGCCCAGGGATCCGTGAGTTTGGTTTATGGCATTTAGAGGTAGAACGAGTGACTTGGTGTTTTAAAGAGTTCCGCGAGTTTATTGGTGGCTGTCGCTTTCGAGACTGCAAGCACCTTAACGATCCAGGCTGCTTAATTCGCGAGGCAGTGGACGAAGGAAAAATCAGCGAGCTGCGTTACGACAGTTACCATCGTATTTTAGAATCCATGGCCGATGGCCGAGCAGGTGCGCGAGCCCCTAGAGTCTGATAAAATTTATCTTGCTCATTATTGACGCGCAACACAGTGACTGGAACTTTGCCAGTAACAGAGCTAACCAATTAGGAACGTAAAACCGTGAACTTGGATAAACTTAAAATTGCCATGCAATACGCACTGCCTAAGCATGCAGTATCACGCTTAGTAGGCAAACTCGCCGCAGCCGAAGCTGGTGCATTAACCACCAAGCTTATTAAGCTGTTTATCAAGCAGTACAACATCGATATGAGCGAAGCATTGCATGAAGATCCGGCTCACTATAAGAGCTTTAATGAGTTTTTCACGCGGCCGTTAAAACCAGGCATTCGCCCGCTAGCTGAGCAGCAAGACATCATTGCCCATCCAGTAGATGGCGCCATTAGCCAACTAGGTGAAGTGGTTGATGGTCAAATTATTCAAGCTAAAGGCCATGATTACAGCCTACAAACTCTGTTAGGTGGACAAGAAGAAGACGTTACCCCGTATTTAGGCGGTAAGTTTGCCACCATTTATCTAGCACCGAAAGATTACCACCGTATCCACATGCCTATTGATGGTACCTTACGTAAAATGACTTACGTGCCTGGGGACTTATTCTCGGTCAACCCGTTAACGGCGCAAAACGTCCCTAACCTCTTCGCTAGAAACGAGCGAGTGGTCGCCATTTTTGATACCGAAATTGGCCCGTTAGCCATGGTACTGGTGGGTGCCACCATTGTCGCCAGCATAGAAACCGTTTGGGCAGGCACAGTGACGCCACCAGCTGGTAAAAGTGTCTTTACTTGGACTTACCCAAGTAGCGGCGATAATGCCATTTCCCTGAAAAAGGGCGAAGAAATGGGTCGCTTTAAACTCGGCTCGACTGTTATTTTAGCTTGGGGTGCAAATCAAGCAGACTTTTTAGACGGCGAACAACCTGAAACGGTCACACGTATGGGTACGCCGTTTGCAAAAATCCACAATCAGTAATCCCTTTGGCTTGAGTGGTAACGCTCAAGCCACCTTCCACCTTTGCCGTTATTGACCACAGCAAGCACAACTTGCGTCTTTGCTCAGATGAAGCTGACGCTGCTTTAAACTCATACCATCAAAACACATAAATAAACTGCCTTGATGATGGCCTAATAGCGTATTGATGGCCAACATGGCTTGCTTGGCCCCGATGATCCCAAGTAATGGGCTCAGTACGCCAAAGTTATCACAGTTCTGCGGCGCCGCTGCTGCACCTGAAGGAAAAATACACTCATAACAGGCTGACTCATGGCGAAAGTCAAAGCACATCAACTGACCTTCAGTGGCTATTGCTGCGCCGGCAACCAATATCTTTTTCTGCTCTACACAGTAGCGATTGAGTAAATACCGTGTGGCAAAGTTATCACTGCAATCGAGCACAACATCGGCTTGGTTAAGTAAATCAGCAATATTCTGCTCACTGAGCATAGAAGCCACGGGGTTAAGGGTAATTTCATTATTTAAGCTTGCCAGCACTTTGCTTGCAGCTTGTGTTTTCGCTTGTCCTAAATGATTAATCTTATACAAGATTTGCCGCTGTAAGTTAGACAGCTCAACCTCATCGTCATCAATCAATGTGAGCTTTCCTATGCCACTGGCTGCCAAGTAGAATAAGGCTGGACTACCTAGGCCACCACAACCGACCACGGCCACATGGGCCTGCTTTAACCTCAGCTGACCTTGCTCTCCCACTTCCTTTAAGAGTAAATGGCGGCTGTAGCGTAGCCGCTCTTTATCATTCAACTCAGTCATTATCGGCCATGGCCTGCTTTAATGTCGCAACGGCAAGCTCAGGGTCTTGCGCTTCAGTTATCGCTCTCACCACCGCAATGCTCGATACTCCAGTGGCCGCAACTTCCGCAGCTCGTTCGCAATCTATTCCGCCAATGGCGACGGTGGGGTAACTGGATGCCATCAACGGCACAAACTGCGATAGCTTCTCTAGCCCTTGGATCTGCCCCGTCATATCTTTAGTGGCAGTAGGATAAATGGCACCAAACGCTAAATAACTGGGGCGATAGTTATGGGCACGCAACATTTCATAAAAACCATGAGTAGACACACCTAAGCGTAACCCTGCCTCTTGAATAGCAATTAGGTTGGCTTTATCGATGTCTTCCTGGCCTAAATGAACGCCATACGCTCCATGCTTAATCGCCAGCTCCCAGTAATCGTTAATAAACACCTTCGCAGCGTATTTTTGCCCCAGGGCAATGGCTGTTTCTATCTCCGCTTCAAGATTGGCTTGTTGTGGATCTTTTATCCTTAACTGCACTGTATCCACCCCTAAGGCCAGGCACTTCTCTACCCAGTCTGCGCTGTCTACCACAGCATAAAGCCCCATTGGTTCATCAATGCTGGCAAACCCCGCAGCAAAGTTAAACTCTTCAGGCAGTGCAAACTCAAGTTCATCTGCCAACCAAGAGCCGGCTTCAATTACTTGCGGGTAATCATCCAGCGTCACAGGGAAACCAGTATGCGCCACAGGCCCGACCCCTTCCCCATAACGTCGTGCCGCTTTTAGTCCGGCATTGATATACGCTTTGGCCAAAATAAACGCATCTTTGAATGGGTATGATTTGGCCACACACGCAGCCATCACCGATGACAAGCTGCATCCGGTGCCGTGACTGTGTGGAGTTTGAATTTTTTCATTGCCGAGCCAATACTCGTTGTCACCATCCGTGGCATAATCAATACAATATCCTTTTGGATAGTCCCAGTGCCCGCCTTTAATAACCACCGACTTGGCACCAAAGTCACGCAGCTTGGCAGCCGCCTCTTTTACTGCACTGGGACCAATTAAGTACACTCCCGTAAGCAACTGGGTTTCATGGGTGTTCGGCGTAACCACATCCACTAAAGGCAGCAAATGGGTTTTTAGTGCATCTACGGTGTCTTCTTCAGTTAATGAATCGCCGCTGGTTGCAATCGCCACGGGGTCGTAAACAATCACCGGCGGCACAGACCATGTGGCCTTATAATGTGACAGGTGTTCAGCAATCAATTGGATTTGTTGCACATTGGCGAGCATGCCAATTTTAATCACTGCCGCCGGCATATCTTGAGCCAGCGCCATTAGCTGCGACTCAATGACATCCGTTGCTACTGGATTAAGCGCTTCAACGCCTAAGCTATTTTGTGCTGTCAACGCGGTTATCACGGTACAGCAGTGCACGTTGAAGCTTTGGGTTGCCTTTAGATCCGCTTGGATACCTGCCCCCCCCCCTGAATCAGAACCCGCAATACTCCATACGATATGAGACAATGAAAACTCCTTAGCATTTATAGGTTAATTATGCTGCCAAAATGGCATCCCCATGGTGGGGGTCGAAGGTGTTGCCACCTCTTTTTCCGGCATCGCTTGGGCCAAATAAGATAAACGCCCAGCGTTAACGCTGGCTTTAAAAGCGCCCGCCATAGTGATTGGGCAGCCAGCGCCAGCCACCGCTGAGTTCAATAACACCGCATCATAACCGAGCTCAAGCGCCTGGCAAGCATGAGAAGGCAGCCCTAAGCCAGCGTCTATGATTAACGTTTGATGGGGTAGACGTTCACGGATGGTACGCAAGTTATAAGGGTTTAATAGCCCTTTACCTGTGCCAATGGGGGCACCCCATGGCATCAACACTTCACACCCTAGGGCATCTAAGCGCTGACACAAGACCAAGTCATCTGTGCAATAGGGCAATACTTTAAAGCCATCTTGCAGTAAAATTTCACTTGCTTGCAATAAAGCGATGGGATCGGGCTGTAAATTGTATTCATCGCCAATAAGCTCCAACTTAATCCAGTCGGTTTCAAATACCTCACGGCACATTTGCGCCAATGTCACCGCCTCTTTAACACTGTGGCAGCCTGCGGTGTTAGGCAATACCATTAGCCCTAGCTCTTTGATTAACGACCAAAAGTCGTCACCAGCGTGTTGGCTTTGTTGGCGCCGGAGGGAGACCGTGACAATCTCAGCCCCAGATTCCGTGATGGCAGATTGCATCACGTCAGGCGAAGGGTAGAGCGCAGAGCCAATCAGCATGCGGCTGTTAAACTGCTCGCCATAAATGGTAAGCGGCGCGTCAGTACTCACTGACATAACTAGCCTCCTTGAATAGGCGATAACAGCTCAACTTTATCACCATCATTGAGCATGGTGCTGGCAAGCTCGGTACGAGAAACAAAAGTGCCATTAAGTGCCACCGCATAAGGAGGCTGGGCACCTCTGGCGCTAATAAATTCTTCAATGTTTTGTGAGCGATGAAGGTGGATCTCTTCGCCATTCAATTCAACTTTCATAATAACTCCTGTGACAGTGCTTGGCGGACAATTTCCGGTGCCAACAAGTATCCATGACGATATAAACCATTGATACTGATTAGATTCTCCTGCCGTTCAATTTTTGGATGATTATCTTGAAACGCGGGCCGCAGTCCCGCCAACAACGAAACCACGCGCCCTTCAGCAAAACCACGATGCACAGAATACGCGGCAGAAAGCAACTCTAGGGTCGAACGCACGGTAATATCGCCCGAGTCTTGCGACTCAATTTCCGTTGCCCCAATGACAAATTGGTGCTCAGGCTTAGGCGCAATATAAATTGGATACCTAGGGTGCATCAAGCGCACTGGGCGGTTCAGACTCACTTCTGGTGCATAAATCCGAGCGACTTCACCACGCACCCCTCTGAGCCCTTGTCGCTCATCTTTGGCACCAAGGCCACGACAATCAATCACCCAATCGTAGTCACGCCGTAGCTGTGCGATTTGTTGGCTGTTACAAGGGTGAGAAAAGTGGATCTCAACTCCGCTGTTTTTTAGCGTCTGATAACTGCTGCGATAAAATGCTTGGTTGTCTAATTGCCCTTCACAAGGTAAGTACAACCCTTGATGAAAGGTGCCAGATAATTCCGGCTCAAGCGCTGTAATTTGTTGGCTATTGAGGGCTTGAGGCTCATGCCCTTGCAACGGTTTGAGACGCTGGGCAAAGCTGCGAAGATCGCCTTTATCTTGACCGTGAGCCACGATTAACGATCCCTGCTGCTGAAAGAAAACCGGAGTGTCGAGCTGCTGCAACAACGGCGGCCATAAATCCATCGCTCTGAGCCCCGTTTCAGCCAGATTAGCGTCACACATCACCGACTCGGCGAGTGGCGCCAACATGGCTGCGGCGACACTGCCGGCACTACTTTGCTGTGACTCGGCACTTTGTTCAAAGACACTGAGCCGATAACGTGGGGCCAACATCAGTGCGGCAACCCGCCCCACTAAGCCAAACCCTAAAATGGCAACCTTTGCTTGCCTCGACATAGTTTTTCTCCTTTGTAGCAACCACTTACACAGAGTGCGGTATTCGCTAAAGGCAGCTGCCGCATGCCACTATATAAGTCGTTACTAAGCCAAGTGAAAAGTAGCTCGCGATTAAATTGCTTTGTGGTAAAGCTCAGAACCTGACTTTACAAACTCTTCTGATTTGGCTTGCATTTCAGCTTCGACATCCACCATTTGGATCTCAATTTCTTCCCCCAGTTTGTTGGGATCAATGCCTTTGGCTTCCAACGCATTGGCATAGTCACGAACGTCTTGGGTAATTTTCATCGAGCAGAACTTAGGTCCACACATGGAGCAAAAGTGCGCCACTTTGCCAGACTCTTGCGGCAAGGTTTCATCGTGGTATTCCCGTGCGCGCTGCGGATCTAAACCAAGGTTAAATTGGTCGTGCCAACGGAATTCAAAGCGCGCTTTAGACAAGGCGTTATCGCGCACTTGGGCGCCAGGGTGGCCTTTGGCCAAATCGGCGGCATGAGCGGCAATCTTATAGGTGATCAGGCCCTCTTTAACGTCTTCTTTGTTGGGCAAGCCGAGGTGCTCTTTCGGCGTGACATAACACAACATAGCACAACCATACCAAGCAATTTGCGCCGCCCCAATACCTGACGTGAAGTGGTCGTAACCCGGTGCAATGTCTGTGGTCAGTGGCCCTAAAGTGTAAAACGGCGCTTCATCACAGTGCTTAAGCTGTTCGTCCATGTTTTCTTTGATTTTGTGCATTGGCACGTGACCTGGGCCTTCAATAAACACCTGAACATCGTGTTTCCAAGCAATTTTCGTCAGTTCACCTAGGGTGCGCAGCTCACTAAATTGGGCTTCATCGTTGGCATCGGCAATCGAGCCCGGACGCAGGCCATCCCCTAAAGAGAAGCAAACGTCGTATTGCTTAAGAATTTCACAGATCTCTTCAAAGTGGGTATAGAGGAAGTTTTCTTTATGGTGAGCCAAACACCATTTCGCCATAATTGAGCCACCACGAGAGACAATACCAGTCACCCGCTTTGCCGTCATGGGTACATAACGCAGTAATACCCCAGCATGAATAGTAAAGTAATCAATGCCCTGCTCCGCTTGCTCTATTAAGGTATCGCGGAACACTTCCCAAGTCAGATCTTCGGCCACCCCATTCACTTTTTCCAGCGCTTGATAAATGGGCACGGTGCCAACCGGAACTGGTGAGTTACGCACCACCCACTCTCGGGTTTCGTGAATGTAACGACCGGTAGATAAATCCATCACAGTATCGGCGCCCCAACGCGTCGACCACACCATTTTTTCCACTTCTTCTTCAATGGAAGAGCTCACCGAAGAGTTACCAATATTGGCGTTTACTTTCACTAAAAAGTTGCGACCAATGATCATCGGCTCAGTTTCTGGGTGGTTAATATTATTAGGTAGTACGGCGCGGCCACGAGCAATTTCATCGCGTACAAATTCAGGGGTAATAAACTCCGGAATGCTGGCACCAAATGACTGCCCTTGGTGTTGCTGCTCTAGTATTTCTTTGCGTAATTCAGCACGGCCCATGTTTTCACGAATGGCTACGTACTCCATTTCTGGGGTGATGATCCCCTGGCGGGCATAATGCATCTGGGTAACGTTTTTCCCAGCTTTTGCTCGGCGAATTTTCGGCAAGTGCTCAAAACGAATGTGATCCAAACCTTCATCGGCCATGCGCTGCTGTGAAAACTGCGATGTAACTGAGTCGAGTAATTCGGTATCGTCTCGCTCTAAAATCCAGCGCTCCCGAAACTTTGCTAAGCCCTTGCGCACATCTATATCGATTTCAGGGTCAGTATAGGGGCCGGAAGTGTCATACACTCGGATTGGATCGTTAGGTTCGAACACCGGCTCTTCTTCTGTGCCGCCCACAAAGGTATCGCTCAGAGTGATTTCACGCATCCCCACGCGCACACCCGTTTGCTGACCTTCGACATAGACTTTATGCGAGCTGGGAAAAGGCTGGCCGGTTAAATTATGGATAAACTCTGCCGCGGCTTCACGCGACTCACGACGACTTAACTTGCTACTTTTATTTGACATGACGTCCCTCTACTTTTTATTAAAAGGTGTCTTGTCAGATCCCACAATGGGAGAGACGAGGAAAATCCTCGGGGGTGGTGGATAACGACTACATCACGTCGTTATAGACAGATATTGTAAGTCTGCTGTCTTGTTCCCTACGCAGGCATTAACCTGATCAGGTCCACGGATCCCGCACAATGCGATCTCAGCCTGAGTAAACATGTTCAAGACATAGCTACTCGAGGCACTCCGACAAGTGTGCTAGCCACCAAAGTGGTGGCTAACGCGAATGCAGCTACTGTTTAGCAACTGCGAAAAACTGTTCTGCTTGTAGTCTACTGCCTTACTGCAACCGTAGCAAGGCTACAATAGCAAGACTATTTTTTCACTAAGGTAAAGCGTTGGTTGCCGACCAGTATCAGCTGCTCGCCATCCAATTCTAGCTTTACGCCTGACTCTAACTGTTTGATCAATTGCGACTCGAGCTTAGCGACCTCACCACGACAAAGCTTTCGAGTCATGCCAATATTGCTGACTTGCAAGGTGCCATCGGTGACTTTGCCTTCGCCAAAAAAGCGGTTACAACCACTGAAGCCGTTGACTTGCAGCGCATCGATAAAACGCACTGTTGCTCCGAGTGATTGCACATTGTTACCGTCTACTTGATACACCTGCCAAGTGGAAAATTTCAGTGTATCCTTGTCTACCTTCCCTGTTGAAAGACATCCTGTGAGCACCAATACGGCTGCAAATAGGGTGATAAATTTCATGGTAAACCATCGTTAAAAAAATCTGCCGGCATTATAACGCTGTCATAGCAAAAAACGGCAGTAAATTTATGTAAAAAACCCCGTTAAGCGAATAATTGGCTTAATGCGTCTGGTAAAAAGGGCCTACCGCGTTCATTAACTGAGGTACCAGTGATGACAGCATCAAGCATCAGTTTGTCATCAGCACTGCGGATCACTTGCTGCTTAAACGCAAATTTGATTTTGCTTATTCGCTCAAGCTCCACCGTGACATAAAAGTGATCTCCTGGCACCAGCGAGCCTTTGTAATTCATTTCACTGCGCACCACCACTAAGTTAACTTTTTGCTCCGCTAAGGCGGCGAAATCGATGTGGTTGGCTAATAAAAATTCGTGTCTGGCGTGCTCGAGATAGTTGAAGTAAACACTGTTGTTGACAATCCCTTGTAAATCACACTCGTAGTCTCTTACCTTAAAATCAACTTTAAAAGCCATGTTGTTTCCTTATGATCTAATTTTCAGGGCTAACATATAACACAATTTCACTGTTAACTGGTCTGGCTTTTGCTAAACTGTGCGCAATCAAAAATGGGACAAAGATTAAGCATGAAGTTAAAACTCTCTACCATCACGTTGGCGTTGCTGCCTTTTTTCTCTCACCAAGCCCTTGCCGATGAAACGCTGGAAACCATTGTTGTCACCGGTGATTTTCAAGATGAAAGCATCCAAACTCTCAGTGCTAGCGCTTCCTTAATGGATGAGCTGACCATTGACAAACGCGGTGCCCAATACTTGGATGAGATTTTAGGTGCTACCGCCAACGTTAACTTTACCGCTGGAGCCTCTCGAGGCCGCTTTTTGCAGATCCGCGGAGTTGGTTTGCGCTCGCAGTTTGTTGACCCGATTTATCCCAGTGTTGGCTTACTTATCGACGGCATTAATTATTCTGGCTTAGGTGGCAGTGCGCTATTGTTTGATAGTGAATCGGTGTTAGTTTACCGTGGCCCACAAGGCACCAAGTTTGGCTCAGATGCACTAGCTGGCATTGTTGAGGTGAGTACTCAGGCCCCTACTCAAGACCCAAGCTTAAAGCTCAAGCTTGGCGTCGGCAATTATGGCAGCTACGAAGCGGGCATCGCCGCAGGTACTGGCCTGAGCGATAATACCGCAGCTCGCGTTAGCTTATATCAACGTGAATCCGACGGCTATGTCGACAACCTTTACCTTGATAAACCGACACAAACACAAGACGAGCAGGTAGCACGGTTTAAGCTGAACTCACAAGTCAGTGAACACCTAGCACTTAACTTTGCTTATCATCACATTAATACTGACAACGGCTATGATGGCTTTACCCTCGACAATTCTCGCAATAGCGTGGCTGATGAGCCTGGTCAAGACAACCTCGAGTCTGACGCCTTTGCTCTGCGCGGGGTATATACTCGCGCTGCGGCATTTGATTTCGAATTTAAACTCTCTGGTCTGCAGGCTGATACGCTTTACAGCTACGACGAAGATTGGGTGTGTAATGACCCCAGCGAGCCACAGCTGTGCGCAGCAGGACTTCACGAATACGGCTACAGCTCAACAGACGCATATTTTCGAGATTATGAAAAAGGCAATATAGAACTGTTATTAAAAGATAAGCAAAGTGATTGGGTGGTGGGCTTTTACACCAAGCGTAACGATGTTGACTTAACACGTGAGTACACTTGGTTAGCCGCCCCTTTTAGCTCAGCTTATTCGGTGCAAAGCGAAGCCATTTTTGGCCAATACGTGCATCACATTTCTGATAAAACCCGTCTTATTACTGGTCTTCGTGCCGAGCAATACGATGCCGATTACCTCGACAGTAACGGTGCTAGCATCACCAGTGATGACCTAATGTGGGGCGGTAAGCTAGCACTTGAGTACCAGGTTGTGCCGCGCACCATGATTTATTCTAGCCTGACCCGCGGCTATAAAGTTGGTGGTGTAAACGGTGAAGCGTTAGCAAAGGCCCAAGATGAAGGGCTACAAATCGCAACAGAAAATCACTACTTTGACCCTGAATATGTCTGGAATGCGGAGTTTGGTGTTAAAGGCAAGTCGGCAGACAATCGTCACCTGGTTCGCGTCACCGCATTCTATATGCAGCGTGATGACATTCAGTTAAAACAATGGCAAGTGTCTAATCAGCAGTTTGCAGGCTACATTGATAACGCCAGCGAAGGCAATAACTATGGCCTCGAAGTCGAGGGTAACTTCCAGTACACCGAACGCTTAGGGTTAACCTATAGCGCTGGCTACTTGGAAAGCGAGATTGAAAACTTTGTCTCCGCCACCGGCGTGAGCCTCGATGGTCGCGATCAGGCCCAAGCACCCACTTATCAATACGCCCTTGCGGTAGATTATGCCTTAACGGATAACCTGGTATTTGAACTCGGCGTTGAAGGCAAAGACAGTTACTACTTGTCAGACAGCCATAATGAGCAAGCGGACAACCACAATTTAATCAATGCCAGTTTAAGTTACTACGGCGACAACTGGTCGGTGATTGCGTGGGGCAGAAACTTAGCCGATAAAGACATTGTGGTAAGAGGGTTTCGATTTGGTAACAACCCACTGGATGGCTACCAGCCACATACCTATGTGCAATACGGCGAGCCAAGAGTGTATGGTTTAAGCTTTAATTACGAGCTGTAACAGGTCACTAGAAATAAAAAAGGGAAGTGTTAGCACACTTCCCTCGTCGCTTGCGCTGAGGTTAAGCCTCAGGCAGATTACGACCGTAGAATACTTCTTGGATCTCACGGTTTAAACGTAAGCGGATCTCTTCTTCTTCCTGCTCTCCCAAGTCGTCAGTGCTGATCCCGAATAAATAGGTATTCAAATCGGTTTCTTTTAACATCATCTTGGTGTGGAACAAGTTTTCCTGATACACGTTCACGTCTACCATATGGTAGGCCTCTTTGGTGTCTTCAGACATGTAGTTTTGGATTGAGTTGATAGCGTGGTCAATATAGTGCTTTACGCCGTTAACATCACGGGTAAAGCCACGAACACGGTAGTCTATCGTCACCACATCCGACTCTAGCGAGTGGATTAAGAAGTTCAGCGCTTTTAACGGTGAGATAACACCACAGGTCGACACTTCAATATCGGCTCTGAACGTACAAATGCCGTCATGAGGGTGTGCTTCTGGGTAGGTGTGAACACAAATATGGCTTTTATCTAAGTGCGCTACCACAGAGTCAGGTAATGGTCCTGGGGTCTCATTGCTGTCAAAGGTCTGCTGCTCTACCGGCTCTTCTGAGACCAAAATAGTCACACTGGCCCCTTGCGGCTCATAATCTTGACGCGCGATATTAAGCACATTGGCACCAATAATATCGGTGACGTCTTTAAGAATATCGGTAAGGCGATCGGCACTGTATTGTTCGTCAATGTATTCTAAATATTCTTTACGCTGTTGCTCAGTCTTGGCGTAGCAAATATCGTAAATACTAAAGCTTAAACTCTTCGTTAAGTTGTTAAAGCCATGGAGTTTAATTTTATCAAAGGGCTTGTTCACGATAGACCCACCTTAATACAAAAAATCTGCGCTGCAGAACCAAAAGTTCGCGGATTTTATACGAAAATAACGCCATGAAAAAGCGTTATTTTGACTCACTTTCAACCACTTCATGGCTGTGTGTAATTTCCACTGCTTTTTCAAGCATTAATGCCACAGAGCAGTACTTTTTAGCAGACAAGCTCACGGCTCTTTCTAAATGCTTTTCAGAAACGTTGTTGCCAGTGACCACAAAGTGTAGATTGATTTTAGTAAACACCCGCGGGGCGCTTTCGGCGCGCTCAGCGCTAAGCTTTACTTCCACGTCGCTGATATCCTGACGGGCTTTTTGCAAAATACTGACCACGTCGACTGAAGAGCAGGCGCCTGCCGACATTAATACCATTTCCATTGGGCTTGGGGCTGCACTGTCAGATCCCGTATCAAACACCACATTATGGCCTGACGCCGAACGTCCAATAAAGGTATCCCCTTCTACCCACTTTACACTTGCTAGCATATTCATCCTCTATAACGTACAACACCGCCAACAGGCGGTGTGATGCTTAGCCGCTACTCAACAAAATGCGCGGCTTTTAATAAGTTTCGATTTTGCCAGCTTAAACCGCAGAATCAAATAGGTTTTTTAATAATCCAGCAAACTCTTCTATAAACTCGCGCTGCTCAACCGTAACCCGTTGATCAACCACACTTGAGAGTACCTCTTGTAAGTCGTAAACGATGCCATCTACCTCACGTACAATTAAGCTGCGTTGCTCTGTGGTCAGCTCACTGTGTTGCTCACATATCCGGATCACATGTTCAGCAATTACGTCTTCGATTAATTCCATGACTCTAGGCGCACCAGGCTCTACCTGCCCGGGCTTCTCAAACAAGGCTAAGTTTTGCGTCAAATACATGACCAGTTCATCGTACCCTTGTTTATCTAACACCATACTTTGCTCACCTGAACCTATCAAAGACATCTCCTATTGATTTAAGCAGAAAGTTTTTTCGATTGCTACTTTTGTAGCCACTAAGACACAAAAAAGCAGCCGAAGCTGCTTTTTTCATCCTTTACTGTTGCTACTAGCTCAACAGCACTATTTTAATCTAAAGATAAACCTGGGCTCAAGCTGCCTGGTAGAGTTACCTTTTCTAGCTCCACAGAAGCCACAGGGTAAGCGCAGTAGTCTGCGGCATAGTAAGCACTTGCGCGGTGGTTACCTGAAGCGCCAATACCACCAAATGGTGCGGCACTTGATGCCCCTGTAATTGGACGGTTCCAGTTAACGATGCCGGCACGGATACGACGTAGGAAACGATCGTAGTCCGCTTCATTGTCGCCTAAAAGACCTGCCGATAAGCCAAAGCTGGTTTCATTGGCTTTTTCAATCGCTGCATCAAAGTCAGTGTAACGGAATACTTTTAGTAATGGACCAAAGTGTTCTTCATCAGGGAAATCACTGATGTTTGAGCATTCAATGATGCCTGGTGTTACAAAGCCGGTGCCTTCTTTGTGGGTTAGCTCAACTAACACTTCACCGCCCAGCTCTACTAGTTGCTGCTGCGCTTTTACCATGCCTGCGGCAGCGGCGTTTGAGATCATAGAACCCATAAATGGTTGATCTTCATCGTCGTAGTTGCCCACTTTAATGGCTTTCGTCGCTTTGATTAGCTGTGACAAGATAGCATCGCCTTGTTCCCCTGCTGGTAAGAACAACTTACGCGCACAAGTACAGCGCTGGCCACTAGAAATATAAGCTGATTGCAGAATATCGTGAACCGCGGCTTTGGTGTCGGCAACATCTTTAACCAACAGTGGGTTATTACCACCCATTTCAAGTGCTAGGATTTTGCCAGGCTGACCGGCGTACTGCTCATGCAATAGGTGACCTGTGCGCGACGAACCGGTAAAGAATAAACCATCAATACCCGCGTGCGACGCAAGCGCTTTGCCTGTTTCTACTTCACCTTGAACTAGGTTGATCACACCAGCAGGTAAGCCCGCCTGTTGCCATAGTTTCAGAGTTAACTCAGCGACCTTTGGCGTCAGTTCTGATGGTTTGAAGATCACCGTGTTGCCCGCAAGCAATGCCGGCACAATGTGACCATTGGGTAAGTGACCTGGGAAGTTATATGGACCAAATACCGCTACTACACCGTGCGCCTTATGGCGAATAACGGCACGACCTACTGGCATTGGGTTTTCTACCACGCCAGTACGCTCTTGATAGGCTTTTTCAGAAATGGCAATTTTACCCACCATGGCACCCGCTTCAGTGCGCGTTTCCCACAGTGGCTTACCAGTTTCTTGTGCAATAGCAACTGCCAACTCTTCGCTGTTTTCTTTTAATACTTCAGCAAAACGCTTAACGATGTCTAAGCGTGCTTCAAAGCTTAGATCGCTCCATGAATAGAAGGCTTCACGTGCTGCCTTAACGGCGCCATCTACTTGCTCAGGCGTTGCAGAGTTTGCACTCCAGATGACATCATTGTTTGCTGGGTTTACCGAGCTAAAGCTTGCGCCTTGTCCAGCAACCCACTCACCATTTATAAATTGTGCTGCATGTGTTGTCATAATCTATTCCCAATCTTAAATCTTTACGAGGCTAACTTGGTCGCCCTCTGCTACTTTTAAGGCCGCGGCAACGTGTGGTGCTAAAATCACTTGGTCATCTTCAGCCAAGGCCAGATCCAATACCGATGCGCGATAGTCTTCTAGTTTATCATTTGCAACCATAACAGGGAATCCGCCAGTGTTGTCGCCAATTTTAACGGTTCTAACCTGAGTGTTGCGCACAGTACGGACGTTGTCGACTTTGGCTTCTACTGTGGGACCGGCATCGAAAATGTCGACATAACCATTAAAGGTAAAGCCCTCACTTTTTAGCAGCTCAATCGCTGGGCGAGTGTTGTTATGTACCTGGCCAATGACCGCTTGTGCTTCTTTGCTAAGCAGATTGACGTAAATTGGATACTTTGGCATCAGTTCCGCAATAAACACCTTTTGCCCAATACCGGTGAGGTAATCGGCGGTTGGAAAGTCCATGGAAAAGAAGTGCTCTTCGAGCCACTGCCAAAATGGACTGTCGCCATTTTCATCCGACACACCGCGCATTTCTGCGATCAAGGTCTCAGCAAAACGGGCACGATGTTGGTTAATAAACATAAAACGTGCGCGCGATAGCAACTTGCCATTTGCACCTTTACGATAGCCGTCTTTCAAAAATAACGTGCATAGCTCTGTGGCACCGGTGTAATCGTTGCACAGAGTCAAAATATCCACTGCTTTGTAAACATCCAAAGTGCGTGACGAGTGGATCACTTTGCTTAAATGATAGTGATAAAACGCATCATCTAAACCCACCGCGGCTTCAATACCACTAGTACCTACCACTTCACCTGTTTCACTGTCTTCCAGTACAAATAGGTAGCCTTCATCAAAAGGCTTATCGGCTTGCTTGCCAAACGAAGCCACCGAACGTGCAATTTTCTTTTGTAATAGCTCTTCATTAACCGGCAGTGACGTAAAGCCATGTCCCGACTCGTGAGCAATGTTTAAAAGCGCTGGATAATCGCTTTCTTGGATTGGGCGAAGGATCATCATGAGCCCGCTTACTCCTCAAAATTATGGATCACAACAAGGCTGCCCATCGGCAGCCTCGCAAGCATATTAAGCGTTGTTAGCAACGACGGCTGCAACCGCTTTTTCAAAGCGCGCCATGCCTTCACGGATATCCGCTTCAGGGATAACCAGTGATGGTGTAAAACGAACCACGTTTGCACCAGCAACAAGTGACATCACACCTTGCTTAATGCCTTCAACTAAAAACTCTTTTGCTTTACCTTGATACTTTTCAGCAACTACGCCACCAATGAGTAAACCTTTACCACGTACTTCACTGAATACGTTGTGCTTGTTATTGATTTCAGTAAGTAGCTCGCGGAACAGCTGCTCTTTTGCTTTAACGCCGTTAAGCACCTCTGGTGTGTTGACGGTATCAAACGCAGCTTCAGCTACAGCACACGCCAATGGGTTACCACCGTAGGTTGAGCCGTGAGTACCTACTTTTAGGTGTGCTGCAATCTCAGTGGTGGCGATCATGGCACCAATAGGGAAGCCACCGCCTAGCGCTTTGGCCGTGGTAAGAATATCTGGTGTTACGCCTAGGCCTTGGTATGCGTATAAGTCGCCCGTACGACCGACACCGGTTTGTACTTCGTCAAAAATAAGCAGTGCATTGTGCTTATCACATAGCTCGCGTACACCTTTTACGAAATCCGCATCAGGTGAAACGATACCGCCTTCACCTTGTAGCGGCTCCATCATGACTGCACAGGTTTTGTCAGACATGATTTTTTCTAGTGCTGCTAGGTCGTTATAATCGGTGTGCGCCACATCACCCGGCTTTGGACCAAAGCCATCTGAATAAGCGGCTTGACCACCTACCGTCACAGTGAAGAAAGTACGACCGTGGAAGCCTTTGTTAAACGAAATGATTTGTGACTTTTCAGCACCGAATTTATCCAGTGCCCAACGACGTGCTAGCTTTAACGCCGCTTCGTTTGCTTCGGCACCTGAGTTGGCAAAATAGACTTTGTCTGCAAACGTGGCGTCAGTTAGCTTTTTCGCTAGACGTAATGCCGGCTCGTTGGTCATAACATTAGATAGGTGCCAAATTTTTTCACCTTGCTCTTTCAGCGCGCCCACCAAAGCTGGGTGACAATGACCAAGACAGTTAACGGCGATACCACCAGCAAAGTCGATATACTCTTTGCCTTCTTGATCCCAAACACGTGAGCCTTCACCTTTTACTGGAATTACCGCAGAAGGGGCGTAGTTAGGTACCATTACGTCATCGAACAATTCACGATTAATAGTCATTTTATTTCCTCATATTTGGTGAGTCAAAGTGCTTCAAGGTAGTCAGTCCTAATGGCTTACATGACCAAGGCCTGTAATGTATGCGGATAACTATGCAGCCAATATGGCGCTGATTAAGTCTGTATTAATCCTTGATGGCACAATTTTCATACGCCTATTATTCCAGAAAAAGCCCGTTTTGTCTCATATCTCTCTGCCGTGGAGGCCTTGATATTCAAGGGTTTAACATATTTTCTCACCTTCAGTGAATAACTATTTAGGACATATTTTATGGGCAAGGCAAGCGCTGTGCAGCTTTGCACAGCTCGCCATGTGATGGGCTATGAATGAATAGTCGCAAAAAAAATTTTAGTTTTTTTTACAAAATCGTCAACTGCAGGTTATGGAAAGCACATTTAGCGAGTTGTTTGCGCATTTCATCGCTGAGTTCTAGGTGTTGCAGTAAAAGTTCCGCTTCATCTTCTTCAATCAGCTGGCTGTCTTTTAAAACAAGCATTTGCGCATAGCCATAGGCTTTTTGCATCACCGTAGTTAACGCCATAGGGTCGGCTATTTTTTTATGCGCATTGGGTAAATAAGTTTGCGTATATTCCTCCATGACAACATTAAACGGCAAATATTTCAGTTCCATTTTTTCGATAAGCTTGCACGATAGCTCTGCCGAGTGGTTGACCAACAAGTTACGCAAAAACAGCGGATCGGGTGCCAGTTCTAACAGAGCTGAATGGAGATCTTTTTGCTTTTTGTCACGGGCGATCTTTACTTTGGCCTGCCAGACCTTTTCAAAAGTACGCAAGTAAAGCCGGACTAACGCGATTTTACCTAACTCTAACAGCATGCCTAAGGTAAAAGCGTGCTGCTCTTTAACGCCATAAAATGGCGCCAATTCTTTTGCAGCAATGGCGGTACTCATGCTTAATTCGCGCATTTTACGCTTCATTAACGGGAAAGGCTCTGTGGAGTGTGGCATCCAATGACGCATTGCCATGGTGGGGATCACCATTTGCAAGTTTTCTAACCCTAAGTAACGCAGTGCCAGCGCTGGGGTATCGACTTTTATTGCGGTGCCTTTGCTGTTCTTTTTACGGTACTGCGGCAAGTTAACCAAAGACACCAGCTCACGACCTAACCAACTCAGGTCATTAACCAAGGGTTCAAGACGCCCCACAGACGCCGAACGCACCGCCAGAATATCCAATAAAGCCGGCACGGAATCTTGGATCCCAACCACTTCATGATAAATGTTGTCTAGGTCATTAATTTGTTTGCCAATGGCCTCTTCGATAACAGAATGTAAGTGCTTACTCGCTTTTGCAATATATTTGTGATGACTGGTACTGCTTTGTTGACGCTTGGCGGCAGCGGCAATTTCAACTTCCAGCATAGTTCGCTCAGCGATATTTTCGCCATAACTCATATCAAAAGTATGGATATAGCCAATCTGCTTTTGTGCGAAATTAAGACTGATAAGAAGATCGTGAGCGCGTTCCGATAATGCTTGTGCCACTCTAGTTTGCTTGTTTTCTTGCGTCATGCATGCCACTTAAATTATGAGAGTTTAATAAGATACTCATACGTAACATTATCAGCTAAACGTATGAGTTTTCTATTACTACACCGCAGATTATACCAATAAAGACAACTTTTTGGTGCAATTTTCCTCACTTGGAGTTGTCTTCTGTGCCTGGCAACATGAAAAATGCTGATACCAGCGTAGATGCTTAGTGATAACCTAAATTAATGCCACAATGACTAAACTCTAGAAGCGTTTGATAAAGTTATCAAGTAATGTCAGCCCATGCTCGGTAAGAATGGCTTCGGGATGAAATTGCACCCCTTCAAGTGCTCGCTCTGGCACAGATAGCCCCATAATTTCATCAAGTTGGTTGCTTTGTGTGGCTGTCCAAGCCGTTACATCAAACGTCTCAGGCAAGCTCTGTTGCTCAACCACTAAAGAATGATAACGACAAACCTGGTAACTGTTCGGTAAGCCTTTAAATACCCCTTGGCCATTATGCTGCAGCTGTGACGTTTTTCCGTGCATCACCTCCTTAGCGCGGATCACTCGCCCGCCAAGTGCTTGGGCAATGGTTTGATGCCCTAAACAAATGCCTAAAATGGGTATATTGCCTTGAAACTGTTTTACCACCTCAAGCGACACTCCAGCTTGATCTGGACTGCAAGGACCTGGTGATATCACTAAGTGCCTAGGCTTTAGCTGCTTGATTTCATCAAGGGTGACTTCATCGTTGCGCTTCACTAATACGTCTATATCTAGGCGCTGAAAATATTGCACCAAGTTATAAGTAAAAGAGTCATAGTTATCTATCATTAACAGCATGTTTTCTACCACAAAAGCGCCTAACACAGGCGGAACCTAAAGCTGATGACGGCTCTAAAAAAGGCAATATTACCATGAACGCTGGATAAATCCGATGTGCCCTCGCGACTAAAAAGGGCTCACACATAAAAACACAAAAGGCACCCTAAGGTGCCATTTTTGCACTTTCACCACGGCTGTCGCTAAACCTCGATCGTGGCAAAGTAGTGGTTTGTATTACTGACGCGGAATAAAGCCCAAGGCATCGTATACCGACTTCAACGTCTTTTCGGCACGTTCACTGGCTTTATCGGCCCCCTTACGCATAATCTCATCGAGCAGTGTACGGTCTTCTCTGATCTCTTTAAAACGCGCTTGGATCGGTTCAATCATGGCAACTACAGCGGCAGCGGTGTCTTTTTTCAGGTGACCATACATTTTATCTTCATACTCAGGAACCAGGTCCTCGATTGAACGTTTGGTGGCAACGCTCAATAAAGTCAGTAGGTTTGATACTCCTGGCTTTTCATCACGGTCAAAGTAGATACGTGCCTGCTCATCGGAATCCGTGACGGCTTTTTTCAGCTTTTTCTCAATTTTTTTCGGCTCATCTAACAACATGATGTAGCCATTGGGGTTTTCATCCGACTTTGACATCTTCTTCAGCGGATCTTGTAAGCTCATTACTCGGGCGCCAAACTCTGGAATATAAGGCTCTGGGATTTTAAACACATCACCGTATAAATTATTAAATCGCGTGGCAATATCACGAGTAAGCTCTAAGTGCTGCTTTTGATCTTCCCCTACCGGCACTTGATCCGCTTGGTACAGTAAAATATCAGCCGCTTGCAGCACAGGGTATGAAAATAAGCCAACATTGACATTATTCGCGTGCTTTGATGACTTGTCTTTAAACTGCGTCATGCGGTTTAGTTCGCCCATCTGCGCGTAACAATTCAATACCCAAGCTAACTGAGCATGTTCAGGTACTTGAGATTGCACAAATAACGCCGCTTTGTCCGGGTCAATACCACAGGCAGTATATAACGCAACGCCATCTAATACACGTTCGCGCAACTGCTCTGGCTCTTGACGCACGGTAATGGCATGTAAGTCCACAAGCATAAAGAAACTTTCATGGTCTTCTTGTAGTTTAAGCCACTGGTTAATGGCACCTACGTAATTGCCTATTGTCATCCCACCGGTGGGCTGAATACCACTTAATACTACAGGTTTACTCATGTCGTTCCTTTATCTTTGCTTACATTAACGTTGATTAATAATGGGGATAATATCTAACAACCCATCACACAGGTGCTGTGGCCTGAATTGTTGTAAATCGAACCCCTGATTATACCCATATTTTACCGCAATCACAGGTATGTTAGCCGCTTCGGCTGCGAAAATATCGCTTTTTGAGTCTCCCACCATGATGAGTTTTTCTGTTGGCAGCTTAAGTTGCTCTGCCGCCAACAGTAAAGGTTCCGGTGAAGGCTTTTTAGCGCAATCGTCACCGCAAATCACCACATCAAAGTACTGACTAAGGTTGAGCTTGGTCAGTAAGGTGGTGGTAAACTCGCGGTTTTTATTGGTTACAATGGCTTTGCCCATGCCCGCACAAGCGGCAAGCGTAGTCTCAACATGACTATATAAAACCGCATATTGCCCCACCAACTCAGCATAATGCTGTTTAAAACGTGCGGTGGCTTTTGCTACCAGCGCTGCGTCAAGTTTATCACTGACTTCATGACTGCCACTGAGTCCACGCTGTACCAGCACCTCGATACCATTGCCAACCCACTCTCTTACTAAGGCATGACTGACAATGGGGTAAGCAAGTTCACTCAAGGTTAGATTCAATGCCATGTACATGTCTTCGGCACTGTCGACTAGAGTACCGTCTAGGTCAAATAATACTCCTTCAAAACGCATTACTTTACCTGCGCTAGCTGAGCACGCATGGCATCGATCACTGCTTTGTAATCGGGCTGGTTAAAAATGGCCGATCCTGCGACAAACATATCGGCACCGGCAGCGGCCACTTCGGCAATATTATCAACCTTGATACCACCATCTACTTCAAGACGAATATCACGCCCAGATGCGTCTATTCTTGCTCGCGCTTCTTTTAATTTTTCTAGCGTGTGCGGGATAAAACTCTGGCCGCCAAAACCTGGATTTACTGACATCAGTAGTACTTGGTCAATTTTGTCCATCACGTGGTCGAGGTAATGCAATGGCGTACCGGGGTTAAATACTAGGCCGGCTTTACAACCAGCGTCTTTGATCAATGCTAAGCTACGATCAATATGTTCACTGGCCTCAGGATGGAAAGTAATGATACTGGCACCCGCTTTAGCAAACTCGGGAATTAAACTATCCACCGGCTTAACCATAAGGTGGACATCGATTGGCGCGCTAATGCCATAGTCACGAAGCGCCTTGCACACCATAGGACCAATGGTTAAGTTGGGCACGTAGTGATTGTCCATTACGTCAAAATGCACGACATCCGCTCCGGCCGCTAACACCTCCTCAACCTCTTCCCCTAGTCTGGCAAAATCCGCCGATAAAATAGAAGGTGCAATTAAAAAATCCGACATCTGTTTTCCCCTCAAGCTAAAACCGCCTTACTGTAGCGTAAATAAGCGATAAAGTCTCCGTTTTAAGGCCTTTTCAGATTGTGCAATAAACGAACATTGTGTATTATTGGTTAGAGTCTACTTTCTGGGGATAGGGTTATGGTTTCTAGTATCAAAGCACGGATTGCGTTGATAGCAGCGGTGCTCGTTGCATCAGCGGGCGTCTTTTCATTTGATAACAATAATGAGAGGGTTGCCGAATACGCTGCCTGTAGTTGTAGCACAAGTCAGTTTGTCGCTGATTCTGAAGCGTGTCAGCCAGAGTCACACACCAGCTGGGTGGCATGGTTAACGGGCGGCAGTAGCAATGGTCAATTCCATTACTTGGATTTGCTCGAGCTGCTTATCGGCTCCAACGATGAGCAAAACAGTAGCAAAGTTTCTTCGCCATATTAAGTACGTTTAGTATGGCCTCTTCCAATAGCAAGCTGGCTGTGTTCCAAAGTGTGGTTGCAGCCATGTTTGGCGTCCAAAGCCAAAACAAACGCGCAGAAGACTTTAATAACCGCCGCTTTTGGCCGTTTGCTGTCGGCGGCGTTATCTTTGTTGCCGCTTTCGTGATTATTCTGGTTTGGTTTGTTAACGCGGTAGTGTTAGCTTAGCCTTAGGGCGATGATACATTGCCATTAATTCGCCGACCTTATTTCTGCCATTGCCTTTAGGACTAATGGTGCGCTTAACCTTAATAACATCCAACTTTGCCTGGTTATAAATCTTCCGCGTCCACACCGTATCATGGTTCGAAATAAGCACCGGTGTTTGCCGCTCGAATGCCGTGAGTTCTGCTAAGTTGGCCAGTCTTGCTTGGTCGTCAAGGTCAAAACCACCTTTGGCGTAACTGGTAAAAGAAGCCGTTTTACTCAGAGGCACATAAGGGGGATCGCAATACACCACGGCATTATCAGGAATGGCATTAAATACTTCACTGTAGCTTTGGCAGGTAAACGTCGCACTCTGCGCCTTTTCGGCAAAGACGTATAACTCACGTTCTGGAAAGTACGGCTTTTTATACTTACCAAACGGCACATTGAAAATCCCCTTTAGGTTGTAGCGACATAGGCCGTTGTAACCGTGGCGGTTCATATACAAAAAGAGAATGGCCCGTTCATAGATATCGATGCTTTCATTAAACTGTTTACGATAAGCATAATAGGCATCTGGGTGGTTATTCAGCTCCACAAACAAGCGTTTGGCATCGCTGACAAACTCGTCCGGAGTGCGCTTAAGCTCGTTATACAGGTTAATTAAGTCGGCATTGATATCGTTGAGGATATAATGCTTAAAGTGAGTATTTAAAAATACAGATCCGGCTCCAACAAAAGGCTCTACTAAGGTATCGGCTTCAGTACTTGCTGCTTGTAAGCGCTTAGCAATGTCTTCCACTAAGCTGTATTTTCCGCCTGCCCATTTTAAGAAGGCTCTAGTCTTTTGTTGCATGCTCGTTCTATATCGTGATTGATTGCAGGATTTTACACTAAATGCGTTTAATTACCGAGAGACTGAGTGATTTCTTGCTTAATTTTACTCACTTGCTTAAAAAATGGCTGTGCGCTGTTAATTGCCTCCGGTAGCTGTGCTTTTGCTGCTCTTGCCGCTGCTAATGAAGAATACGCCGATGACGTCACCACATACCAAGTTTGCTCACCACGGATCACCTCAAATTGGTGCATAGTAACATCAGCATGCTGTGCCATGAACTCGGCCGCAATCGCAGGCTCTGTCACCGCCAGCAGTTGGATCACCCAGCCGCCGTCTTGTTGTTGTAAAAACCATTGATTGCCCTCAGGCGCTGGGTTGGCTTTTTCTTCACTAAACGGCTCAGAATCTGACTGCAGTAACTCTGCTACGTCTGCCGTTGCCGCAGGCTGAGAAGATGGTGGGGTTTTAGCTTCGCTCGGCGGCGCAGCTGCGGCACTTTGCTCTTCATTGGTGTCTAACGCCTTTGGGGTCGCAGTTAATGCCGCAACAATACTCGCCACTTGAGCTGCATCTTGCTGTGCAACAGGCTGCAGTGCTTCCTTAATTTCTTCATCCGCAGCACTGCTTAACTCTTTCACATTACTGGGCTGCGCCTGAAAGACACGCTCGGCATCCAGCGCGGTTGCAACGGTTTGCGGCTCGGACTCTTCGAACCAATAATCTCGTAACTCTTGCTCGTACACGATGGCAACCATCAATGCCGTCAAAATAAAACACAGCGCTATCACATACCACTGCCACTGTGCCTTGCGTTGTCCTTTATCGGCCTTTGGTCGTAAATTAAGCTGCTCGTTTGGCTGCCAGGTCAGTAGCACACTGGGGATGCCACGCGCTTCGGCTAGAAATGTACTGAATATAGGGTCTTCATCAGGCGGTAACTCACGGTAAAACATCTGCATTAGACGTTTACTCTCCACCAAAGAAAGCGGCTCAATATGAATATCGAGCCCACTGGGCAGTACCTGTGGCTGCTGTGAGGTGGCTAAAATATAAATGGTTTCTTTAGCAAAGGTGGCAAGTGACTGTAATTGCTCTGCCATCTCGCTAGTTAAATGACGAACATTATCAAGCACCCACAAGCAGGGACCACAAGGTTGCTCATCATGCAGTAAGGCGAAGTTTTCACTCAGGCTGAGCTTTTGATCGATTAATGGACTACGAAAACTGTGCTCCAGAAGCTGGCGCATGACCTCGAAATCGCTGCTATTGGCAGTTAGCTTAACAAAAGCCTTGTTAAATTCAGGGTACTTATCAGTAAGAAAAGACTCAGCCAGATAGCTTTTGCCCAGCCCCGAGGTACCGACCAAGGTAATAAGGTTTTGGCCGTACTCGAATTGCAAAGCAATTCTGTCTACCAAAGCCGCGCGACTCGGTAAAATTTGCGATTGCATTTAGCTGCCTATTAAGGTTTCCACAGCGTCATCGCTGACATCATCAACCAGTGCACACTGCCCCAGCTGAGTCGGCAAAATAAACCGGATCTTGCCTTGCTTATTCTTTTTATCTTTACGCATATGCTGTAAAAACTGTTGGCTGGTCATCTGTGCCGGTGCTGCGGTTGGCAAGTCATAGCGTTTCAGCACTTGGGCAATTTTATCTACTTGCTGCGCCGTTAAGTCCCCGCGATGCTGTGCTAACTTTGCCGCTAACATCATCCCTGCAGCAACCGCTTCACCATGCAACCAATTGCCATAACCCATTTGCGCCTCAATGGCATGACCAAAGGTGTGGCCTAAATTCAGCAGTGCACGGAGGCCCGCTTCGGTTTCATCTTTTGCAACAATGTCAGCTTTGATGGCACAACACTTATATATTACTTGTTGTAAGCACTCGGGGTCTAAGTCTCGCAACTTAGGCTGCAGCTCTGAAAGGGTATCCAGAAAGTCAGCATCATAGATCAAGGCATACTTAATTACTTCGGCCATGCCAGCAGCAAATTCTCTAGCTGGTAAGGTGGTTAATGTTTGGGTATCAATAAACACCGCTTTAGGCTGATAAAAAGCACCAATCATATTTTTACCCAAGGGGTGATTAACTGCCGTTTTACCACCAACCGACGAGTCAACTTGAGACAATAAGGTGGTTGGAATTTGGATAAAGGGCACACCGCGTTGATAACAAGCGGCAACGAACCCTGTTAAGTCACCAACGACACCGCCGCCTAGAGCAATTAAGCAGGTATCACGGCCACAGTTGTGCTCAAGTAAGAAAGCGGAAATTTTTTCAAACCATTGCAGTGATTTGTATTGCTCACCGTCAGGAATGATAAAGTGAAGTGGGGCTAAGGAGCTAAGCTGCTCTTGTAGCTGTGCCAGGTAAAGGGGTGCGATGGTAGAGTTGGTGATGATGACTGGACGACTTTGACCGATATACTGCTTCAGTCGTCCGGCATCAGATAAAAGTGCTTCACCAATAAAGATAGGGTAGCTGCGCTCGTTTAAATCAACCTTTAATTCAAGCATGGCTTTCCCTCTCAGTGGTATTTTTTAGAAATCTAATTTATCAATTATTTGGTTTGCAACTACTTTGGCGCTTTGCTCATCGGTACGAACAACGTGGTCGGCCACTTCTCTATATAGTGGTTCACGTTCTTCTGCTAAGCGCTCTAATACGTCACGTGAATCTTCATCAGTTTGCAATAAAGGACGACGCTTGTCACGCTGAGTACGAGCTACCTGTTTTTCGATTGGCGTTTCTAGGTAAACAACAATACCGCGCGCAGATAACTTATTGCGAACTTCTTTGCTGATCACAGAGCCACCACCGGTCGCTAACACAATGCCTTGCATTTCTGTTAGATCCGCGATGACAGATTCTTCACGCTTGCGAAACCCTTCTTCTCCTTCGATATCAAATACCCAAGAAATATCTGCACCAGTGCGGCGCTCGATTTCTTGATCTGAATCGAAAAACTCAAGGTGTAATTGATCCGCAATGTGACGACCAATCGTGCTTTTACCAGCCCCCATAGGGCCTACTAGAAATATATTACGTTTCTCAGCCATATCTTATTTAGTACAAACGAACTCTAAAATTTGAAATAAAACCCCGCCTAACGACCTGGCCCCAAAATTAAGGAGGGGATTATCTCAGTAATCTGCGAATGATTTCAAGTCAAACACGCAAAAAGCGTAATACTTTTGCCAATCGCAGGCCTATAAACTGTCTTGAATTATCTTTGGTGTCACAAATATCAACAACTCACGCTTCTCATTTATGTCACGAGAGTTTTTAAACAGCGTTCCAACGTAAGGAATATCTCCTAAAACGGGAATTTTGCTCACTGCGGTTTTGACTTCTTGTTGATATATACCACCCAAGACGATGGTTTGACCATTTTCAACCAAGACCTGAGTCTGAATTTGTTGGGTATTGATTGCCACTGCCGGGCCATTGGGTGTCTGCACGATATCACCTTTGGTATCTTGTGTAATCACTAGATCAAGAATAATCTTATTATCCGGCGTGATCTGTGGTGTTACCTCTAAGCTCAGCACCGCTTTTTTAAAGCTCACTGAGGTGGCGCCACTGGATGAAGCTTCGACATATGGGATTTCTGTACCTTGCTCTATTCGCGCTTTCTTTTGATTAGCGGTGGTAATGCTTGGTGTGGCAATGATCTCCCCTTTATTCTCCTGCTCTAAGGCGGACAGTTCTAGGTCAATCAAGGTGCCATCAGCCAGTTTGGCAATGTGCATCCCGATGCTACCCGCAGAAACACCTTGCACACCCAAATTAACGTTCAAGCGGTTTTCTAATGATGGGATATTGCCATTGGATAAGTCATCAGCCCCTTCGAGAGAGCCCGAAATCGCATCGCTGCCTTGTTGATCACTAAAGCCCCAACGCACGCCTAGATCTTCTTGAACGTTATCATCCACAGTCACCATACGCGACTCGATACGCACCTGCTTCACTGGCACATCGAGGGTATCGACCATTCTGCGCACACTTTCGATGCTTCTGGCGGTGTCTTTGATTAATAACGTATTAGTGCGCTTGTCGACACTGACGCTACCGCGATTACTAATGATGGAGTTAATATCGGTTTTTAGCAGATCAGCAAACTCTTCCGCCTTAGCGTAGTTAAGCTGAATGTACTCACTATAAAGTGGCTCTAATTCTTCTACCTGCTGACGCGCTTGCAACTCTTTGGCTTCGCGAGCCGCCAGCTCCTCAGAAGGGGCGACCATCAATATCGAACCGTCCATGCGCTTATCAAGCCCTTTGACTCGCAGCACCACATCCAGCGCTTGATCCCATGGCACACCATCGAGTCGCAGCGTTATGTTACCTGATACCGTATCACTGGTGACAAGGTTAAAGTTATTGGTGTCGGCAATGATCTGCAGCACAGAACGAATAGGAATATCTTGGAAGTTCAGCGTGATCGGCTGGCCTTTGTATGCTTTTTGCTCGCCAAACGTTTCACTGCCCTCATCTTTTTCCACCGACAAAGTAAAAATGTTGTCTAGTTGTTGGTAGGTAAACTTAAACGCAGCATTGGGCTCAATAACGATGCGGCTTTTATTCTCTTCTTTGAACGTTTCGATGGTGGATACCACAGTACCAAAGTCAAGCACATCAAGCTCGTATAACAGATCGTCTGCGATATCAATGTGATGAAAATCGGCAATAATTTTACCGCCACGCTCTTGCACATCAATGGCCGCTTGATTGTGCTCTAAAAAGGCCAATATCTTTGCTTGGCCTTTTTCACCACGACGAAAATCAATGGCCTGAATTTGGTTGATAAAGGACGTGACTTGGTCGTTTTGCTGCTGCTCTGACACGATAGGCTGATCGGATACTTCCACCAGCACGAGATTGTTCTTAACTGTGGTTTTATAGAGCTTTAACGCTTCCATATTAATAGCAACAACAAAGCCACCATCACGTAGCTCGCTGGTGATGCCCTTGATACCAGCCTGATCAATCTTCAGCGCCTTAAGGCTTTCTTCAAACTCCGCATTGGCAAAAAACAGCTCAATACTGGCTTCTTCCCCCACCACATTGACTTTGGGTTCCGCTGCTAATTTTTCATCAAACACTAACTGTAGCTGCGTTTCTCCCGTTGCCACTGGGTTATAGCGAATGTCATATAGCATTGGGATTGCGTGTGCGATGGATGATAACCCTATTGCTGCAACACCAAGCAGCGTATTTAACATCTTCCGCGCGTTCGTTGTTAATGATTTTTTGACGTTATAGTTAGTATTCACTCGCGCCACCTTGTTCCGCCTCTGACATTTCAACTTTGGTAAGTCGTTCTTTCCAACATCCCGTCCCATCTGGGATTAATTCTAATAACTCTAAATGATCTGCGTTTACCGCCAATACTTTGCCATGATAAAGCCCCATGTACTCGCCACTTTTTACCCGATACAAGCCCTGGTTAACGGCTTCAATTAACGCCCAGCGGCCATCAGGCTTAGCGATGATCCCTTTCATTCTAAGATTATCTAAGGGAAATTTTTCTAATGGGTCGCGTGCACGGTCAGGGTCAGGGTGCAGACAGTTTTTCACTTGCACTACTTTATTTTCAATGACCTCGGGTTGTGGTGCCACAAATGGGCTGCGCAAGTTGCTAGCACTGTACTGAAACGGTTCGTAGCTTTGCATTTCTGGAATTGGCTCTATTTTAGGTGTAGAGCTGGCTTTCACCTGATCAATGAATTCTTTTTGCTCTGCTGTGCTGTCGTTACAGCCACTTAGCAGTAGTAACAACCCAGCGCTTAAGATGGCTCTAATCATTGCGCTCTCCATGTTCATAGCGATAGGTCTTCGCCACCACACTGAACGTGAGCTCGCCGTTTGCGGCATTTTCAATTCTAAAATCATGTAAACTCACGATCCGTGGTAAATCCGACACCTTGCTAACAAACTCTCCAAACTCATGGTATTTACCAATCACTTCTAACTGAATAGGCAGTTCGGTATAAAACTCTTTGCGAATTTCTGGCATCCAACCAATCTTTAAAAAAGTCAGGCCACTGGAGGTGCCAACGTACGTCAGGTCGTCTAACAAGCCTGGCGTTTCATTAGAGCTAGGTAGCCGTCTTAATAGCTCGGTAAATTGGGCTTCCATATCAATCATTTGCTGCTTATAAAGCTCTAAGTTATTGGCCCGTGCATATTTAATTCGGTAACTGGTTCTCAACTCTTGCTCTTTTTTTACCGCTTGCTCATAGCGATCAATTGAGCTCGACACCATTAGGTTATAGCCCAAAATAAGCATTAGCAGCACCACGATCACAGAGCAGAGCACTTTTACTGGAAATGGCCAATGACCGATGTTATCGAGTTCGAGCTCGTTCCAGTCGATTTCTTTTAATTCTTTTAAGTCAAACTTCATACCATTCCCACCTAGTTTTCTTTATCGGCTAAGTTCATGTCTTCATGAGACTTAACGTAAAAGTGCATGGTGAAGTCACTAAGTAGACTGGCACTTTGTTCACCTGCAACAATCCCTTGAATGACTGGGCGCTCTAATAAATAAGAAGATTCAACCTGGCGCAACATTTGCGATAGCCGGTTATTCGATTCACTGCGACCTATCACCTTAATCTTGTCGCCTTGTCGCTCTAGGTTGGTTAAATAAATGCCCGCAGGAACCACCCTTGCTATTTCATCAATAATTTGTGTGCCTAGGCTGCGGTTTAATTGTAACTCTTCGATTAAACGAATGCGGCGCTGCAGGTTTTCTTTTTGCTTGTTGAGGTTATTAATGGCGGTAATTCGAGAATCAAGGTTGGATATCTCGGATTGCAGGTAGCGATTTTTAATTTCTTGGCCGTCCTTTAAACCATCATAGAAACTGCCAAGTAAATACATCAAGAGCAAACAAACAGCGATAATGGCTGCAATGATGGATAAAAACAGTTGCTGCGAAGCCTGCCTCTGCTGTTCCCGCCAGGGTAATAAATTTATATGTGGCATGAAGAAAAGCTCCTTAACGCAAGCCCTGTCGCCAAAGCAAATTGCGCCTTGTGTTTTTGCATCACATGGCGGTCCACCTTCGGGGCAATTTCCATGTCGCAGAACGGATCAGCCACTACGGTATGAATGCCCAGCTCATCAATTAACAGCTTGTCTAAGCCATCCACCAAAGCGGTGCCCCCAGTTAAAATAATATAGTCAATATGATCTTTACCACTGGTGGTCATAAACATTTGCAGTGAACGACGAACCTGTTGTAACAGAGAAGTTTGAAACGGTGCCAGCACTTCAAAGGTGTGGTTTGGCGGCAAGTCACCGGTGGTTTTAGCCAGCTCGGCTTCATCGTAAGTTTTATTATAATACGCAACGATACTGTTGGTGTATTGATCGCCGCCAAAGACTTGATCTCGCGTGTAAATCGTTTTGCCCGACTGCACTACGCTAGTAAGCGTTAATACCGCCCCTATATCAATAACAGCGACGATTTTATCGTAAGCGTCAGCAGGCAAGGTGCTGTACAGTACGTCTAACGAGCGGCTCAAAGCATAGTTTTCCACGTCCACCACTTTCGCTTTAAACCCGGCTTCTTCAAGCGCTCCTACCCGTGCTTGGACGCTTTCTGTGCGTGCCGCAGAGAGTAGCACATTCATTTTTGAAGGATCCGCTTCATTGACGCCAATCTTTTCAAAATCAAGGCTCACCTCGTCCAGCGGATAAGGAATAAGGCTGTCGGCTTCAATGGCAATTTGTGACTCCAATTCAGCATCAGTTAATGACACATCCATAAAAATCACTTTGGTTATTACGGTTTGACCCGATACGGCAACGGCTGCAAATTGTGTCATTCTGGGAATACGACGCTTTATTTTGCTAATGGCGTTACCTATGGCTTCGATGTCTTGAACTGCCCGCTCGTTTATTGCCCCTTTAGGAATAGGCTCTATCGCAACGGCTTCAACACGGTAACCAGCACTGGTTTGCGACAGCAAAACCGCCTTAACACAATGAGAACCGATGTCGATCCCTATCATTAAAGGTGATTGTTTTTTTAATAATTGGCTCAACATGTGAGGCGCCTATTCCTTTTTTACTCGTGTATCTTAAAAATTTAGCACACAAAAATATTAATCGTTTTTTAATCAAGATATACTAGCAGCCTCTACCTGTAATTGGGAGTCTAACTAGGGATAATTCCGTGAAATTATTGAAAAGATTATTACAATTCGCTTTTGTTTGTACCCTTTTAGGCATATTTATTCTTATCAGCCTTTATTATTATGTCAAATCTGACATACCAAGTGTAGAGGTTTTAAAAGATGTGCAATTACAAACCCCTATGCAAGTATTTACCAGAGATGGCAAACTGATCAACCAATTTGGTGAGAAGCGCCGTATTCCGGTGCGCTTGCAGGATGTTCCGGTGCCGATGCAGAAGGCCTTTTTGGCCACCGAAGACAACCGTTTCTATGAACATTTTGGTATCGACCCTATCGGTATCGTACGTTCAGCCATTGTGCTTATTACCACTGGAGAGAAAAAACAAGGTGCCAGTACCATTACGATGCAGCTCGCGCGCAACTTTTTCTTAACCCGAGAGAAAGCCTATATTCGTAAAGTAAAAGAAATCTTTATTGCGTTGCATATTGAGCAACTACTGACAAAAGATGAAATTTTTGAGCTTTATTTAAACAAAATTGAGTTAGGAAACCGCGCATTTGGCATTGGTGCCGCGGCTCAAGTGTATTATGGTCGTGCCTTAAATGAACTCACTCTCCCTGAAATGGCGATGATTGCAGGCCTACCTAAAGCACCATCGGCATTAAACCCAATTCGCAATCCTGAACGCGCCAAACAACGCCGTAATGTTGTGCTGGGCCGAATGCTAGCAGAGAATTATATTTCTCAAGCACAATTTAACAGCGCCAGCAGTGCCCCTATTACCGCTCAGTTTCATGGTGCCGAAATCGAGTTATATGCCCCCTATATCTCTGAAATGGTGCGTGCCTATATGGTCGAGCGCTACGGTACTGATAAAGCCTATAACTCTGGAATGAAAGTGTATACCAGTGTCGATTCTGATATGCAGTTAGCCGCACAACAAGCCTTGATTAACAATTTGCATGCGTACGATGAGCGCCATGGCTTCCGCGGCCCAGCAGCTGTGTACTGGCAACACGAGCAACAAGCCCCGCTTAACCAAACGCAAATACTGGAACGACTGCAACAAGTCGATGCTATCGAGCCATTGCAAGCGGCGGTTGTCACCGCCATTGGTGAACAAACGGCTGAGGTGCTCCTTGCCAGTGGCGAGCAAATTACCCTCGAATGGCCTGGGCTGAAGTGGGCCAGAGCCTACATTTCAGACCGCCGCCAGAGCCTGCCGCCGAAAACCACTGCCGATATATTAGCGCCCGGAATGCAAATCTTTGTACGCCAGCATGAAGGTATCTGGATGCTTAGCCAATTGCCACAGGCATCCAGCGCCATTGTCTCTTTAGATCCGCAAGATGGCCGCATAAAAGCCATTGTCGGTGGCTATAGCTTTGCTCTTAGTCAATATAACCGCGCCACACAAGCCAAGCGCCAAGTGGGCTCGAATATTAAGCCGTTCATTTATTCTGCGGCACTGGAAAAGGGCTATACCCTCGCCACTATCTTAAATGACGCCCCCATTAACCACTGGGATCGCAGCGTTGGCGTGGCTTGGAGACCGAAAAACAGCCCTGAAGTGTATAACGGCCCAATTCGTATTCGCCGCGCCTTGGCACAATCTAAAAACGTAGTGTCAGTGCGATTGATCAAAGGCGTGGGGATCAATACAGCCGCAGATCACTTATTAAAATTTGGTTTTCAAAATCAGGATATTAATCGCAGCGAGTCTTTAGCGCTCGGCAGTGCCGCTTTAACCCCACTCGAGATGGCTCGTGGTATGGCCACGTTCGCCAATGGCGGCCACCTTATCGAGCCTTATTTCATAGCGAGAATCACCGATCCATACGGTAATGAGTTAGGTAAAGCGACACCGCTAAAAGTATGTGATGAGCAACAACTTGAAGACCACCCTGAATTGTGTGCCCCTCAGGTGATTTCAGAACAAAATGCTTTTTTAATTGCCGATGCTCTGAAAAGCGCCATCTGGGGCGGCGGAAGCTGGAAGCACGATACCGGTTGGAGTGGCACAGGTTGGCGGGCGCAGTGGTTAAAGCGTCGTGACTTGGCTGGAAAAACCGGTACCACTAACGATTCTGTTGATACTTGGTTCACTGGCTTTAATCGTAATGTCCTCACTTCGGTGTGGGTAGGATTTGACGATGCCGGCAGATCATTAGGCCGTGCCGCCTATAATGCTAACCTAGGAAATAACCAGCTTGTGGGCGCAGAGTCCGGCGCCATTTCCGCACAGCCGGCATGGATTGAGTTTATGCGTGCCGCATTAGCAGGGGAACCTGCCGCGCCGATTGAGCCACCACCGGGTCTGATTTCGACACGAATTGATCTAAAAACGGGCTTGCTGTCTCGTAAGAACGATCATACTTCACGGTTTGAGTACTTCGAACAAGGTACAGCACCAACTAAGTATGTGTTAGATAATGATTCAGGCACTCCATTCGACGGCGACGATAAGCTGCCATCGTCCGATGAGCTGTTTTAATAAACCAACACAGCTCTAATCTAATAAAAAAGCCGATACTGAATGTATCGGCTTTTTTATTTGGGATAGCTTTTTTGTTTGGGATAGTTATACCAATCCGCATTAATACTTGCTCAATTTGAGGGAGTAAATTTGAAGCTAACTGCGTTAAAAATTTCTTATTTAGAACAACTAAATAGCAAAATTTTTGCCTTGTTATCGACGAAATTTCCTTGCCTCAAAATAGACCACTTAATTAAGCGGATTGGTATTATTTTAAATTTTGCGCTAACCAGAATAAGTCAGAGTGGATCCCCGCAGCGGTAACTTCTTTGCCCGCTCCAGGACCTTGAATAACCAGCGGGTTGTCCTGATACCACTGACTATGAATCACAAAAATATTATCTCCTGGGGTAAGGTTCGCAATAGCCGAGCCTTTAGGCACTTGCGTGATACCCACTTGCGCCTTCACGCTACCGTCCACTTGCATTTGCAACGAACCGGTGTAACGCAGCTCAGCCTGATTTTGCTGTGCCGCCTGATAATGTTGCTGATAAAAACTATCAAGCTGCTGGCGTTGAGATAAAAACTGCTGCCAATCGCCTGTGCTTAATGACTCTGGCATCAATGCTTCTAAGTGGATATCTTGTAACTCTAGATCAATGCCCAGATCCCTTGCTAGGATCAGCAATTTACGCTGCATGTCTCGACCCGACAAGTCTTCCCGTGGGTCCGGCTCAGTGAAACCTAATTCTTGTGCCGCCAAGAGCAATTCAGAGAAAGGCTGCGAGCCATCGTAGCGACTGCATAACCAAGACAAGGTACCTGAAAATACTCCCTCTATTTTTACTACCTTATCGCCACTGTTTTGCAGGTCCGCCAGTGCAAAGTTTATCGGTAGTCCCGCCCCGACACTGGTATTGTATCGCCAGTGCAGGTTGCGCTCTTGAAGTTGTCGCCGCAGTGCTGAGTACCATGCTTGCGTTGCCGTACCGGCGTACTTGTTGGCACTGATTAAGTGGCAGTCATGTTCCACCAGCTGCGGATACAAGTCACTGAAACGCTCACTGGCGGTAATATCTATCACCACTTTATGTTCATAATCCAACTCTTTTATCCGCGATAAGAGCTGCGCTTCGTGGTACTCCACGGCTTCATTTTGCCATTGTTGTTGCCACGTCTCGAGGTTAACACCACTGGGACAAAACAACATTTCTTTAGAGCGTAACAAGGCAACCAGCTTGAGTTCGAAATGCTCACTGAGCCGCTCTATTTGCTGCTGACACTGCCCAATAAACACCTCACCGACATTGCCCAGGCCAGCAATAATCACTGCCAACTCGCGTCCACGATTAATTAACCGCTCATGTAAGATAGCCAGCACATCGCTGTCGATGGCTTGATCGGTCAACACTAAACTGTAGTCACTGTGTTGCAATGTGTAGCGTGTCACAATGGCGTGTTGATCTAATTGTTCTAAAGCCTGCTGATGCAACCCTGGTATATCTTGTGTTGGTGCCACCAAGGCAAACCCTTGCACCTGCGACTCGATAATATTCACCCGCGAGTCTAGCGCTTTAACCACATGATGGCTGAACTCTGAAGGCACTAGCAAGTAGTCGTCACCACCTTTGTCAAACTGGTGAATACTTTGTTGGATAAGCTGACTGAGCTGCTTCACCTCGCCGCTTCTTAAGCCTTCAACGCGCAGTAAGTCGAGCTGACCAAACGTGGTGATAAAACGTTTGGCTTTGCTATACCCGGCTTTTACTACTTCCGTGCCTGCAGTGTCTTGGTCAAAGCTGCTTCTCACCTGCAATTTAATGTCAGTGTTTTTCAGTGGGGAGAGGGTTTTAGCGTGCAGCACTGGGTTGCCAAGACGAGCTAACAACTCCGCCTGCGAGCGGCATATTTTCTGGTATTTTACCGCCGCGGCCACTTTTCTTGGATCGGCGCTAAACACACCTGTGGTATCAGTCCAAATAGCCACCTGCTCAGCATCAATATAACTGGCCAGTAAGGTTGCGCTGTAATCACTGCCATTGCGACCTAAAGTCACCGTTTCTGCGTGGCTGTTACTGGCAATAAAGCCGGTGACTACATTAATTTTGTTGCTCTCAAGCTGAGCCTGACACGATGCTTGATTCTGTGCGTGCAGTAATACGCCATCTTGTTGCGTAAATAAGCGCCGAGCATCGACATCGCAGGCGTCAACTCCACTGGCCTTAATAAGGCCTGCTAACAGTCGCGCAGACCAAAGCTCACCATGGGCTAATAAACTGGCGTAATGCAGCTGCTGCGCCTGTCTTGCTGTGGTGATGGTTTGCAACTCTTGGCTTAACTCGCGCAACAGCGCCTGATGAACAGAGCCAACGAATAAGGCATCAATTAATTCACGTTGATGGTTCTCAAGTTGCAGTAAGATGTCATTAAATGCCCGATCGTCTTGCTGTTGATAACTTTGCCATAAGGTAACCAAGGTATTTGTGGTTTTACCGGCAGCCGAAACAACCACACAATCTCCCGCTTGGCAATGCTCTAGCACTATGCCTGCGACGACTTGATAGCGCTCTGCTGAACTTAAGCTCGAGCCACCAAATTTATGTACAACTTTTGTCATTCCCTCACCATAAAACTGTGTGTGCAGGCGTCAATTTGAATGATTTGGCATCATCCGTCGCCTTGTTAGCATAAATACAGGTAAACCCAGCTTCTAAGTCTGCGATAAGGTCGCGTACGTCCTCAATGCCAACCGAAATACGTATCAAGGTATCACCTACGCCAGCTTCTAGTCGTGCTTGTGGATCCATGCCGGCATGGGTCATAGTGGCTGGGTGACAGATTAGGCTTTCTACGCCCCCTAATGATTCCGCCAAGGAGAATTGCTGCAACGAAGTTAAAAAACGCGCAGCAGTATCTAGATTGCCTTTAATGTTAAAACTCACCATGCCACCAAAGCCGAGCTGCTGTTTTTTCGCCAATTCATGCTGTGGATGGCTCGCTAAACCAGGATAATAAACTTGGCTTACATGGGGTGAAGCCGCAAGGTATTCTGCAATGGCTTGAGCGTTTTCTTGATGCTGGCGCAGCCGGACGTTAAGGGTTCTCAGCCCCCTAAGGGTCAAATAGCTATCAAAGGGCGCACCGGTAATACCAATATTATTGGCCCACCATGTCAGCTCATCGCCCAGCTCTTGGGTGCGAGCGATCACCGCACCACCGACCACATCCGAGTGACCATTAATGTACTTAGTGGTGGAGTGCACAACAATGTCGACACCGAAAGCAATTGGGTTTTGCAGTGCTGGGGATAAAAAGGTGTTGTCCGCCGCAACTAATGCACCAACAGCATGTGCCGCTGCTACCACTGCCTCGATATCGGTCAGCCTTAAAATAGGGTTACTGGGTGTCTCAATCCAAACCAGTTTTGGCTTTATTTCTGCTAACTTGTTGAGGTTGTCTGGCTGGGTAAGATCCAATACTTCTAGGTTCAGCAAGCCACGCTTAGCTAATGAGGTAAATAGACGGTAGCTGCCACCATAGCAATCATGGGGGATCACTAAGGTATCATCGTGATTTAACAGTTGCGTGATCAGATGCACTGCTGCCATTCCGGTGGCGGTAATAACACCTCGCGCGCCGCCTTCAAGTTCAGTGAGCGCCTCTGCCAACACGTCACGGTTAAAATTACCACTACGGCCATAGTCATAGTCACGTTTGGTATCAAAGTCGGCAAACGAATAGGTCGTAGAGAGATAAAGTGGCGGTACCACAGCACCATGTGCTTGGTCCGCTTCTATGCCGTGACGCACTGTCACCGTTGATTTGTTACTCTGACTCATAGGGTCACCTAGATATTTGGATGTTTAGACGTCCAAAAGGTTAGTTTATATAAAACTAGAAGTCAAAACATTTATCCTTCTAAATGGCTAAGTAACTAGTATTTGACTATCTTTTTTAAACCGATAAAATTTCGCCACTTTAGGCGTTGCTAATACGACTGAGTTATTGAAAACTATGGCAGGGATCTTACGATCTCGCTATAGCGGATTACTTTATTCATTAGGCTGAAGTAGGTTAAGACTTGACCGTCAGAAGTTTACCTAACACTTTTAAGTTGTGGATAATGCAGTTCAGAACCCAGTCATATTGGCATTGATGTAACTGAGGCAAGTACACGATTATGGCAAAATGGAATGGTGAATATATTCACCCATATGCAGAACACGGTAAAAAAGCAGAACAAGTTAAAAAGATCACAGTGAGCATTCCTTTGAATGTGCTAAAAGTGTTAACTGATGAAAGAACGCGCCGCCAGGTGCAAAACTTACGTCATGCCACCAATAGCGAGCTGCTTTGTGAAGCATTTCTACATGCATTTACAGGGCAACCTCTGCCCAGTGATGAAGATCTGCGCAAAGACAATCCGGAAAGGATCCCGCTAGAAGTCAGAGAGATCATGGCGGAGCGCGGCTTGGAAATACCTGAGATCAATGAGGAGTAATGCCAATTTAAGCGAATTGGTATCACGCTCAGAAATAAAAAAGCCTCTATATTAGAGGCTTTTTTATTACTATTTACATACTATTCGTTACTTCATGTAGTCTTCTGGCATATCAATTTGTGCCACACCTGACTCCACAGCCGCTTCCGCCACAGCTCTGGCAATACGCGGTAATAAACGTGGATCCATGGGTTTTGGAATAATATAGTCACAACCAAACTCCAAACTGTCCACGTCAGCGGCCTTCAACACCTCGGCAGGGACCGGCTCTTTAGCAATACTACGGATCGCTTCCACCGCGGCAATTTTCATTTCATCATTAATGGCGGTAGCACGGACATCCAAAGCACCACGGAAAATAAATGGGAAGCACAATACGTTGTTTACCTGGTTAGGATAATCTGAGCGTCCAGTGGCCATGATTAAGTCATCTCGTGTAGCATTGGCTAAATCCGGATTAATTTCAGGATCTGGGTTGGAGCAGGCAAATACCACTGGCTTGTCGGCCATTAGTTTAAGGTTTTCTGGCGACAACAGATCTGGGCCAGAGACACCAACAAACACATCGGCTTCGGCAATCACATCCTGTAGAGTGCGCTTATCGGTGTTATTGGCAAACAGCTTCTTATATTCGTTTAAGTCATCACGACGAGTGTGAATAACGCCTTTTCTATCCAGCATATAAATATGCTCTCGCTGAGCACCACACTTAATCAGCAGTTCCATACAAGCGATAGCCGCAGCACCGGCACCTAAGCACACAATAATGGCATCGTGAATATCTTTGCCTTGCACTTCTAACGCATTGAGCATGCCAGCGGCGGTAACGATTGCAGTACCGTGTTGATCGTCATGGAAAATAGGCACTTCACAGCGCTCAATCAAGGCTTGTTCGATTTCAAAACACTCTGGCGCCTTAATGTCTTCTAGGTTAATGCCACCAAAAGTGTCAGCAATATTGGCAACCGTATTGATAAAGTCTTCGGTGGTGTTATGTTTTACTTCAATATCGATGGAATCAAGACCCGCAAAGCGCTTAAACAACAGAGCCTTACCTTCCATCACCGGTTTAGAGGCCAACGGCCCAAGATTACCTAAACCAAGAATCGCAGTACCATTACTGATCACCGCAACCATATTGCCTTTACCGGTGTAGCGATAGGCATTCGCAGGATCAGCTGCAATCTCACGGACTGGCTCTGCTACCCCTGGACTATAAGCCAAGGCTAAGTCTTTGACGGTCTCTGCTGGTTTAGTCAGCTCAACACTGATTTTACCTGGAACGGGTTCTGCGTGATAATCTAAAGCTTGTTGACGAAAGTCTGTCATGGCGCGATATTTTCCTACGAATTTAATGTGAGAGTGTGGTAAATGTTCGCATTTTACGCATTGGAGCAAGACAACCTATTGGCCCAATACAGTGCGATTAACTATATGCACGACGACGCTGCAAAGAAGCCTTGTCAATAGGACATATAGTTAATCGACCGTGATCACACGATACCGAGTTCTCTTGATTATTCAAGTAAAATCAGGTCTATCCACTGGCAGCGATACTTCACCGACTTTTCTCAGAAGATGACCGCACTTTTAAGAAATTTTTCACATCATGACCCTGTTATTTTCATCTATGTCGGCTGCAAATCCATGCATAAAAGATGAAAAACCCAGCAGTCATTAAGACATTTCTATTTCGGCAAAGAAAACTTATTTTTACGGCTTTTAACCTTAATTTCTTAAAATTTAACCGCCATATTGCAAAACTTATAGACTCTACTTACACAGCTGCAGTATTCATAAATATATAAGCTCTCGGCAAATTCACAATCAAGCCAAGGAAATATTCGTTATTTAGCTCGAGAATAGAGCTAAAACTCTAATTCAATTAATTAGTAAAGAATTGCTGCCAAAGTAGGTTTTTTTGTCGTGAAGAGGGATGAAGTTTCGTCGTGAAAACGACCGCAGGCAAAAAGAGATAGGCACAAAAAAAGCACCCGAAGGTGCTTTTTCCGACTAGACAGGCAAGATTACTTCTTGCTGCTAAGTGCACCGAAACGCTTGTTAAAGCGATCAACACGGCCACCTGTATCTAGGATCTTCTGCTTACCTGTGTAGAACGGGTGACAAGCAGAACAAACGTCTAGGTGAATGTCTTTACATAGCGTAGAACGAGTTTCGAACTTGTTACCGCATGAACACGATGCAGTGATCGTCTCGTACTTAGGATGAATACCTTCTTTCATAGCAACCTCTAATTAGGCCGTATCGCTCTCCAAACCCGAAGCTTGGCACCATACGTAGTTATACAAAAATTGTGGACGCGTATTTTAGTGTTTAACTGAACATTCTACAAGCAATATTTTGGCTTTTTTTATTATCACACCGGCGAAGTTTTCACTTCTATTTTGCTTCGGTATATACTGCATCACTGCGCTAGTCACACGGAGTTGTTATGCTCATTCTTGAAGTTGCTATTAAGTTGCCATTGCACCGCACTTTTGATTACCTATTAGAGCCGCACCAGCAAGTAGAGCCCGGTATGCGTGTCAGCGTCAATTTTGGTAACCGTAAATGCACAGCCATAGCGCTGCAAAAGAAAAATCACACCGATGTACCAGAAGCAAAACTAAAAGCCGTGTTAAGTGTATTAGACACCCACCCTGTTTTTAACACCCAGCAACTGCAATTCCTGCGCTTCGTGGCACAATACTATTGCCACCCTATCGGTGACACTCTATTCACCGCACTACCGGCGGTGCTACGTGATGGTGGTAATCCAGATAAAACGCAAATTCCTCTGCTGAGCTTATCGGAAAAAGGCCTAGCGTTACCGACGTTACGCTCCAAGAAGCAGCAAGCCTTATTGTCGCAGTTGCACGAAGGGGGAGCCATCAAGTTAAGTGAGCTCAAAGCGTTAGGTTTTGCCCAGCAAACCATTAAGGGTCTAGAACAAAAAGGGCTTATTGAACAACATATTGAACATGAATGTAACTGGTCTCAGCAACCCCTAGAACTGGATAAAAAGCCACGCTTAAATGATCAGCAAGCCACCATTTGCAGTGCCATTAATGCCCAACAAGGATATCGCACGTTTTTAATCGAGGGGGTAACCGGCAGTGGTAAAACTGAGGTTTATTTACAATGTTTAGAGCAAATCTTAGCAGCCGGTCAGCAGGCGCTGATCTTAGTGCCAGAAATCGGCCTAACTCCGCAAACCGTTAACCGCTTTAAGAAGCGCTTTAAGAACATTCCCATTGATCTTTGGCACTCTAATTTAACCGATAATGAGCGCATGCATACCTGGCGGCGCGCTGAAAAAGGCAGTAGCGCCCTAGTGATTGGCACTCGCTCTGCAGTCTTTTTACCGTTTCAACGTTTGGGCATGATAGTCGTTGATGAAGAACATGATGGTTCCTTTAAACAGCAAGAAGGACTGCGTTATCACGCTAGGGATCTCGCGGCCTTTCGAGCCCACCAGCAACAATGCCCACTTATTTTAGGCACCGCAACGCCGGCACTCGATACCCTCAACAAAGCCATTACCAATAAGTACCAATTATTGAGCTTAACCAAGCGCGCTCAGACCCAGCAAGACAATAAGTTCGAATTGGTTGATATGAAAGGTCAGCCCGAGCAAGGAGGCTTTTCGGCAATGAGTTTACATTGGATGGAAAAGACCTTAGCTCGCGGCAAGCAAGTGATGGTGTTTCTCAATCGCCGTGGCTTTGCCCCGACCTTAATGTGCCACGAGTGTGGCTGGCTAAACACCTGCCGCCACTGCTCGACTAGCGCTACCTATCATCGCAGCCTTAATCGTTTGGTCTGCCACCACTGTGGTGAGCAAGACTTTGTGCCACAACAATGTCCTGACTGTGGCAGCACACAAATTATGCCGGCAGGGATTGGCACTGAGCAATTAGAGAGCTTTTTAACTGAACGCTTTAGCGACATTCCCATCACGCGCATCGACCGTGACTCTACACGCCGTAAAGGCAGCCTTGAAAGCGCCCTAGAAGAAATCAACCAAGGGGGAGCGCGAATCTTGGTGGGTACGCAAATGTTGGCAAAAGGTCATCACTTTGCCGATGTCAGCCTGGTTATTATTCTCGATGTTGACTCTGGTCTCTATTCTTGTGACTTTCGTGCCACAGAACAGATGGCGCAGCTTATTACTCAAGTGGCAGGGCGTGCTGGTCGAGCAGGAGAAGCGGGGACTGTGTTACTGCAAACTCATTTCCCCGAGCATCCGTTATTACAAGATTTGATCAACAATGGCTATGGGGATTTTGCACGATATGCTTTACAAGAGCGTGAAGAGGCGATGCTGCCGCCATTTGCACACCTTACCATTATTCGTGCTGAAGCGACCAACCAAAACACCGTATTACGCTTTTTATCGGATTTGGTTCCTGCCAGCCCCTATCCTGGTATACAATTGCTAGGTCCAATTCCTGCACCTCTTGAGCGAATTGCCGGAAAATACAGATATCAATTACATATACACGCACAAAAACGCACTGTGCTACGCGATTACCTCTCGCAACTCGCCAGCTACATTACCGCGCACGAGTCTGCGAACAAGGTACGCTGGAGCATAGATGTTGATCCAATGGATAGCTACTAAATTTTATATATGGCACAGCACGACTACATTAATAAAACGCCGAAAGGCAAAACCAAAGGCAAACCGACTAAGTCGAATAAGTTTCCTGTTATCGCGGCAGTTGCGGCGCTGATCCTGATTGCCGGCTTTGCCTATGGCCTGTGGTTTATTAAAACCAATGCCGACCCAGAGCAGGTAGAACAAGCGAAAAACCCAACGCCAACGCAATCGCAGCCACCCACCAAGGCGAAACCTCGTCCCCCTGAATTTATCGAGGAAATTAAAAACCACGAAATCAAAGTCGAGGTGAAAGAAATTAAGAGCAAAGGCCCTTATCAAATGCAGTGTGGTTCGTTTAGAACTCACAGCCAAGCCGAAGAAATGAAAGCCAAAATCGCCTTTACCGGCTTAATTGCTGAGATCCGCCGTACCGAAGGCAGCAATGGCGCTTGGTTCCGCGTACGCCTTGGCCCATATGATACTAAACGCTTAGCTGAGAGTGACAAGAATAAGCTCAGAAGCGTGGGCATATTTGGCTGCGCAATTTGGGGCTGGACTTGATTTTTACGCCCTAACCCATATTTCCTACTAATCTGAAGTTACAAGGGCAACATGCCCAGATAAGGATCACTATGACTACCATCGTTAGTGTTCGTCGCGATGACAAAGTGGTTATCGGCGGTGACGGCCAAGTTTCACTTGGTAACACAGTTATGAAAGGCAACGCACGCAAAGTACGCCGCCTATACAATGGCAAAGTTTTGGCCGGTTTTGCTGGCGGTACCGCCGACGCATTCACCCTCTTTGAGCGCTTTGAAACTAAGCTGGAAATGCACCAAGGCCACCTTACCAAGGCTGCCGTGGAAATGGCCAAAGATTGGCGCACGGATAGAGCATTAAGGCGGCTTGAAGCCCTGCTTGCCGTTGCCGACGAAACCGCCTCGCTTATCATTACCGGCAATGGTGATGTAGTACAGCCTGAGCACGATCTGATTGCCATTGGCAGTGGTGGCAACTTTGCCCAAGCAGCGGCCACCGCGCTAATCGAAAACACCGATTTAAGCGCCAAAGAAATCGTTGAAAAAAGCTTGAAGATCGCTGGTGATATTTGCGTATTTACCAATAACAACCAAACTATCGAAGAATTGTAATAGGACTCGTCATGACAGCTATGACTCCCAGAGAAATTGTCCACGAACTTGACCAGCACATTATTGGTCAAGATAAAGCGAAAAAGGCCGTTGCTATTGCATTGCGTAATCGTTGGCGCCGCATGCAGCTTGACGAGGAGCTGCGCAGTGAAGTAACACCAAAAAACATTTTAATGATTGGCCCAACTGGGGTGGGTAAAACGGAAATTGCGCGTCGCCTAGCTAAGCTCGCCAATGCTCCTTTTATCAAAGTGGAAGCCACTAAGTTCACAGAAGTAGGCTACGTAGGTAAAGAAGTGGAAACCATTATTCGCGACCTAGTCGAGGTTTCTTTTAAAATTACCCGTGAGCAGCAAACCAAAAAACACAAACACAGAGCCGAAGAAGCCGCTGAAGAGCGTATTCTCGATGCCCTATTGCCACCAGCAAAAGACGCTTGGGGCGAAGCACAACGTGACGACAACAGCTCGACTCGTCAGGTATTCCGTAAAAAGTTACGTGAAGGCCAGCTAGACGACAAAGAAATAGACATTGATATTGCCGAGTCTGCGCCACAAGTGGAGATCATGTCACCGCCAGGCATGGAAGAAATGACTAACCAGCTACAAAGCATGTTCCAAAACATGTCAGGCGATAAGAAAAAGAATCGTAAGCTAAAAATCAAAGAAGCCTTTAAACTTCTGGTCGAAGAAGAAGCTGCTAAGCTTGTGAATCCTGAAGAGCTTAAAGAGCAAGCGATTGAGTCAGTAGAGCAAAACGGCATTGTGTTTGTCGATGAAATCGACAAAATCTGCAAGCGCGGCGAGTCTTCTGGCCCAGACGTTAGCCGCGAGGGTGTGCAACGCGATTTGTTACCTCTTATCGAAGGTTCAACGGTAAACACTAAGCACGGTATGGTGAAAACCGACCACATCTTGTTTATTGCTTCGGGCGCATTCCAAATGGCGAAACCGTCCGATCTTATTCCAGAGCTGCAAGGTCGTTTACCTATCCGTGTTGAATTAGAAGCACTGACTGCAGGTGACTTTAAGCGCATTCTAACCGAGCCTAGTGCCTCGCTCACCGAGCAGCAAATTGCCCTAATGAAAACCGAGAATGTCGAGGTTAACTTTACCGACGATGCCATTGAGCGTCTTGCCGAGGCCGCTTTCCAGGTTAATGAAAAGACCGAAAATATCGGTGCTCGCCGTCTACACACGGTGATGGAAAAGCTGATGGAAGAAGCGTCATTCGATGCCAGCGAAAAGGCGGGAGAAGCATTAACCATTGATGCCGCTTACGTTGAGCAGCATCTCGATATGTTAGTGCAAGATGAAGACTTAAGTCGCTTTATCTTATAACCACACTATAAGCGGAGCTTGGCTCCGCTTAGCTTTTTGGAGCGTGTCGCCAATGTATCAAGTCACTAAACTACATTATCACACTGTAAGTAAGGTGTTAGATGTGTATTTTGAAGATGGCAGCTGTCACCACTTTAGTGCAGAATTTTTGCGCACTCACTCCCCTTCCGCCGAAGTACAAGGGCACAGCCCTGAACAAAAGCAGTTAGTGTTAAATAAAGAAAACGTCACTATCACAAAAATTGAGCCGGTGGGACATTATGCCGCACGGTTAGTGTTCGATGATGGCCATGACACTGGCCTGTATAGCTGGCAGTATTTTCATCACATTGCCGCGCAACAAGAGCAGCTTTGGCAAGAGTATGTTGCTGCTGTGGCAGAGCACCAACAACAACGAGATAGCGTACCGATCAAGTTTGTGCCCTAATCGCAATTGAGCTCCACCCCCCTATCCAATCAACTTTGCTACCTGAAGAAAGTCTATTAGCTTTCTACCATAACTCATGTCTGTGTATCCGCCATAAAAAAGCCCCACTCTCGCAGGGCTTGGTGTTGCTTGATTTAATTAAACTTGATACTTGGCGATAGCATCACGCAATACCCGCGCTTGCTCCGCCACTTCCTCACTGCTTTGTGCGTTAGAGTGTGCATTTTCAGAAGCGCCTTGGGCAATATCACGGATTTTAACCACGTTTTTATTAACCTCAGAAGCCACTTGGTTTTGCTCATCAATCGCAGTGGCAATGTGGGTGCTCATATCCATGATGGTTTGCACATCCTCGGTGATCATACCTAGCAGCTCACCGGCTTTTTCTGCTTGTGAAACACTTTCATTGCCTTGCTCACGGCACTGCTCCATAATGTTTACCACCTCACGAGTGCGTTGTTGCAAGGTCGAAATAATGCTCTCAATTTCTTGTGTGGAATCTTGCGTACGCTGAGCAAGTGAGCGCACCTCATCTGCCACCACAGCAAAGCCGCGGCCTTGCTCACCGGCTCTGGCCGCTTCAATGGCGGCGTTCAATGCCAGCAAGTTGGTTTGCTCTGCAATGCCACGGATCACATCCAACACCGAACCAATGGTTTCACCGTCACGCTCCAGTTGCGCCACCACATCCGAGGCGCCACCTAGTGACTCAGAAAGCTGCATAATATGCTCAATGGTCGCCGTTACTTCCCGACGGCCCTGCTGAGCGTTACCATTGGTGGTTTCCGCTTTATGCGCCGCTTCACTGGTGTTATGGGAAATATCTTGAATGGTGGTTTGCATTTCAGTTGCAGCCGTTGCCACCATATCGGCTTCATGAAGCTGCTCGGCCATGCCCGTGCTGGTTTGTGCGGTGGTTTCGGTAAGGTGATCGGTGGCTTCATTAATGGTTGATAAGGCCCCATGAATATCCGCGATAAGCTCTCTAAAATCCGTCAGCAAACTGTTGAAGTCGCGCGTCATAATGGTGATTTCATCATTGCCACTTTGTTCAATTTGCAAACTGAGGTTATTTTCGCGACGGATTTTTTCAATGGTTTGATACACCCGCTCTACCGGTTGCACAATAGAGCGACTGGTCGAGAGCACCAGTGCCATTACAATCAAACCCGCCACAATAAATACTGCAAAAGCAATCATTTGGGTGGTATCAGCGTTGGCTTTGATTTCAGCTTTTGCTTGCTCAACGACTTGCTCCACCACTTCATCGCTTTTATCCACACTCACTTTCATCTTGCCAAGGGCACCGCTTTGTAAATCAAAACCTAATGTTTCTTGGGCGCGGACCAGCGCTCTAAACTTGTTCTGATAGGTACTGAGGTATTGTAACAGTTGCGACTGATATTGGTTGTCAAAACCAGCACTGCGAATTTCCTGTTCAAATCGTGTAATCAAATCATCAAACCGCCCTAAGTACTTAGGGTCCAGACGCAGCATAAAATCTTTTTCAGCGCGACGTAACTGCAGCATAGTAGCCAACAGCTGATAGTTTTCTTTTTCTTTCAGTAATGTCTCTACCTGATGCACCGCCCCTCTAAGCTCGCCATAAAGGGCGTCTTTAGGGTGAAGACCAATGGTTTTTTGTAGCTCAACAACGGTTTGAAAATCGCTATGGTAGGTGTTCACCAAGCGCTCAAACTCGTTAATCTTTCCTAGGTTGATACCAAACCCAGCAAAGATTTGTTTCAACGAACCGAGTTTTTGCTGCAGCAACTTGTACTCAGACTCATGGCCAGACAAGCTCGACTCTTCTTTATAAAACAGAAAGTTTTTTTCATGCTTTCGCATACTGAGTTCATGTATTGCCACCTCTTCTGCTTGCTGAATGGCTTCGTTCAGCTTCAGCATGGTCCGAGCTTCGAACATAATCATGATTAACATAACAACTAAGGCAATCCCTACCACCAATGCATTCACTTGCAAGCGACGTTTTATGGTCAAGTTTTCTAATAGCGCCATTGGCTTACCTTTAATACTAAGCTAGTTTCTCGAGTATAGACGAGAGCGCACCAGCTTGCCTACTTGAACCCCTTCGAATTTGCTAGTTATTACAATTAATATGATCTAGGCCACATTGGTATACATGTTGGTAACATTGCACCACAACTTTTTGTGTAAATGCTCCACCTCATGCCAGTTCCCAGCTAACAACCAATCAATTAAGTCGTCTGGATCAGAAGGAAAATAGACAGTACTCTTAGCAGCACTGCTAAGCCACTCTTCTAACGCACTGACATTGAGATAATTCATCACTTGGGCATAACCCAGCTGGGCCAGAGTTTGGGCGTTATTTTGTTGTTCAAATTGGCCATCTAACGGTTTTAACAACAATTTTTTTCCCAGCTTCAACGCTTCGCTCGATAACTCAAACCCAGCATTGGCGACCACTCCTGAGGTGTTTTTTAAATCCTGCATAAAGCCAGTACGACTAGGCTTGCGCAGATGAATATGCTGAATAGAGCGATCAGAAGCCTGTGGGTGATAGCAATAAAATTCTTTGTCGGGAAAGTCCTTTAATAGCTCGATAATGCTGGCAAGATCTTCAAACGGTAAATACACCAATATTTTATTGGCAACACAAGCGCTGAGCTCTTGCTCAGGCTGATAAGGGATAAACGGTGGAATGATGTTGCGGTGATACGGATGCCAGTGCACCCCAAGGTGAATATTGGCTGGGGCAAAATAACGGATTAATATTCGATGCCATGAATGCACAGCATGTTGCGGTACAGGGTTGAACAGGTAAGAAGCTTGATGACTCATGGCGATAACCGGAACCTTCGCCAGCTTGCCAGCCCACGCCGTCACCGGCTCAAAGTCGTTAAATATGACGTCATAGTCTGAGACGTCCAAACTTTTAATATCACGAGCAAACTCGCCTAAGCGCAGAGATTTAAGCGTTGCCATTTTATTCAGTTGCCCATGTTCAGTAACAAATGACAATCCCCGACAACTGCGGTAATCGCCAAATGCTTGCATGTCGAAGTAGTTATCGTTAGGCCGCCCGGAAAAAAAGTAGTCGACCTTAATGCCTTTTTCACGAAAGCTTTTTGCCATTACCCGAGCACGGGTAGTGTGGCCATTTCCCGTTCCTTGTACCCCATATAAAATCTTCATAGGCTTCCTATTATGATGATCGCCAGTACTGCACATGCGCTGCCCATTGCGCCACCTAACACCACATCCAGTGGGTAGTGCACGCCAACAATAACGCGCGATAGCGATACGCCACACGCCCAAAGCATTAACGCCAAAGATAAACTCGGTATTTGCTCCATTAAACAGGTGGCAAACAGCCAGGCACCGGCACTGTGACCTGAAGGTAAACTAAATTTATCACTGGGCTTTAACAGTGCTTTTACCGCAAAACAGTCGCAAGGGCGTAACCGCGCAAAGCGGTTCTTAAAGTAAAAGTACAGTGGTCGTTCAATGGCAAATGCTAATATTGCAGTAAGTGCAAATTGCCTTCCCAGTTGCTCTAAAAATAACGCACAACCTAAAGCAACCAACACATAAAGACCACCATTGCCACTTTTCGACAGCGCCAGTGCAGCAAGTCGACACCAATTTTTTGGCTGCGGTCGAAATACCGCAAAGTAAAGCGCTGTATCGAGCTGAGCTAATTTTGCTTTTACCATTATCACGCGCCTGATCTGCTAATATCCGTTTCAGCATAGAAGAGCTAAATAACAAATGGGTGACACTTTTAAGACACAAATATGTAAGTTGAATCAAAGCATTGCTAAGCACAAGTATGAGAGTATACTGAGTAGTCATAACCAATACTCGAGGATTTAATATGGAATACAGCACTTCGGATCTTTGTGACCATTTCGCAGATGTGGTTGATGTGCTTGAGCCAATGTTCATCAATTTTGGCGGCCAAAGCTCCTTTTCTGGCCGTATAACAACGCTGAAATGCTTTGAAAATAATGAGCAAATCCAAGATGTACTGCAGCAAGATGGTACTGGTCGCGTGTTACTAATTGATGGTGGCGGTTCAACGCGTCGCGCTTTAATTGATATCGATCTTGCAGAACTGGCGGCTGAAAACAACTGGCAAGGTATCGTGGTATACGGAGCCGTAAGGCACGTCGATGAACTAGAAGAGTGTGATCTTGGAGTTCAAGCCATTGCCTCCATTCCCGTTGCCGCAGACAGTAGTGGCAGTGGCGAGGTAGGCGTTCCGGTTAACTTCGCCGGCGTGTCGTTTTATGACGATGACTTTATTTACGCTGATTCCACCGGCATTATTATCTCTGCCGAAGAGTTATTACTCGAAGAAGATGGCGACGACCTTTAAGCTAGCGAGCAGTCATGAATTCAGCAGTCAAAATTTATGATGAGCACGCCATTAGCGAGTTGACCGTCAGCCGCGATGGCGAAACTCGGCTATGGCAAAGTATCAGCTTTTTGCAATCTCAGGATAACTTTCTCGAAGCCTTAAAAGATGCCGCCGCGTTTGGTATACGCTACGTTTTAGTCGGTATTCCAGAGGATATTGGACCGCGGGCCAACTGTGGTAAAGGTGGTTCAGAGTTAGGCTGGCAGGCGTTTTTAAAGCGCTTTTTAAACCAGCCTGAAAACCAATTCCTCAGTGCCAAAAAGGTACTCTTGCTGGGCGAAGTAGAGCTTGACGATATCAATGCTGAAGCAAGCTCGCTGGACAATACTCAGCCACAGCAATTGCAGCGTTTACGGCAGTTATGTGCCAGCATAGACCAACGCGTGATTGCGGTATTTGCGGCCATCTTTGCAGCAGGGCTTGAGCCCATTGTTATTGGTGGTGGCCACAACAATGCATATGGTCTTCTACAAGGCTACTTCCAAGCCACACAATCCCCGCTCGCAGCGCTAAACTTTGATCCCCATGCCGACTTTAGGGCATGTGAAGGCCGCCACAGTGGCAATGGCTTTAGTTACGCCCATCAGGCTGGTAGCCTCGCGGATTACCATATCATTGGTTTGCATGAACAAAAAAATAACCAAGCAATCCTGACTCGCTTGCATGACGTGGGGTTTGGCTTTACCAGCTATCAAGACATCTATGTTCGCCGCGTTAAAAGTCTCACCGAAGCCGTAACCGCAGCCCTAGCATCTTACCATGCAACGACCGGACTTGGCGTTGAGTTAGATGTTGACGCCATCACTGCAATGCCCGCCAGCGCCCTCACCTATCAAGGCTTTAGTGCCGCCGATGCGGAGCACTTTGTGTATTTAGCCAGCCAACATAAAAATAGTAAATATCTGCACCTGTGCGAAGCCGCGCCAAGCAGGCACCCACACGGAGAAGCCGTTGGCATAGAGCATTGCGGCCAAGTATTGGCAAATCTTGTAAACGCTTATCTCAGCGCAAAACTGGGCTAGCTTGGGTGTGACAAACGCCACTGCTTAACCCAGCTAATCAGAATATTACTATTTTGCGGGCGAATAAAATAGAAGCCTTGCGCTGCAATGGTGCCAAGGCTTTTGACAAAATCTAATTGGCTTTGTGTCTCAACTCCTTCGCCGATCACCATGCAGTGCTTTTGCTGATGCATCTCGACAATGCCTTTAACCAGCGCCTTTGTATGTCCTAACTTTTCTGGCTCATTGGTCATACTGCGAGACAACTTAACGTAATCGAACTTCATCGCCGGCAACTTAGCCAAAATTAATGGCGCCTCACCGAAGCCATCTATACACATTCGAATTCCCATGCCTTTCAGGCGTCTCAACATGGCCACTTCGCTGTCTGATAAACTGGCGAGCATGCTGGCCGGACACTCAATAATAATGGCGTCTGGACTGAGCTGGTGATTGAGAATGGTGTGGTCGAGGTAATCAATAAAATGTTCACTGAGGAGCTCAGGGCCCAGCACATTAATGCTGATGGGCACACTGACCTTTTCCATTTTTAATGCCAAGGCCAATTCACAAGCACGCTCCAATACATATTCCGCCAGTCCTTCCGCTAAACCGGCTAAGCGAATATCATCAATAAACTCATTGGCATTGAGGATCCCTTGCTTTGGGTGTTGCCAGCGCAAGAGTAACTCGACAAACTCCACTTGGTTATCTTGGTGGCGGATCACCGGGTGAAAATAGAGCTCAAACTCGTTTCGAAAGTCGATTTTCGCCAACTCTGACAACCTCACTTGCTGCTCCAAGCGCTTTATCTGCATGCGCTGCTGATATGGCACTACCTGCTGCTGAGGCTGACTATCCAACGCCATAAAGGCACAAGAAATTAAGTTTTCCAGCTGCCCCATTTCTTCGTCACAGTTTACGTAACTTGCTCGCATCGACACTTCGACGGTACAGCTACCCACATTGAAAGGCTGCAAAGTAGAATCCGCTATTTGCTCTAACAGTTGCTCGTGGAGGTGGTTGGCATGCTCTAAGGAGCAAATAAACACAAAGTTCAGTCCGCCAAGGTGCGCGAGCTTTGCACTCTCATTATGATGGGTAATGGCCATCACTTCGTTAATTTGCAAACACTGTGAGATGCGATTTGCCGATTGCGCCAATAACAAGTCGCCAAACTCTCTTCCCAAGTGAAAGTTGACTTTTTCAAAGCCCACTAGCCTCACCAGCACCAACATGCAGGTGAAAGGGTGTTGCGATCTATAATGCAAAAATGCCTGTTTTAGAGCTTGCCTGCCTGGTAGGCCTAGGGAATCATCTTCTGGGTGGCTATTGGCCGCTTCCTTGGACTTAGGTGCCGCGGCTATAATGGCGCTGTAGCATAGCCGCACACAGTACATCATTAATATTATGGTGGCAGCATAATGAAGGCCGATAAAGAATAAATAGTGATATATTAGCCAACCTACTAGGGCAATAATTGCCAGGGTGGTGGTGACTAAAAAGCCCACTCGCGATTGCTGTAAGCCATCCATTAAATACAGTAAAAGTGGCAAGGTTAGCAAATATAGCCAAGTCGCTTGACCCGTGAATAACAGTAACACTGCCAATGTCATGCTGCTTACGTGCGCTAGCAACAGTACAACTGAAGGGCGTTGTAATGCCAGAGCACAGGCCGCCATAACAGTGGCTCCAGCAAACGCCGATGACCATGGCGTTATAAGTAGTGCAGCTCCCTCAAGTGTAAGGGCAGCCGCCAACATAAAATACATAACATACTGCTTATTAAACCATCATTACTGGTTAAGTTTACCCAAGATCCACAAATTTGACAGGTCAGCGACGCCAAATTGATAACTCAGTTGGGCCGGATGGCTGATATTCCATAAAGCCAAATCAGCACGCATACCCGCTTTCAACACGCCACGGTCGCTCAACCCAAGGGCTTTAGCTGCATTGATGGTTACACCTTGCAATGCTTCTTCAGGTGTCATACGAAATAATGTACAGGCCATATTTAGCATTAATCGCAATGAGCAAAGTGGTGCAGTGCCGGGGTTAAAGTCACTGGCAATGGCCATCGCCACATTGTGCTGACGCAATAGGTCTATCGGTGGTTGCTGGGTTTCGCGTAAAAAGTAGAAGGCGCCCGGCAACAAAACGGCAGCCACGTCATTGGCGGCCATGGCTTTGACTCCCGCTTCGTCCAAATACTCCACGTGATCAGCAGACAAACCTGAAAACTTCGCCACCAGCTCACTGCCATGTTGGTTAGATAATTGCTCCGCATGACATTTCACCGCAAGCCCAAGCTCTTGTGCTTTAGCAAACACTTGCTCCGTCTGTTGATAAGTAAAGCCGACATTTTCACAGAATACATCCACAGCGGTAGCTAGCTGGCGCTTGGCAACCTCAGGGAGCATCTGCTCGCACACCTGATCAATATAGCCTTGGCTATCATTTTTATATTCCGGTGGTAACGCGTGCGCCCCCAAAAAAGTGCTGTGGACGTCAATCGGGTGATGAGCGTTAAGCAGCTGGTTTATTTCCAATAGTTTTATTTCGTTTTGCAAGTCTAAACCATAACCCGATTTACTCTCTACGGTGGTGACACCTTCTGCCAACAAGCTATTCAAGCGGTCTTTGGCGCTAACAAAAAGCGTTTCACGATCCGCCAAGCGAGTGGCTTTTACGGTGCTGGCAATACCACCGCCTTGGGCTGCAATTTCTTGATATGAGGTTCCCAGTAAGCGCTGTTCAAACTCATTGGCTCGTGCGCCGCCAAACAAAATATGGGTATGACAATCAATTAACCCTGGTGTTAACCATTGACCACCGGCTTTATGAATTGGGGTAGCAAAGGCATCCACTTCTGGAAGTTGCTTACGCTCTCCCAGCCAGACGATTTCCCCACCTTTAATGGCAATGGCAGCATCCTCTATGGCGCCATAAGGTGTGGTTATTTCTGGGTCCATTGTCGCAATATTGACATCAATGATGATTAAATCTGCATCAAGCATAGCTAGCCTACTCTGTTCAAGTCATATTGATTGAGTCTAACAGCCATACTTGTATATACAAGAGAAGTGTGCCATCTTTATTTTATAACACCATTTCTAGAGAGCTAGGTTGTGACAGAAACTCCTAAGTTTGCGCTGATAAAACAACATATTATCGATAACATTCGAGCAGGGCTTTGGCATGAAAATGCCCGAGTTCCTTCAGAAAATGCGTTGGCGGAACAGTTTAGCGTAAGCCGCATGACCGCGCGGCGTGCTCTGAGCGAGTTAACAGAAGCTGGGATACTGACACGCAGTCAGGGCCTAGGGACTTTTGTGGCTAGTTTCAAATCACAGTCATCCTTGCTGGAAATCCGCAATATCGCGGAGGAAGTGCAAGGTCGCAATGGCAAGTATTCTTGCACCGTCTTAACCTTGGAGCTTATTGCGGCTGTGGCCCCCATTGCCATCGCCTTGGGTGTCGAGGAAGAAGCTCCGGTATTTCGCAGTGTCATTGTTCACAACGAAAATGAACAACCCTTGCAGGTGGAGGAGCGCTTTGTCAACCCGACCCTAGCGCCTGAATACCTAGACCAAAACTTTGAATTGACGACCCCACACGAATACTTATCCCATGTGGCTCCTTTAACTGAAGCGCGCCACACGGTGGAAGCCGTCATGCCATCACCTGAGGTATGTCAATGGCTGGGGTTATTCAACGAAGAACCCTGCCTGCAAATGATCCGCAGAACTTGGTCAGCGAAAGGCATTGTTAGTTTTGCTCGACTTATTTCACCGGGCAGCAAATACCGCCTAGGCGGTCATTTAACCTTTAAACACAAATAACCACTTGGCTTGCAGCGCTGTGAGCCACAATAAAAAATAAACCGTTACAACTTGGCATGACAACGCAGTGCCAGCAGATGGCAAACGTTTCGAACAGGTTGTATATACAACAGGAGTAAACAGAATGAGTGATAACCCAAGATTAGACCCCAGCCGTCAAATCCGCGCCCCTCGAGGCAGTGAAATCACAGCTAAAAGCTGGTTAACCGAAGCCGCTAAACGCATGCTAATGAATAACCTCGACCCAGAAGTGGCCGAACACCCTAACGCCTTGGTGGTATATGGTGGCATTGGTCGCGCCGCTCGTGATTGGCCCTGTTTTGATAAAATTGTCGAGACACTTGACCGCTTAGAGGAAGACGAAACTTTATTAGTGCAATCTGGCAAGCCCGTAGGTGTGTTCAAAACCCATAGCAACGCACCACGAGTGTTAATCGCAAACTCTAACTTGGTTCCTCACTGGGCTAACTGGGATCACTTTAATGAACTCGATAAAAAAGGCTTGATGATGTACGGCCAAATGACCGCCGGGTCGTGGATCTACATTGGCTCACAAGGCATAGTCCAAGGTACCTATGAAACCTTTGTCGCGATGGCGAAGCAACACTTTAACGGTGATGCGGCTGGCAAATGGATCCTCACCGGTGGTCTAGGTGGTATGGGTGGTGCGCAACCCCTGGCAGCGACTATGGCTGGCTTTAGCGCTCTAGTGGTGGAATGTGATGAGTCGCGCATCGACTTTCGCCTAAAAACACGCTACGTCGATCGCAAAGCCACGACCCTGGATGAGGCGTTGGCCATGATTGAAGAAGCGAAAGCGGCTGGCAAGCCAGTATCTGTAGGGCTACTTGGCAATGCCGCAGATATTTATGCCGAGCTGGTTAAGCGTAACATCACCCCTGATGTAGTGACAGATCAAACCTCTGCTCATGACCCACTTAACGGTTACTTGCCGCAAGGCTGGACGATGGCCCAAGCGGCCAGTGAGCGCGAGAGCAACCCTCAAGCCGTGGTTAAAGCGGCTAAGCAATCTATGGCAGTACAAGTTCAGGCAATGCTAACGCTGCAATCACGTGGTGCAGCAACCACCGACTATGGCAACAATATACGCCAAATGGCACTCGAAGAAGGGGTTGAAAACGCCTTTGATTTTCCCGGTTTTGTGCCAGCTTACGTACGACCACTATTTTGCCAAGGCATAGGTCCGTTCCGTTGGGTTGCGCTCTCTGGCGATCCGGAAGATATCTATAAAACAGACGCCAAGGTGAAGGAACTGATCCCCGATGACCCGCATTTGCATAATTGGCTCGATATGGCTCGCGAACGCATTCAGTTCCAAGGCCTTCCGGCGCGAATTTGCTGGGTAGGACTGAAAGACAGAGCGCGTTTAGCAAGAGCATTCAATGACATGGTTAAAGATGGCGAGCTAAAAGCGCCTATTGTTATCGGTCGTGATCATTTGGATTCTGGCTCAGTAGCCAGCCCTAACCGTGAAACCGAAGCCATGATGGATGGCTCAGATGCGGTATCAGACTGGCCATTGCTGAACGCTTTACTTAACACCGCTGGCGGTGCTACTTGGGTATCTCTGCACCATGGTGGTGGCGTAGGAATGGGCTTTAGTCAGCACTCTGGTGTCGTCATTGTCGCCGATGGCACTGATGCTGCAGACGCGCGTTTATCACGTGTGCTTTGGAATGACCCTGGTACCGGTGTTATGCGTCATGCCGATGCCGGATACGACATTGCCAAAGACTGCGCCAAGGAACAAAAACTCGATTTACCAATGCTGAAAGGAAAGTAAGTATGTACTCACTGAATTTAATCCCAGGCCAATTGACGCTCGCAGCGTTACGTCAAATTAATCAACAGCCGGTTAATCTCAGCCTCGATGAGTCAGCCACTGCGGCTATTGCCAACAGTGCCGATACTGTTCAGCAAGTGATTAAGGAAGGTCGAACAGTGTATGGTATTAACACCGGTTTTGGCCTCCTTGCGAACACTAAAATCGCCCAAGACGAGCTCGAATTATTGCAACGTTCCATAGTGCTGTCTCACGCAGCGGGGATCGGTGAGCTAATGGATGACAGTACCGTGCGGCTGATGATGGTACTAAAAATTAATTCTTTATCCCGGGGCTTTTCTGGGATCCGTCTTAAAGTGATTGAGTTCTTAGCGGCATTAGTCAACGCCGAAGTCTACCCTTGCGTGCCCAAAAAAGGATCGGTGGGGGCATCTGGTGACTTAGCGCCATTATCGCACATGTGCCTGCCACTTTTAGGTGAAGGCCAAGTGCGCCATCAAGGCGAACTAATGGATGCCAAACAAGGCTTAAGAATCGCCGGCCTTGAGCCGCTAACCTTAGCAGCCAAAGAAGGCTTAGCGCTGCTGAATGGCACACAAGCGTCTACCGCCTTTGCATTACAGGGCCTTTTCCGAGCAGAAGATCTTTATGCGCAAAGCTGTGTCGTAGGTGCCATGAGCATTGAAGCGGCCATGGGCAGCCGCGCGCCCTTTGATGAGCGTATCCATGCTGTGCGCGGTCAACAAGGGCAAATCGATACTGCAGCGGCATTTCGCGACATCTTGCAAGCTCGCTCTGAGATCAGCGATGCTCATGTTGACTGCGAAAAAGTGCAAGACCCTTATTGCTTACGCTGCCAACCTCAGGTGTTAGGTGCCTGCCTTACTCAGCTACGACAAGCAGCTGAAGTGATTTTGGTCGAGTCTAATGGCGTTACTGACAACCCACTGGTGTTTGCCGATGCCGGTGATATTATTTCCGGCGGTAACTTTCATGCCGAACCGATTGCCATGGCAGCCGACAACCTAGCGCTTGCCATTGCAGAAATTGGCGCCTTAGCCGAACGACGTATCGCGTTACTGATTGATTCTAGCTTATCAAAGTTACCGGCCTTTTTAGTCAACAATGGCGGCGTTAACTCAGGCTTTATGATTGCGCAAGTCACCGCTGCCGCGCTGGCTTCTGAGAATAAGACGCTGGCGCATCCAGGCAGTGTTGATAGTTTGCCAACTTCGGCGAACCAGGAAGATCACGTATCAATGGCAACCTTTGCTGCGCGCCGCTTGCAAGAGATGGCCGATAATACCCAAGGCGTATTAGCGGTAGAGTTCTTGGCGGCAGGGCAAGGGCTGGACTTTAGAGCGCCATTAAAGCCATCCGATAAGGTGCAACAAGCACTGCAGATTTTACGCAATAAAGTCGACTTTTATGACAAAGATCGCTATTTCGCGCCAGATATCGAGTTAGCTAATGACCTGTTAGGCACGGCAGCACTGGCTCATTTACTCCCTAGCGGTATGCTACCCTCACAATAAATTGGGTAACGATAGCTAAAACCAAGCTCAGTGATCGCCTGAGCTTGGATCACTCGGTCCACGTTGTCAGTAGCAGCAAAGCTTGGCATTGCTGTGCCTTGTTGCTGACAGTGATGGCGATAATATTCCTCGCGGGTGGGGTGTGCAGGGTAGCAAACATTGTAAATGGATTGTGCTTGTTGCCACTGCATTATTACGCTAGATATGGCGTCTATCACGTCTTGACGCTCAACCATATTGACCCGAGCATTACTAGAACTTGATAACGCTTTACCAGCGACAAACCGTCCAGGCTCTCGGTTAGGGCCTTGTAATCCAGCTAAGCGCAACACTTTGCCACCATGTTGTAGCACCAGCTCTTCGGCACTTCTAAGAACATTGATACGAGTACTGGCTTTACTGGCCAACTCTCCTTGCTCATCATAGTGACCTGCGTCAGTACTATAAACGCCAGTACTGGAGCACAATAAAAAGCCTTTGGCTGACATCTGCTGGGCTAACTCTATAGACTGCTGCAAAGTAGCTAGATAATTGCTGTCGGCTTTTCTGGCTCGTGGTGGGATAGCGCAAACCCAATAAGCTTGCTGCAATGACAGGGTATGCTCAAGCTGTTGTTGCTCTAAGCGCAGTACTCTACTCCAAGGATATGCATTATTTGCTGTAGTCCGGGTTCCCTCAACCTGGCAACCAGACGCTTGCAATTGCAGACACAATTCTTGGCCTAACCACCCCGCGCCCAGCACCACTACTTTTGGTTTGTCTTTCGCTGTCATTATGCTTTCCCATATTTTTAGTTACCTCTTATTATCTCTGTAAAATCAGTCGGCGCAAACAGTAGCGTTATTCTTTTATCTATGGTTTTATTACAGTTTGCATTAGCTAATAAAAAGAACATGTCATGCTTGATAATCTATCCCTAAAAAAGAAGATTTTGCTGCTGATTGGCGGCACCATTTCCATTTTATTAATCATCGCATCCAGTTTCTTCGTCAGCCATATCGCGACCCTTTCAAGAGATGGCATTGAGCGTGAAGCACAAAGTTACATTCAGGCTGAAAAGCTCGCCATGGAAGCTTTCTTTGCGCGCTACGGTAAAGTGGTGGAAACCTTTGTGTCTACTCCACACACCATTCATTGGTTTGAGAATTACACTATTCGAGGTGCTAACTTAAGCAATGATAAAGACTACCAATCGATGAATGAAGACTTGGTGAGAATTGCTAAAGGCGATGAAAATATCCTGTCCGCCTTTATCGCTTCTGCCACTACTGGCGAATACTTCAAAGAGAATAATCGCACCTCAGCCTACTCAGATGGTCGCCCTTATTACGCCTATAAGCGTCCTTGGTGGCAAGATACCCTAGACGTGGGACAATTATATGTTGGCCCCATAGCCACCGACATTAATACTGGCGATGTTTCAGCGGTGATCCGCCAACCAGTATACAATGACAGTGGTAAACTCATCGCCATGGGCGGTGTCGATCTCCAAATCAACCGCTTAAACGATATGGTAGAGGACATTAAATTTCATGGTGAAGGCTTTGGCTTTTTACTCGATAGCGACCTTAACGTCGTCCACTTATCCGAGCGTACAGGGCACCGCTTGTCCACCACCGATGAGGGAGATAAGGGCAAACAAGGCTTAGATGGTTTAGAGTCTCAGTTTGCCGATACTTCAGGCTTTAATGGTTTAAATACCGCCATGATTAACCAAAGCGCGGGCTCGGCGATGGTTAATTTCAAAGGCCAGCAGTACTATGTGGTGTTTGATAATGTCACCCTCGATAACCCATTATTGGACTGGCATGTAGGCTTAATGATCCCAGTCTCTTTAATTGATGAGCCGGTCAATGACGCGGTAATGAGTACCGTCACTGTGGTTATTATCATTCTTGCTATTATTGTGGTGATGATTTTGCTTGCCACACAAATGATTACCAAGCCTATCGATGCGCTCACTGATACGATGCGCGACATTGCTTCTGGTGAGGGAGATCTCACTCGTAGAATTGATATTTCTAGCAACGATGAAGTCGGTCAGCTGGCTCGGCACATGAACACCTTTATCGATAAACTCAGAGCCATGATGCTGGATACGGCTGCCCAAGCAGAGCAACTTAGCAATGCTTCAGCACAGTTACGCGAAGTATCGAATAACACCAACAGTGAGATTCAGCGCGAGAAAGAACAAGTGGATAGTGTCAGTGCCGCAGTAACAGAAATGGCAGCAACCGTGACAGAGATCTCTCGTAACGCCCAAGAAACCAACCAGGCTGCTGATGCTGTACAGCGCATTACCAATGATGGTGCCGGTCGCTCTTCTCAAGCACAGGAAGTCATGACAGAGCTGGCTTTACACATCGGTGAAGCTGCCAAGGTAGTCTCTGGCCTTGAGCAAGAGACAAACAGTATCGGTGCCGTTATTGATGTTATTAATGGCATTGCCGAGCAAACCAATTTACTTGCTCTAAATGCCGCCATAGAGGCAGCTAGAGCCGGTGAACAAGGCCGCGGATTTGCCGTTGTTGCTGACGAAGTAAGATCGCTGGCCAGTCGCACACAAGAGTCAACAGACGATATTCGTAATATGATTTCACGACTACAGCAAATTGCCCAAAAAGCCTCAGTAATGATGCAGCAGGGTCAGGATAGAGCTGAAGGCACGGTAGAAGAAACACAAGCGGTTCTCAATGCCTTAAAAGAGATCACCGAATCTGTGACCACGGTGCAGGACCAAAGTCATCAAATTGCAACATCGACTGAGCAACAAACGGTCGTCGCTGAGGACATTAATAACAGCCTTAACCAAATCAATGAACTGGTCAACAGCACCGCGAATCACGCCAATGTACTGGCTGATGAATCCCGTGATCTTAATGATCTAGCCAAAGCCCTTAACGCCACCGTTAATCAGTTCAAACTGTAAGCAATCTCTCAGAGAAAACACGCTGTAATAATCGCAGCGTGTTTTGATCTGAGGCAACATCAACCGCGACCATACTCAGTACACTACGGCTCTCAACCTTAACTGAGAGTGCGTATCGTGAAAAACTTACCTATCTGGGATCAATCCCTAATCAACAAATACAACATTTCTGGCCCGAGATATACTTCATACCCTACGGCGCTGTCATTAGAAGCTGGATATAGTGAAAACGACTTAACAGCAGCCATACAAGGCTCAGACTCAAACGCACTCTCGTTATACATTCATATCCCATTTTGTCATCAGCTGTGCTACTACTGTGGCTGTAATAAAATTATTACTCGCCACCAATCTAAAGCTGACGTATATCTGGATTACTTAGCACAAGAAATTGCCGCCAAAGCACCTTATTTTGCAGATTACACAGTGGAGCAACTGCATCTTGGTGGTGGTACTCCGACATTTTTGACTACTGCACAAATGTCACGCTTAGTGAGCATGTTAAATGCAGCCTTTAATTTTGCCCCAACAGCACAGCGCGGCATTGAAATCGATCCCCGCTCCTTGGCGCCAGATATGCTCAATCATTTAAAAACCCTTGAGTTTAATCGTGTCTCATTCGGTGTACAGGATTTCAATGATGATGTTCAACGTGCAGTAAACCGGCCACAACACCTTGACGAAGTATTGGCAGTGTTAAACCAAGCCCGTACTCTGGGCTTTAAATCCATTAACATGGATATGATCTATGGCTTGCCATTCCAAACGGTTAGCAGCTATAAGGAAACCATTGAACAGCTAATTGCCCTTTCCCCTGATAGAGTATCGGTATTTAATTATGCTCACTTACCAGAGCGTTTTGCTGCACAACGTAAGCTAAAAGAAGCCGATATGCCAAGCGCGGCAGACAAACTCGCCATATTTAAACAAACCCTAGAACAAATGGATGCGGCAGGTTACCAATTTATCGGTATGGATCATTTTGCAAAACAAACTGATGAGCTTGCGGTGGCACAAAATGAAGGCCATTTACACCGTAACTTCCAAGGCTACACCACCCATGGAGACTGTGATTTACTAGGGTTAGGTGTTTCTTCTATTTCTCAGATAGGTCACATGATCCTGCAAAATGAAAAAGAGCTGAAACCCTATTATCAAGCACTAACAGAAAAGCAATGTGCCATCACCAAAGGCATTACACTGAGTGCCGACGACGAAATTCGAGCCACGGTTATTAAGCAATTAATCTGTCACTTTGAACTAGATAAAGGCGAAATTGAACAACAATTTGCCATTGACTTCGAACACTACTTTGCAGACAGCCTAGCAGCTCTCGCCCCCCTATGCGCCGATGGCCTAGTGGAAGTCACGGAGGAGTCAATTAAAGTCACCAGTAGCGGTAACTTATTTATTCGAATTATCTGCATGTGCTTTGACGCCTACTTACAAAAGCAAGTTAAAAACACTCGCTTCTCTCGGGTAATATAGCACGCCACCTTCCCCAGAGTTAACCCTACCTGGTAGGCGCGGGTTTACCCCGCGCTTTTTATTGTGCGCTAAACGCAAAAAAACCCGCTGCATTGCTGCAGCGGGTTTGACGTACATGGGTTCATTGCCACCGAAGCACCGCTTCGCAGCGCAGTGAACGCGAGGTATGGATACCGAGCCGGAAGCCCTCCACAGGGATGTGTGTCCAAAGATTGTCAGAGTAAGGCTTGTGGTTTGTCTCTATCCTATTGCTTCCAGGCTGTTTAGATTTTGTAGGCGCGGGTTTACCCCGCGTTTTTTATTATGCGCTAAACGCAAAAACCCCGACTCTTTCGAATCGGGGTTTGACGTACAAGGAAGTACTAATGTCGATGAGATTCATGGATGAATGCCTTTCATCGACCTCTTATAAGGCCTTGGCTCGCTACGAAGTAGGATGTTCTCATTCTTTTTATAGAGAGACACATGGGTGAACTGCGACCGAAGCACTGCTTCGCAGTGCAGTGAACGCGAGGTATGGATACCGAGCCGGAAGCCCTCCACAGGGATGTGTGTCCAAGGGTTGTCAGAGTCGCGCGGTTATCTTTACCACTCTGTCTACATTGCTCTCAAGGCTGTTATTTCCTGTAGGCGCGGGTTTACCCCACGCTTTTTATTGTGCGCTAAACGCAAAAAAACCCCGACTCTTTCGAATCGGGGTTTGACGTACAAGGAAGTACTAATGTCGATGAGATTCATGGATGAATGTCTTTCATCGACCTACTTATAAGGCCCTGGCGATGTTCTACTTTCACATGGGAAGCCCACACTATCATCGACGCTGTTTTGTTTCACTTCTGAGTTCGGCATGGAGTCAGGTGGTTCCAAAACGCTATAGTCACCAGGAAATTCGGTGTATCAATGAGGTCGCCCTCATTAATTAAAATCTGGAAAAAACTGCTTAAATTCTTTGTCTTCGTCGCGGTCTAAAACCGCTGCTACTTTAGTATCTTATCAACTTCTGTCGCTAAACCACTTTGGCGTTGTATGGTTAAGCCTCACGGGTAATTAGTACAGGTTAGCTTAATGGCTCGCACCACTTCCACATCCTGCCTATCAACGTTGTCGTCTTCAACGGCCCTTTAGTGGAGTTAAACTCCAAGTGAGAACTCATCTCGAGGCCTGCTTCGCGCTTAGATGCTTTCAGCGCTTATCAGTTCCGAACGTAGCTACCGGGCAATGCTATTGGCATAACAACCCGAACACCAGCGGTTCGTCCACTCCGGTCCTCTCGTACTAGGAGCAGCCCCTCTCAATTCTCAAACGCCCACGGCAGATAGGGACCGAACTGTCTCACGACGTTCTAAACCCAGCTCGCGTACCACTTTAAATGGCGAACAGCCATACCCTTGGGACCGACTTCAGCCCCAGGATGTGATGAGCCGACATCGAGGTGCCAAACACCGCCGTCGATATGAACTCTTGGGCGGTATCAGCCTGTTATCCCCGGAGTACCTTTTATCCGTTGAGCGATGGCCCTTCCATTCAGAACCACCGGATCACTATGACCTACTTTCGTACCTGCTCGACGTGTCTGTCTCGCAGTTAAGCTGGCTTCTACCATTACACTAACCGTACGATGTCCGACCGTACTTAGCCAACCTTCGTGCTCCTCCGTTACTCTTTGGGAGGAGACCGCCCCAGTCAAACTACCCACCAGGCACTGTCCTCAATCCCGATTCAGGGACCTAAGTTAGAACATCAACACTACAAGGGTGGTATTTCAAGGTCGGCTCCACACCATCTAGCGACGATGCTTCAAAGCCTCCCACCTATCCTACACATGTAGGGTCAATGTTCAGTGCCAAGCTGTAGTAAAGGTTCACGGGGTCTTTCCGTCTAGCCGCGGGTACACAGCATCTTCACTGCGATTTCAATTTCACTGAGTCTCGGGTGGAGACAGCGTGGCCATGGTTACACCATTCGTGCAGGTCGGAACTTACCCGACAAGGAATTTCGCTACCTTAGGACCGTTATAGTTACGGCCGCCGTTTACCGGGGCTTCGATCAAGAGCTTCGCATACGCTAACCCCATCAATTAACCTTCCGGCACCGGGCAGGTGTCATACCCTATACGTCATCTTACGATTTTGCAGAGTACTGTGTTTTTAATAAACAGTCCCAGCCACCTGGTCACTGCGGCTGACTTCAGCTCCGGACGCAGGTCCTTCACCTAATGTCAGCGTACCTTCTCCCGAAGTTACGGTACGATTTTGCCTAGTTCCTTCACCCGAGTTCTCTCAAGCGCCTTAGTATTCTCTACCTGACCACCTGTGTCGGTTTAGGGTACGATTCAGTATGAACTGAAGCTTAGAGGCTTTTCCTGGAAGTAGGGCATCAACAACTTCACCACCGTAGTGGCTCGTCTCGACTCTCAGCCTTAGCGACCCGGATTTTCCTAAGTCACCAGCCTACTGCCTTTCACATGGACAACCAACGCCATGCTTGCCTAGCCTGCTCCGTCCCCCCATCGCATTCATACTGAGTACGGGAATATTAA